>NZ_JBFAQR010000001.1:0-409035 GCF_040678815.1 Kitasatospora sp. NPDC049285 | reverse complement strand
GGTGAAGTCGTCGATCAGGCCGAGTGCCCGCATCCGGTCCACCACCGAGGAGAGTGCCGCCGCGGTGGCGCGCCTCACCGGACCGGGCCAGGCCCGCCGATACCTTGACGGATCGTCAGGTGTGCGGCGTGCGCGGGAGGTTCGGATGTCCGGGGTACTGGCGGGGCGGGCGTGTCTGGTGACCGGTGCGGCGAGCGGCATCGGGCGGGCGACCGCGGTGCGGTTCTGCGCGGAGGGCGCCCGCTTGGTGGCCTCGGACATCGACGCCGCCGGTCTGGAGCGGCTGGCCGCGGCGCTGCCCGGCGCCGAACTGGTCACCGTGGTCGGGGACGTGGCCGAGGCGGCGGACGTCCGGCGGATGGTGGACGCCGCGGAGCAGCGCTTCGGCGGGCTGGACGTGGCGGTGGCCAACGCCGGGGTGCTGCCGCTCGGGGAGATCACCGAGGCGGAGGCCGAGGACTTCGACCGGGTGATGGCGGTGGACGGCCGGGGCATGTTCCTGACCTGCAAGTACGCCATCGAGGCGATGCTGCGCGGCGGCCGGGGCGGGGCGGTCGTCTGCGTGTCGTCGATCTCCGGCGAGGCCGGCCAGCAGGGCCAGGCGGTGTACGGCCCGGCCAAGTTCGTCGCGTCCGGGCTGACCAAGCACCTGGCGGTGGAGTGGGCGGCCCGCGGCATCCGGGTCAACGCGGTGGCGCCGGGCACCATCCGCACCGAGCGGGTGGCCCGGCTACCGGAGGAGCCCGGCGGGTCGGAGTACCTGGCCGCGATCGAGAAGCTGCACCCGATGGGCCGGCTGGGGCGGCCGGAGGAGGTCGCGGCGGCGATCGTCTTCCTGGCCTCGGCGGACGCCTCCTTCGTCACGGGCGCGGTGCTGCCGGTGGACGGCGGCTACCTGGCGCAGTGAGGAGTTGTCTGTACACCCCTAAGCTGTACAGACATCTTGCCGACACGGAATCGAGGGGAACTGCTCCTTCGGCGTTTCCCCACGGCCTACCGGCCGGTAGCTAGTCTCCCGGGTGTCATGAACGGGGCCATCGCCACGGACGGTGCGCCCCGCCCTCCCTGACGGACCCTCAGGAGATCCTTATGCTTTCGCGTCGTTCGGCGGCCGCCCTGGCCGCGTTCGCCGCCCTGGTCGGTTGCGCCACGCAGACCGCGTCCGCCGCCACCGTCCCGGCCACCACCACCTCGTCCGGCACCAGCCTCTCGGTGCTGGCCTGGAACGTCGACCTGGCCACCCCGATCGTCGACTCCACCCAGAACGAGCGCGCCGCCCAGCGCACCCCGGTCATCGAGTCCATCCTGCGCAAGCACAACGCGGACGTGGTGGTGCTCGACGAGTCCTTCAACTCCTCGGCCACCGCCGACATCGACGCCAAGCTCGCCGACCTCTACCCGTACCGCACCCCGGTGGTCGGCCAGGTCTGCTCGGGCGGCGGCTGGAGCGGCGTCAGCGGCAACTGCTCCACCTCCTGGTTCGTGATCAACGGCGGGACGCAGATCCTGTCCAAGTACCCGATCACCGCCCAGTACGCCCGGGTCTTCGCCAACTCCACCTACGGCACCTGGGACTACCACGCGAACAAGGGCGCCGCCCTCGCGAAGATCAACAAGAACGGCGTCGACACCTGGGTGGTCGGCACCCACCTGCAGGCCGACGAGGACGGCACCTCCACCGACACCACCCAGTCCACCCGGCTCGGGCAGCTCGCCGAGATCCGCTCCTGGGTGAACGGCGTCGCGGGCGCGGCCGCTCCGGTGCTGATCGGCGGCGACCTCAACGTCGAGTACCTGCACGGCCAGTCGCGCGGCGACTACGCCGACGCGCAGGCCGCGGTGGGCGGTGCGCTCGGCACCCCGGCGACCGACCCGGCGGCCGTGTACACCACGATGGACTGCTCGGTCTCGGCCTGGTGCCAGTTCATGTCCGGGGTGGAGACCTTCCCGGTCGACTACCGGGACGACCTGGACTACCTCGGGTACCTCAACGCGCCGGGCCGCGCGGTGCCTGCGGCGCTCCCCCGGGTGAAGGTGGACTTCGACCCGCAGGCCGGGTGGACCGCCGGGCAGCTGGACACGCAGTCGCCGTCGGACCACTACCCGGTGGAGGCGACGTTCCAGCTGTGAGTTGTAGGTCCGTCCACCGGCAACTGGCTGCTGGTGGACGGACCTTACCGTCTGCGCCTTCCGACTCGCGCAGTTCCCCGCGACCCTGGTGGTGCGCGTTGCTTAGCCCACCGAGGAGTAGGCGATGATGCCGCGGCGCATGCCGTCGACCGCCTTGCGGGCGGTCTTGCGCAGCTCGGTGTTGTCGCCGGCCGCGTCCTGGATCTGGCCGAGCACGTCGATCAGCTGCTTGGTCCAGCGGACGAAGTCGCCGGCCGGCATGTCGGCGTCGCGCAGGACGGCGTCCAGGCTGTGGCCGAGCGCCCAGCGGTAGGCGGCCCAGGCGAAGCCGAGGTCGGGCTCGCGCTGGCCGACGCCCTCGGCGGTGGAGATCTTGTGCTGCTCCTCCAGCGCGTCCAGGTGGCCCCAGATCCGGATCATCCGGCCGAGCGCCTCCTTGGCGCCGCCCTCCGGGACGCGCGGCGCGGTGGCGTCGTCGGACTGCCGCGACTCGTACACCAACGCGGAGGCGCAGGCGGCGAGTTCGGCGGCGGCGAGGCCGTCCCAGACGCCTTCGCGGATGCACTCGGAGGCGAGCAGGTCGAGTTCGCCGTAGAGCCGGGCCAGGCGCTTGCCGTCGTCGGTGACGGTGTCGCCGCTCAGGTAGCCGAGGTCGGCGAGCAGGCCGCAGACCCGGTCGAAGGTGCGGGCGATGGTGTGGGTGCGGGAGCGCATCCGGCGTTCCAGCAGTTCGGTGTCGCGGTGGAGGCGGTGGTAGCGCTCGGACCAGCGGGCGTGGTCCTCCCGCTCGTTGCAGCCGTGGCACGGGTGCTGGCGCAGCGTGGCGCGCAGCCGGGCGATCTCCGGGTCGTCGGCGGCGGCGGCCCGGCCCTTGCGGTAGCGCTCGGGCTCCAGGTGGCCGGCCTTGGTGCGCAGCGCGGAGGCCAGGTCGCGGCGGGACTGCGGGCTGCGCGGGTTGAAGGACTTGGGGATCCGCAGCCGCTCGATGGCGGTGACGGGGTACGGGAAGTCGATCATCGCGAGGCGCTTGACCTGGCGCTCGGCGGTGAGCACGACGGGGCGCGGGCCGTCCTGGAAGTCGGGGTGGCGCGGGCCGCCGCGGCCGTGCTTGCCGACCGGCGGCAGGCCGGGGTCGAGGACCAGGGCGAGTCCGGCGAACTTGCCGGTGGGGACGTGGATCACGTCGCCGGGCTTGAGCTGCTCGAGGGCCTCGACCGCGGCGTTGCGGCGCTGGCTGCTGCCCTCGCGGGCGAGCTCGTTCTCGCGGTCCTTGAGCTGCCGACGCAGGCTCATGTACTCGTCGAAGTCGCCGAGGTGACAGGTCATCGACTCGCGGTAGCCCTCGAGGCCCTCTTCGTTGCGCTGGACCTGGCGGGCGATGCCGACCACCGAGCGGTCGGCCTGGAACTGGGCGAACGAGGTTTCCAGCAGCTCGCGCGAGCGGTGCCGCCCGAACTGGCCGACCAGGTTGACGGCCATGTTGTAGGACGGGCGGAAGGAGGACTTCAGCGGGTAGGTGCGGGTGCCGGCCAGGCCGGCCAGCGCCTCCGGGTCGAGGCCGCGCTGCCAGAGCACCACGGCGTGGCCCTCGACGTCGATGCCGCGGCGCCCGGCCCGGCCGGTGAGCTGGGTGTACTCGCCGGGGGTGATGTCGGCGTGGGTCTCGCCGTTCCACTTGACCAGCTTCTCCATGACCACCGAGCGGGCGGGCATGTTGATGCCGAGGGCGAGGGTCTCGGTGGCGAAGACCGCCTTGACCAGGCCCTTGACGAACAGCTCCTCGACGACCTCCTTGAACCGCGGCAGCATGCCGGCGTGGTGGGCGGCGATGCCGCGCTCCAGGCCGTCCAGCCACTCGAAGTAGCCGAGGACGTGCAGGTCCTCGTCGGGGATGTCGCGGCAGCGCTCCTCGACGATCTGCCGGACGGTCTCCCGGTCGGCCTCGCGGTTGAGCCGCAGGCCGGAGCTGAGGCACTGCTGGACGGCGGCCTCGCAGCCGGCCCGGCTGAAGATGAAGGTGATCGCGGGCAGCAGGCCCTCGGCGTCGAGCCGGTCGATCACGTCGACCCGGCCCGGCGTCCAGACCCGGCCGGGGCGCCCGGCCGGCATCGAGCGGCCGCGGCCGCGGGCGAACCGGTCCCGGCCGGTGCGGTCGTTCTCCGCCCGGGCCAGCCGCACCAGTTCGGGGTTGACCGCCTTGGCGGGGTTCTTCAGGCTGCCCTTCGGCCGGCCGTCCCGGTCCGGGCTGGCGAACAGGTCGTACATCCGGTTGCCGGCCATCACGTGCTGCCACAGCGGGACGGGGCGGTGCTCGGAGACGATCACCTTGGTGCCGCCGCGGACGGTGTCCAGCCAGTCGCCGAACTCCTCGGCGTTGGAGACGGTCGCGGAGAGCGACACCAGGGTCACCGACTCGGGGAGGTGGATGATGACCTCCTCCCAGACCGCGCCGCGGAACCGGTCGGCGAGGTAGTGCACCTCGTCCATCACCACGTAGCCGAGGCCGTCGAGGGCGCTGGAACCCGCGTACAGCATGTTGCGCAGCACCTCGGTGGTCATCACCACCACGGGCGCGTCGCCGTTGACCGAGTTGTCGCCGGTCAGCAGGCCGACCTTGGCGGCGCCGTAGCGCTTGACCAGGTCGCCGTACTTCTGGTTGGAGAGCGCCTTGATCGGCGTGGTGTAGAAGCACTTGCGGCCGCTCGCCAGCGCCAGGTGGACGGCGAACTCGCCGACGATGGTCTTGCCGCTGCCGGTCGGCGCGGCGACCAGCACGCCCTGGCCGGCCTCCAGCGTCTCGCAGGCCTCCAGCTGGAAGTCGTCGAGCGGGAAGTCGTACAGCTGCTGGAAACCGTAGAGCGCGGTGGCCTGCTCCTTGGCCCGGGCGCGCGAGGCGGCGTACGCCTCGGCGGGGCTGAGCTGCTCTTCGGGCATGGGGGTGCCGGGCACTGGCGTCACCTTGTCTTCCCGTGAGTGTGGCTGGACGGGGTCGCAGACGGCGACGCCTGCGGCTGCGGGGCCGTGGCCGGGAGCGGCGACGGGGCGCAGCGGGTGTGGTTGGTGTGATCGAGCATCTCAGCCTGAGATTACCCGTCTGGACTGACATCAACAGCACCGATTTTTCCGCTGCGCCGTGCGACCGGAGGGACACGCTCCGGGGTCGCCCGGGATGCCGGGACCGTCAACTGTTCACATCCTGAGTTGCAAATGTCTTCATGTGGTCGGAGGTTCGCCGCCAAATGATCGAAGGTCGGCCAGCTTCGAAGGATTCTGATCAACAGTCAGATCTGGAGCGATCCCGTTCCTACAGTCGTGCCACCGATCCACGCCATGACAGGAGGACAGGCGCGATGGCGAATCTGGAGACCACGCTCAAGGAAGCCATGACCATCGAGGGTGCCATCGGAGTGGCCCTGGTGGACTACGGCAGCGGGATGGCGCTGGGAACGCTCGGCGACGGCGGGGAGATCGACCTGAACGTCGCCGCAGCCGCCAACACGGACCTCGTCCGTGCCAAGATGCGGGCGATGGAAATGCTCAATCTCCATGAGGACGGCATCGAGGACATCCTGGTCACCCTGACCGGCCAGTACCACTTGATCCGACCGCTGACCACGTCGAGCGGGCGAGGTCTGTTCCTCTACCTCGCGCTGAACCGCAGCCGGTCCAACCTGGCGATGGCCCGGCACCAGTTGAAGCGGATCGAGGCGTCCTTGGAGGTCTGAGCGCGGGACGGCGGCTGACGAGCCGCCGGAAAGGGGAGGAAGCATGCCCGTACCGCTGTACCAGGCCAAGGCCGAGTTCTTCCGGATGCTCGGGCACCCGGTCCGGATCCGGGTGTTGGAACTGCTCCAGGCCGGACCGACGCCCGTGCGCGACCTGCTGGCGGAGCTGGACATCGAACCGTCCAGCCTCTCCCAACAGCTCGCCCAGCTGCGCCGGTCCGGGCTGGTGACCGCGACCCGGGAGGGCTCCACCGTGGTGTACGCCCTCGCCGGGGCGGACGTCGCCGAGCTGCTCCGGACGGCGCGGCGGATCCTCACCGAACTGCTCGCCGACCAGGGCATGCTGCTGGAGGAGCTGCGCGCCTCCCGCTGACGGGCGGCGCGCTCCCCCGCGTCTAACGGGTGACCAGCCGGGGCAGCCCGTCGGCGAGCCGGGCGTACTCCTCGGGGCGGTTGTAGAGCTGGGCGCTGATCCGCAGGATGCCGCCGCCGGGCCAGGGGCGGACGGCGATCCGGGTGTGCAGGGCGCGGTGGACGGCGACCATCAGGGCCCGGGCGGTGTGCTCCTCCTCGGCGATGCCGGGGGGCAGTCGCACCGTCCGCATGGCCACGCCGGGCTGCCCGGGCAGGGCCCGCAGTCCGGCCCGTTCGACCAGCAACCGCTGGCCGTGGACGGCGAGTTGCTCGTTGTGGGCGCGGACCCGGTCGGCGCCGAGCCGTTCCAGCAGGGCGAACCCGGCGGGGGCGGCCAGCCACGGCGTGTAGTCGCAGGTGCCGCGCCACTCGACCCGCCAGGGGAAGCCGCGCTCGTGCTCCCAGGAGTACGTCAGCGGGCGGACCCGGGCGGGCCAGGGCCGGGCGACGGCGAGCACGGCGGCGGCCCGCGGGGCGAACGCCCACTTGTGCAGGTTGCCGATCCAGAAGTCGGCGCCGCCGGCCGCACCCCCGAGGTCGACGGGGAGCAGGCCGGGAGCGTGCGCGGCGTCCACCACGGTGGTGACGCCGCGTTCGCGCAGCGCGGCCAGCAGGGCGGGGGTGGCGATCGCGCGTGCGGTGGGCGAGCTGACCAGGTCGAGCACGGCGACCCTGGTGCGGTCGGTGACGGCGGCGAGCACCCGCTCGGCGACGGCGGCCTCGTCGGGGGTGTGCGGGGAGAGCCGGACGCAGTGCACCTCGGCGCCGGTCTCGGCGGCGCGGCGTTCGGCGGCCCGGGTGACCACGCCGTAGCCGTGGTCGGTGACCAGGATCCGCTCGCCCGCGCGGAGCGGGACGGACTCCAGGGCGACGGCGACGCCCTCGGTGACGTTGGTGAGCAGCGCGAGCCGGCCGGGGTCGCCGCCGAGTGCGGCGGCGACCTCGGCGCGGGCCCGGCCGATGCGCTCGGGCAGGTCGAGGAAGAAGCCGTCGGGGTCGCGCTCCTGCTCGGCGCGCAGGGTCGCCTGCAGGCGCTGGACCGGAACGGGCACGGCGCCGTAGGAGCCGTGGTTGAGGTGGGCGATCGCCGGGTCGAGCCCGAAGAGCGCGGCGCTCCCGGGGAGCGGTGGGGTGGTCATCGCGGACCCCTTCTCGATGCTGTGTGACATTTCACACGTCATACTTCTAGCCGAACCGGCCCTGGCACGGCAACCATCGGCGGGTGACTCACACCGACCCCTACCTCGCGCTGAGCGCCGCCACCGGCCGCTTCAGCTACGGCTCCCCCCGTGCCGTCACCCTCGCCGCCGACGGCAGCCGTGCCCTGTTCCTGCGCTCCACCGGTCCGACCGACCCGGTGGAGCGGCTCTGGAGCTACGACCTGACGACCCGTCAGGAGACGCTGCTCGCCGACCCGTTGACACTGGCCCCGGAGCGCTCCGGCGACCCGGCCGAACTGCCGCCGCTGGAGCGGCGGCTGCGTGAGCGGGTGCGGCTCTGGGCGCCCGGCATCGGCTCCTTCGCGGCCACCGCGGACCTCTCGGCGGCGGTCTTCGCGCTGGACGGACGGGTCTTCCGGGTGGACACCGCGACCCGCGAGTGCGTCGAACTCCCGGTCGCCGGGCCCGCGTTCGACCCGCGGCCGAACGCCGACGGCTCGGTGACGGCGTACGTGGCCGACGGGGCGCTGCAGCTGTCCCCGGGCGGCCCGCTCAGCCCGGCGGACGACGCGGTCTGGGGCGTGGCGGAGTTCGCCGCCGCCGAGGAGCTGGGCCGCACCCGCGGGCACTGGTGGTCGCCGGACGGCGCCGCGCTGCTGGCCGCCCGGGTCGACGAGTCGGCGCTGCCGCTGCGGCACTTCGCCGACCCGGCGTACCCGGAGCGGGCCCCGGAGTCCTTCGCCTACCCGCAGGCGGGCGGCCCCAACGCGGACGTCCAGCTCTGGGTGCTGCGGCTGGACGGCGGGCGGGTGCGGCTGCGCTGGGACGACGGCGCCTTCCCGTACGTGACGGCGGCGGGCTGGGAGGGCGACGGGGAGATCCTGCTGACCGTCGCGGACCGGCTGCAGCAGCGCGTGGTGCTGCTGAGCGCCGACCCGGTGAGCGGGACGACGCGTGAACTCTCCCGCACCGAGGACGAGTTCTGGGTGGACCCGCTGCCGGGCACCCCGCTGCGGCTGGCCGACGGCCGGGTGCTGACCTCCGCCGACACCCCGGCCGCGCGCGGCGTGGCGCTGGACGGGAAGATCCTCACCGACGAGCGGCTCCAGGTCCGCCGGGTGGTCGGCCCGTACCGGGACGGCCGGCTGCTGATCGAGGCCGGCGACGGCGACCCGGCCGACCAGCAGGTCTTCCTGCTGGACCCGCACACCGGCGCCCTGGAGAAGCTCACCGGGGGCGCGGGCGTGCACGCGGTGGCCGCGCACGCCGACTCGACGCTGCTGCTCACCTCCGCCTCCCAGGACGGCGTCCGCCGCGAGCTGCGGCACGCGGGCACGGTCTCCGCCTTCCCCGACCTGGCGGCCGAACTCCCCTACCGGGCCCGGCCGCAGCTCGCCCGGGTGACCGAACTCGGTCTGCCCTCCGCGGTGCTGTACCCGCGCGGACACCGCGCCGGGCGCCGGCTGCCGGTGCTGCTGGACGTGTACGGCGGCCCGGGCTACCAGGCGGTGGCGAACGAGCCGCGGCGCTGGCAGCTCAAGCAGTGGTGGGCCGACCAGGGCTTCGCGGTGGTCACCGTCGACAACCGGGGCACCCCGTTCGTCTCGCCGGACTTCACCCGGGCGATCTTCCGGCGCTTCTCCCAGGTCGCGCTGGACGACCAGGTCGCCGCGCTGCGGGCGCTCGCCGCGGACCACCCGGACCTGGACCTGGCCCGGGTCGGCGTGCGCGGCTGGTCGTACGGCGGCTACTTCGCGGCGCTCGCGGTGCTGCGCCGCCCGGACGTCTTCCACGCGGGCAGTGCGGGCGCCCCGCCGACCGACTTCCGGCTGTACGACACCGCGTACACCGAGCGCTACCTGGGCCTGCCGCAGGACAACGCGGAGGGGTACCTGGCGGACTGCCTGATCCCCGACGCGCCGTCACTGCGCCGTCCGCTGCTGCTGATCCACGGGCTGGCGGACGACAACGTGCACCCCTCGCACACCCTGCTGCTCTCCGAGGCGCTGACCCGGGCCGGACGGCCGCACGGCGTGCTGCCGCTGCCGGGGGTGAGCCACATGACGCCGAACGGGGTCATGGAGCAGGTCGCGGCGGTGGAACTCGACTTCCTGCGCCGGGAGTTGGGTGCCAACCCTTCCCAGTAGTGGATGACATGTGAAATATTACCCACCATTCCGATACCCACCCCGCGAAAGGACCGGGTCACTTTGCGCAGACTCTCCACAGCCCTCACGGCTGCGCTGACCACGGGCGCGATAGCACTGACGGCGACCCCCGCGTTCTCCCAACCTCCCTCCCCCGTCGCCGCGTTGACGGTCGATCAGGGCACCGAGGGCCGCGAGGCCCCGCAGCCGCCGATGGCCCCGCAGGAGAAGGCCCGGCAGGCGCTGCGGGCCAAGGCCCTGGAGCAGGTCAACCAGGGCCGGCTGGCCAAGAGCGACAAGGGCACCACGCCGGCCAAGGTCAAGATCGGCAACGACTACGTCCAGCTGGCCCAGCAGCGCACCGACAAGGTGTTCGTGATCCTGGCCCAGTTCGGCGACCAGGTCGACAACTCCACGCTGTACAACGGCCAGCCGCGCTACGCCGGCACCCCCGGCCCGCAGCACAACCGGATCCCGCAGCCGGGGAAGAGCGACACCCACACCTACTGGCAGAGCGACTTCAGCCGCGACTTCTACCAGAAGATGTTCTTCGACGACACGCCCGGCGCGAACTCGATGCGCAACTTCTACCGCACCCAGTCCTCGGGCCGGTACGACATCCAGGGCACCGTCTCCGACTGGGTGACCGTGCCGTGGAACGAGGCCCGCTACGGCTCCAACAAGGGCCCGCAGGGCGGCGGCGCGTGGACCCAGGCCCAGGAGTTCATCCGGGACGCCACCAAGGCCTGGTACGACGGCGAGATCGCCAAGGGCCGCTCGGCGGCCGACGTCAAGGCGGAGCTCGCCCAGTACGACGTGCAGGACCGCTACGACTACGACAAGGACGGCGACTTCGACGAGCCGGACGGCTACCTCGACAACGTGATCGTGGTGCACGCCGGCGTCGACGAGACCTGGGGCGGCGGCGCCCAGGGCGCGGACGCCCTGTGGGCGCACCGCAGTTGGGACTTCCCCGACCCGACCGGCCAGACCGGCCCGGCGGGCGACCGGATCGGCGGGGCGCCGGTCGGCGACTCGGGCCTGTACGTCTACGACTACGTGCAGGCGGGCGAGAACAGCGGCGTCGGCCTGTTCTCACACGAGTACGGCCACAACCTGGGCCTGCCGGACCTGTACCCGACCAACGGCGGCGACAACTCCGTCAACTTCTGGTCGCTGATGTCCTCCGCCTCCTACCTCGGCAAGGGCAGGAACAGCACCGGCGAGTACCCGGGCGACCTGGACGCCTGGAGCAAGCTGCAGCTCGGCTGGCTGAACTACGACGAGGCGCAGGCCGCGACCCGCTCCAGCCACGCCCTGGGCGTCAGCGGCTACAACACCGACCAGGCGCAGGCGCTGCTGGTCCACCTGCCGCCGGGCAGCACCACCACCACGCTGGCCGACCCGTACCAGGGCGGCGCGCAGTGGTGGAGCGACACCGGCGACAACATGGACGCCTCGCTCGCCCGCACCGTCGACCTGACCGGCGCCACCGGCTCGGCCTCGATGGACGCGGCCACCTGGTACGACGTCGAACAGGACTACGACTTCCTGTCGGTGGAGGCCTCCGCCGACGGCGGCAAGTCCTGGACGCCGCTGCACGGCACCGTCGACGGGCAGCCGATCGGCGACACCACCGCGCTCACCCCGGGCCTGACCGGCACCTCCAACGCCTGGCGGCAGCTGCACATCCCGCTCGACGCCTACCTCGGCAAGAGCGTGCAGGTCCGCTTCCACGTCACCTCGGACTCCAACACCCACGGCAAGGGCGTGCTGGTCGACGCGGTCTCGCTGACCTCGGACGGCGCGCAGCTCCTCGCCGACGGCGCGGAGAACGGCGCGGCGGGCTGGGCGGAGGTCGGCTTCTCGGTCATCCACGGCAAGGACGCGGTCAAGCAGCACCCGCGGGCGTACCTGGTGGAGAACCGCCGGTACGTGGGCTACGGCGCCTTCCTGAAGACCGGCCCGTACAACTTCGGGTACTGGGGCGTGCCGAACAAGAACGACGTGGTCGACACCTACCCGTACCAGGAGGGCGTGCTGGTGTGGCTGTGGGACACCTCCTACGGCGACAACAACACCAAGGACCACCTCGGCGGCGGCCTGATCCTGCCGGTGGACGCGCACCCGCAGGCGCTGCGGTTCGCCGACGGGACGACCACCAACGGGCGCTCGCAGTCCTACGACGCGACCTTCTCGCTCAAGCCGACCACCTCCTTCACCCTGCACAAGGCGGGCGTGGCCACGGTGGTCCCCGCGGAGCCCGCGGTGCCGGCCTTCAACGACCACACCGGGGTGTACACCGACCCGGCGATCCCGCAGCTGGGTGTGACGGTGCCCGACACCAACACCAAGATCGAGATCGTCCGGGAGACCCAGGGCGGCAAGCTGACCACCGTGAAGGTCGGTCCGGCGTCCTGACACCGCGAGGTGCGCGGGGCACCCACCCACACGCCCCGCGCACCGACGCCCATCCCACCCGGACACCCCTGGTGGACCTGCTCCGCCGCGAGGGACCGCCGACCAGTTGGGACGCCGCCCCCGCCGACCCGGAGCAGGCCGTGGCCGTCGACGCCCTGCAACGCGCCGCCCTGGACGGCTACTTCGAGCGCGCCGGCCGCTGGGTGGCGCACCGCGCCGAGGACTCCCCCGAATGGCGCGAGGCGGCCGGCACGGGCGACACCCTGCTCCACCCGACCGCCACCGAGCTCACCGAACTCACCTCCCGCATCGACGAGTTGACCAGGCCCTACCTGGCCGCCGCGGGCCGGCTGCCCTACCTGCTGCTGTCGCTGCACGCCGGCGGCCGGGCGGACCGCTACGGGCACCGCCGCCGGATGGTGATCGCCACCGACCCGGGTCGCGCCGCGCTGCTGCTGACCGTCCCGCTCGCGTTCGTCTCCGGGGTCGGCGTGATGGTCCTGGACATCACCGCGGGCGCCATCTTCGCCGCGTGCGTCCCCGACGCACTGCGCTCCCGGGTGTCCGGCGCCTACCAGGCCGTCAACTACGGGGTGCGGCCGCTGGTTCGCTGCTCGGCGGGGCGCTCGGCTCCACCCTCGGGCTGCGCCCGGCGCCGTGGATCGCCGCGGTCGGGGCGCCGGCCTCCTGCCCGTGGGTGGTGGCCTCGCCGATTCCGCTGCTGCGACGCCTTCCTGACGGAGCGTCAGCCGCCGGGGCACCCTAGCGCACTCGGGCATATGCCCGACGGATATGCGGGAAAGTCTCGCTCTCCCGTGTCGCCGCCGGTAGCGTTGCGTCCTGGTCAGACTACCGCAGGTGAAGGCGGTGGCAGCGACGCGCCGTGTTCCGCACGGTGGGGAGGGACAGCGGTTCAGTGCCCGGGATCGAGGAGTGCCTTGCGGAAGCCATGGGGATCACCGGCGCCCTGGGGGTGAGCCTGGTCGACTGGACCAACGGTCTGGCGATAGGCACCGCCGGCATCGGGCCCGACGGCGACCACGAGGTCGGCGCGGCGGACGCCACCGAGCTGGCCCGCGCCGTCACCCAGACCCCGTCCTTCGCCGACCCGGAGACCGGAGCCCCGCCCGCCGAGGACGTCATCGTCACCTCGGCGGACAACTACCACCTGATCCGCTTCGTACCGGTCCCGTTCGACGCCAACGTCTTCCTCTACCTGCGGCTCGACCGGGACCACGCCAACCTGGCGATGGCCCGGATCCGGCTCGCCGGGATCGCCGACCGGCTGGTGCTCAACTGATGCCCGCCGCCGACACCCTGACGCCGCTCACGGCGGCGGCCCCGGACGGGTTCCCCCCGCCGGCCGTTCCCGTGCAGCCCGTTCCGGCCGCCGCCGGCCGCTCGCGCACGCCGCTGCCCCGCCGCCGGCGCTCCACCTGCGCACCGGCCACCACCTTCGAGGCCGCGCTCACCGACCTGGCCGCCGAGGGCGCCACCGGCGCCCTGCACGGCCCGGACGGCGCGGTGCACCTGGTGGCGGGCGCCGCGGTGCACGCCGAGGCGCCGGCCGCCGCCACCGTCGGCCACCTGCTCACCGGGGCCGGCCGGATCAGCGTCCGGGACTGGGAGGACAGCCTGCTGCTGGGCGCCGACCGGCTCGCGGACTACCTGGTCGGCAGCCACCTCCTCGGCCCCGGCGAGCTCGAACTCGCCCGGCTCACCGCCACCTTGGACGCCGGCCACTTCGCCCTCGCCCAGCACGGCGGCGAGCTGCGCTTCGACCCGGCGGCCCGCCCGGTCTTCCGGCTCGCCCGGCCGCTGACGGTCCTGGAGCTGCGCGGCGCGGTCGGCCGCCGCCGCTCCCTGCTGGACGCCTGCTGGCCCACCGCCGAACTCGACCTGGTCCCGCTGCTGGCCACCGGCACCCCGCCGCAGCGCCGCACCGCGGTCCCGCGCCGCCGCCGGCAGGCGCTGCTGGCCGCCGCCGACGGCACCCGGACCGCAACCGAGCTGGCCCGGCTGCTGGGCCGCTCCACCTTCGGCACACTGCTGGACGTCCGGCAGTTGGCCGCCGCCGGGCTGCTGGGGGCCCGGCGGCCGGCCGCCGTCCCCGACCCGCCACCACCGGCCGCCGCGCAACCCGTGCCGCCGGACGTGCTGTTGCCGCCCGGTCCGCGCACCTACGACCCCTCGGATCCGGAGGTGGGGCTACTGCTCCGACTACGCGCCGCTCTGGAGGCCTTGTGACCGCCCTACCCGCCTGCCCCGTCCCGCCGACCGAGTCATGAAGCGGACCTTTCGACAACTGACCGCGAGGAGGACGACCGTGTTGCCGGAAGCCGAGGTGCAGGCCGAGCTGCGCGGCCTGCGGGCCAGGATCCCGCACCTGACCGGCGGTCTGGTCGCCACCACCGACGGCCTGGTGGTCGCCCACGACACCAGCGGACTGGAGGCGGAGAGCGTGGCCGCGCTGACCGCCGCCGCGCTCGGCGTCGGCGCCCGGCTGTCGGAGGCGACCGGGCAGGGCGGCTTCCGCGAGCTGATCACCCGCGGCGAGCGCGGCTACACCGCCACCTACGCGGCGGGCTCGTACACGGTGCTGACCCTGCTGGCCGGGGCGCAGGCCAACGTCGGCCGGCTGCACCTGGAGGCCCGGCGGGCCGGGGCGCGGATCGCCGCCCTCGCCGACGCCGACCTCGATCGCGCCTTCTGACCCCTCCCCACCCGCTCACGATCTCCGGATCTCCCCGTCAAGCAACCTGACGAACCGTCAATTCCCTGATGAGAAAAGGTATTTGAGAACATGGCTGCTGTGGAAACCTCGCTCAAGGACATCATGAGCACGATTGAGGGCACCATCGGTGTGGCCCTGGTCGACTACAACAGCGGGATGGCGCTGGGCACCATCGGCGGCGGTCCGGACCTGGACCTGAACGTGGCCGCGGCCGGCAACACCGACGTGGTGCGGGCCAAGCTGCGGGCGATGGAGCTGCTCAACCTGAACGAGGCGATCGAGGACATCCTGATCAGCCTCTCCACCCAGTACCACCTGATCCGCCCGCTGACCGCGCGCTCCGGCAAGGGCCTGTTCCTCTACCTGGCGCTGGACCGCAACCGGGCCAACCTGGCGATGGCCCGCCACCAGCTGAAGAAGGTCGAGGCCGACCTCGAGGTCTGAGCCTCCCCGGGCTACCGGCGCACGGTGAGCAGGCCCCCGGTGGGGACGCGGACGGACAGCTCCGCGGCACCGACCGGGGTCCGGGCCCGGGCGACGGTACCGCCCAGGCAGTCCTGCACCAGCAGCTCGACCGGGCCCGGAGCGCGGTCGAACTCCAGCCGCACCAGGGTGTCCTGGTCGGCGTTGGCGACCAGCAGCAGCTCCCACTCGCCGTCGACGCGCAGCGGCAGCGGCGCGTACCGGCCGAAGGCCCGCCGGGCGCCGTGCCGGGCCTCGATCACCGGGTAGGCCAACTCGGGTCGGTGCGGGCGCAGTTCGCCGCGCTGCAGGAGGTCGCGGTGCTCGCGCATGACGCTCAGCCAGAAGGCCAGCGCGGTGAGCTGGTCGGCGCTCTGCGCGGCCAGGTCGACCGAGACCTGGGCGGTGGCGAACAGCACCGACTGCAGCAGCACCGCGATCCGCTCCGGGCGCTCCGCCGGGTGCCAGGTCAGCGGGTCGGCGTGCACGGCGAGCGGCCCGGCGGTCAGCCGCAGGTCCGCGATCCGGACCCGGTTCTCCACCGCGCCCAGCGGGCAGTCGACGGCCCGCACCATCGTCGCGTACGGCCACAGCCCGGGGCCGGTGTAGCCCTGCCGGTGCTCGACCAGCACCTCGGGCCGGGTGGCGCGCAGCCGCGCGTCGAGGGCGGCGAGCAGCTTCTGCACGCCTTCGGCGACGGTCGCGCAGTCGGCGTCGGGTGAACCGGTGTCGGCCGGGCGGGCGAAGGTGTCGATGAAGTCGATCTTCAGCCCGTCCGCGCCGTGCCGCTCCACCGCCGCGGCGAGGCGCTCGACCTGGTACGCGCGCACGGCGGCGCTGCGCGGGTCGAGCACGTGGGTCTCCAGTTGCGGCAGGTGGGCCAGCGTGTGGCCGGCCAGCGCCTCGGCCGCGCGGCTGCGGTCGCCCGCGAACGGCAGCGCGTGCCACAGCAGGTAGTTCAGGCCCAGGGCCTGGATGCGCCGGACGTGGCCGGCGAAGTCGGGGAAGGCGCGCGGGGCGGGCTCCCAGTCGCCGGTGGTGGCGTACGAGCGGGTGCGCTCGTCGGTCTGCCAGCCGTCGTCGACGATCAGCGAGCCGAAGCCGAGCGGCGCGGCGAGTTCGGCGAGGCTCTCCACGTCGGCGGCGGTCATCGCCAGGTGCAGCGCGTACCAGGTGCAGAAGACCGGTTCGAACGCGGCGTCCGGGACGGCGCGCACCGGCACCAGGGTGGCCCACCAGTCGGCGGACTCCCTTACGGTGTCGGCGAAGTGACGGTTACTCAGGTCGAGGCGCAGGCTGAGCTTCGGCCCGTCGTGCTCGACCCACCAGCTGTAGCGGCCGGTCTCCTCGACGGCGCCTTCGCCGATGCTGACCGGGCGGACCGGTTCGCCCACCGCGAAGGTGCACAGCGCGGCGTCGCCCGGCCCGACCAGGCTGCCCACCGGCGCGCCCTTGGGCAGCGAGGCCTCCCGGGGCGCCGCCCAACTCGGCGGCAGCCAGCGCGCATTGGTGTTGGGCGTCCAGTACCCGGTGGCACCGGTGCAGGGCACCTGCCACTCGGCCCGCAGCCGGACGTCCTCCTCGCCGCTCTCCACCTCGATCAACACCACACCAGGCGTGCCCGGTTGGACGACCCGGACGACGGGTTCGGTCGCGCTGCCGATAGCGGTGATCCGCACCGCCAGCCCGGCAGCGTCGACGGTACGGGCGGCCTCGGTACGACCGGACGGCGGGGCGGAGCCGTCCCAGGACAGCGCGGTCACGCGGGAGTTCCTTTCGGAGGTGGGTCATTCAGGTGGTGCCCGCACGGGCCGGCCGCGGAAGCGCGGGCCTGCCCGGGAACGGCCGGCCCGTGCGGGGGCTGGTGGGTGCCGGGGTCAGCGGCGGAGGGGGCCTTCGCAGGTGTAGTCGGCGGTGCCGGCCTGGCCGGTGGGCCAGATGTCGACCTTGCCGAAGTAGCAGTTCATGTCGTCGAGGTTGTTGGCGACGCCCTTGGTGCGCTGCAGGATGAAGTAGTCCACGGTGGAGGACATGTCCTTGAACACCTGGTCGGCGCTGCCGGAGTTCGACAGGTTGGCGGTGATCCGGCCGGTGCAGACGAAGCGCATCGGCTTGTTGTCCCAGTCGCCGTTGTCCTTGCAGTCCGGCGTCATGTAGGCGTTCTTGGTGAACGCGGCCCGCACCTCGGACGGGTAGGCGTACGCCAGGTATCCGTTGGCGGTGAACTGCGTGCTGGGGACGTCCAGTTGGTCGATCTTCGCGATCTGCTGGTCGAGGAAGGCGAAGTACTCGCGCTGCAGGTTCTGGTCGGCCCCGAGCCGGCTGCGCCAGGCGTCGAAGCCGGCCGGGTCGTCGGCGCGCTGGTAGCCGTACATCTCGCGGATCAGCGAGGGGTGCGCGGTCCACAGGAACTCGAAGAAGGTGCCGGCGTAGTTGTAGAAGTGGAACGCCGGGGTGTCGTCGTAGCTCGCGTGCAGGAGCTGGTCGACCGTCATCCGCGGGATGCCCGCCGCCTCGTCCTGGGCGAGCTTGTTGACCAGCGCCTTGCGCACCAGGATGCCCTGGTCGCGGGTGGCGCCGTCGAAGAACTCCGCGGTGCCCTCGTCCATCGCGGTGGTCCGGTCGCCGCTGTACCAGCGCGGGTCGCCGAAGTAACCGGGCACCGCCCAGCGGCCGTTGAGGTAGTGGGTGTACTCGTGCCGGAACAGTTCCTCCAGCGTCAGGTACGACTCGGCGCTGGTGCGCTGGTAGGTGTAGAAGGTGGCGCCGTTCTCGATGTAGATGCCGCCGTTGTTGGTGCTCATCCCGGTCAGCAGCGGGTGGTAGACCTCGTAGTCGGACCGGGTCGCGTACAGGTGGATGTGCAGCGTGGTGTTGGTGTCCCCGGCGAGCGGGGCGTCGGTGCCGAGCACCCGGAAGAACTGGGTCTTCACCTGCTTGCTGGCGTAGTACATCTGGTCGACGGTGGCCTTGTCGAGGCCGGTGTGCACCTCGATCGCGCCGTTGTCGTACTTGTAGGTGTACGGGAACAGCTTGGCCTCGATCTGGTCGGCGCACACGTTGAACTGGGCGCAGACGCCGTAGGTGTTGGCCCAGCCGACCACCTTGATCCACGGCGCGGAGTACTCGCCGAAGGTGGCCCGGGTGTCGGCGAGCAGCCCGCCGATCTCGCCGGTGATCTGCGCCTTCAGCGCGTCGATCTGCCCGAACCGGCCGTACTCGCCGGTCGCGTCGCGGGCCAGCCACTCGTTCTGGGTGCCCTTCAGGTAGCCGGCGGTGGCGAACCCGCGGAACGCGGCGCGGTAGTCGGCGTCCGCGGCGACGGCGGCGGTGAACGCGGCGTCGCGGTTGGCGATGCCGAGGAAGTTGACGTTCAGCGCGGAGAGCGCGGCGCCGCCCCACTGCCAGGAGCCGGCCAGCGCGGTGCCCGGTCCGAAGTGCGCCAGGACCTGCTTCACCAGCGGCAGGTTGTGCTCGCGCAGGCCGGTGGCTCCGGCGACGATGCCGAGCTCGCGCATCACCAGGCCCGCGGTGTCGGTGGCGTCGAAGGCGTGCCCGGAGGCCAGGTAGGCGTCGATGGCCCGCTGGACGGCGGCGGTCACCGGTGCGGTGGTCAGGTCGATCTCGGCGTGACTGAAGTCGTGGAACACCGCGGCGTGCAGGAAGTACCACAGCTGGTACAGGCGGGGGTCGGCGGTCGCGGCGAGGGACTGCGCCTTGGCGGCCACCGCCTGGACGTGCTGGGCGTCCATGGTGGTGGCGAACCGGGCGTCCCACGTCCACACGATGCCGCCGAGGCAGCTCTCGGTGACGGCCGGATCGGCGAGGAAGTCCGCGAGCGCGGCCGGGCTCAGGCCGGTCATCGCGTCGAGCGTGCACGGGACTCCGGCGGCGGTCGTCGCGCTCACCGTGCCTGCGGCGGCGGCGAGTTCACCTGCGGCCGGGGCAGGCGCACCCACCCGCGCGGGCAGCGCCCCCGGGATGTGGTTGTCGACGCCGAGCGACCCGCCGCCCGGCGCGGGCGCCACGCCACCCGCTTTCGCGGTCGCACTCCCGAGGTGGTCCACCTCGTCGTACGCGGTCCGGTCGGGGCTCGGCGAGAGGTGCGACGCGGCGGCCGTGGGGGTGACCGCCAGCGCCTGGGTGCTCTGCAGCACGGGCATCGTGAGGGACGCGGCGAGTACGGCCGCGACAAGGGTCTTTCGCATGGTGGGGGCTCCATGGTTCGTGGGGGGAGGGATATCAACGCGCCCCGCGAGGGGCGCGGGGAACTGCGCGAGCAACCGATGACGACGAGTCACTGAGGGCTGGCCGCCCGGCCCCGTGCGCGCCAAGCGGGGGTACGGCGGACAGTGCAGCCGGCCGATGATCAGTCAACTGACGGATGGTGCATGGCTGACCGCGCAGCTCCCCGCGCCCCTGTCGGGGCGGGAACTGACGGAACGTCAGGATTCGGGGAAGTGGCAGGCCACCTCGCCCGGGAACTGACGGAACGTCAGGATTCGGGGAAGTGGCAGGCCACCTCGCGACCGAGGCCGTTCGGGGTCAGGGGCGGAGCCACGTCGCGGCAGATGGCCTGGGCTTTGGGGCAGCGGGGGTGGAAGGTGCAGCCGGGGGGCGGGCTCGCGGGGCTCGGGGGGTCGCCGAGGAGGACGATGCGTTCGCGGGCGCGTTCGGCCGCGGGGTCGGGGAGGGGCACCGCGGAGAGCAGGGCCTTGGTGTAGGGGTGGGCGGGGCGGTCGTAGACCTGGTGCTTCTCTCCGATCTCGACGATCCGGCCGAGGTACATCACGGCGACCCGGTGGCTGATGTGCTTGACCACGGCGAGGTCGTGCGCGATGAAGACGTACGCGACGCCGAGTTCGCGTTGCAGGCGTTCCATCAGGCCGACGATCTGGGCCTGGATGGAGACGTCGAGCGCGGAGACCGGCTCGTCGGCGACGACGAGTTCGGGGCGGGTGGCCAGGGCTCGGGCGATGCCGATGCGCTGGGCCTGGCCGCCGGAGAACTGGTGCGGGTAGCGCTCCAGGTGCTCGGGGGCGAGGCCCACCAGGTGGACCAGGTCGCGGACTTCGCGGCGGATCGCCTCGGCGGCCAGGCCCTGCGCGCGTAGCGGCGCCGCGATGATCTGCTGGACGGTCTGCCGCGGGTTGAGCGAGGCGAACGGGTCCTGGAAGATCATCTGGAACTTGCTGCGCAGCGGCCGCAGGCGGCCCTGCGGGAGGCGGGTGATGTCCTCGCCGCGGAAGGCGACGGTGCCGGCGGTGGGGTCGAGGAGGCGGACCAGCATCCGTCCGGTGGTGGACTTGCCGCAGCCGGACTCGCCGACCAGGCCGAGGGTCTCGCCGGGGCGGACGTCGAAGGTGACGCCGTCGACGGCCTTGACGCCGAGTCTGCGGCCCAGCAGGCCGGAGCGGACCGGGAAGGTCATGCCGAGGTCGCGGACGCTGAGCAGGGGTGACGGTTCGTCGGCGCCGGTCGCGTCGACGGCGGAGGCAACGGAGGTGGTCATGCGGTGGTCACCTCATCGAGGACGCAGGCGCTGCGGTGCCCGTCGGCGACCTGCCGCAGGGCGGGGCGGTCGCCGGTGCAGCGGGGGTCGCCCGCGGCGGCGTAGACGGGGCAGCGGGGGTGGAAGGCGCAGCCGGCGGGCGGGGTGAGCAGGGACGGCGGGGTGCCGGGGATGGAGCGCAGTGCGGCGCCGTCGGCGGCGTCGAGGCGGGGCAGCGAGTCGAGCAGGCCGCGGGTGTAGGGGTGCCGGGGGGCGGCGAACAGCGTGTCGGCGGGGGCCTGTTCGGCCGCGGATCCGCCGTACATGACGAGCACCTCGTCGGCGACCCGGGCGATCACGCCGAGGTCGTGGGTGATCATCACGATGCCGAGTCCGCGGTCCTGCTGGAGCTTCATCAGGAGTTCGAGCACCTGGGCCTGGACGGTGACGTCGAGGGCGGTGGTGGGCTCGTCGGCGATGATCAGGTCGGGTTCGCAGGAGAGCGCGAGGGCGATCATGGCGCGCTGGCGCATGCCGCCGGAGAACTGGTGCGGGTACTCGTCGGCGCGGCGGGCGGGTTCGGGGATGCCGACGTCGCCGAGGACGTCGACGGCCCGGGCGCGGGCCCGTTTGCGGCTGCCGCCGTGGTGTTCGCGGTAGGCCTCGGCGATCTGGTCGCCGATGGTGAAGTAGGGGTGCAGCGCGGTGAGGGCGTCCTGGAAGACCATCGCCATGGTCCGGCCGCGGAGCCGGCGGATCTCTTCCTCGGGGGCGCCGATCAGCTCCCGGCCGTGCAGTTTCGCGGAGCCGGTGACGGTGGCGCCGCGGTGCAGGCCCATGACGGCCAGTGAGGTGACGGACTTTCCGGAGCCGGATTCGCCGACGATGCCGAGGGTGCGGCCGGCTTCGACGGTGAAGTCGACGCCCTTGACGGCGTGCACGGTGCCTTCGGCGGTGGCGAAGTGGACGCTGAGGTCGTGGACGGCGAGCAGCGGTTGACCGGTCATGCGAGCCTCGCCCTCGGGTCGATCCAGGCGTAGACCAGGTCCACGACCAGGTTGGAGCTGACGATGAAGAAGGAGGCGAGCAGGGTGATGCCCATGATCACCGGCTGGTCGGCCTTGTTGAGGGAGTCGGCGAAGAGCTTGCCGACGCCGGGGAGGCTGAACAGCGACTCGGTGATCAGCGCGCCGGCCAGCAGTCCGCCGAGGTCCATGCCGAGCATGGTGGCGACGGGGGTGAGGGCGGGGCGCAGTCCGTGCTTGCCGACCACCCGGCGTTCGGGCAGTCCCTTGGCGCGGGCGGTGCGCACGTACGGTTCTGCCATCGTCTCGATGACGGAGTTGCGGGTCATCCGGGCGTACATGGCGGCGTACATCAGGGCGAGGGTGGTCCAGGGCAGGATCAGGTTGGCGATCCAGCTGCCGGGGTCCTCGGTGAAGGCGATGTAGCGCGGGTACGGGAGCAGTCCGCCGACCGTGACGACCAGGTAGAGCAGGATCATCGCGGTGAAGTAGACCGGCAGCGCGGCGATGCCGATGGTGCCGACCATCAGGGTGCGGTCGAGCCAGCTGCCGCGGCGCAGCGCGGAGAGCACGCCGACGCCGAGGCCGAGGACCAGCCACAGGACGGCCGCGCCGAGCGCGAGGGAGGCGCTGGTGGGCAGCCGGTCCATCATCAACGTCCAGACGGGCTGGGCGCTCTGGAAGGAGTAGCCGAAGCACGGGAAGTCGCAGCGGACGGCGTACGGGCCGGTGCCGAGGGTCTGGCCGGCGAAGATGCCGGCCACGTAGCGGCCGAACTGGACGATCAGGGGGTCGTTCAGTCCGAGCTGTTGGCGGACCAGTTCGATCCGGTCGGCGGAGCAGTCCTTGCCGCAGAACTGGGCGGCGGGGTCGGTGGGCAGCAGGTAGAAGACCGCGAAGGTGAGGGCGCAGATCACCAGCAGGGTGACGGCCATCGCCGCGAGGCGGCGCGCCAGGAATCCGATCACGTGCGGCTGCCCTTCGGGTCGAGGGCGTCCCGCAGGGCGTCGCCGAGCAGGGTGAAGGCCAGCACGACCAGGAACAGGCAGGCGCTGGGGAGGATGAAGAACATCGGGTCGACCTTGTAGTAGAGCACCGAGTCGGAGATCATCTGCCCCCACGAGGGCGTGGGCGGGCGGATCCCGACGCCGAGGAAGGTCAGCGCGGCCTCGGCCCCGATCAGGCCGGGGATGGCGAGGGTGACGTAGACGATGATCGTGCCGGTGAGGTTGGGCAGGATCTCGGTGAGCAGGATCCGCCGGTTGCCGGTGCCGCAGGCCCGGGCCGCCTCGACGTACTCGCGGTGGCGCAGCGAGAGGGTCTGGCCGCGGATGACCCGGGCGATGTAGGGCCAGCTGAACACCGAGAGCACGCCGATCAGGAGCACCACGCGGTTGACGTTCCGGGCCACCGAGAGCAGCGCGATCATGAAGATCAGGCTGGGGAAGGACATCATGACGTCCATGAAGCGGCTGATCACGGCGTCGACGCGGCCGCCGAAGTAGCCGGCGGTGATGCCGAGGACGGTGCCGATGACGGTGATCAGCAGGGCGGCGCTGAACGCCACCAGCAGGCTGATCTGGGCGCCGTAGACGAGCCGGGCGAAGACGTCGCGGCCGAGCAGCGGTTCGACGCCGAGCCAGTGGTCGGGGCTGATGCCGCCGAGGCTGCCGCGGGGCAGGCCGCCGAGGTAGGGGTCGACGGCCTTCTTGTCGATCTGGTCGGGGCCCTTGCCGCTGATCGCGGTGAGCACCGGGGCGAGCACGGCGATCAGGACGAAGAAGACGATGATGGCGAGGCCGACGACGGCGGCCTTCTGCCGGCGCAGCCGGTGCAGCGCGAGGGCCCAGGGGGAGGCGGGGGCGGCGGTGGCGGTGTCCTCCGCGGCCCCCGCTCCCCCGGCCGGCGCCGAGGTGAGCGGGGTGGTCATCTGCGGATCGCCCCTCAGTTCACGGACTTGAGGCCGATGACCGCGTAGTCGAGCTGTCCGGCCCAGACCGGGTGGGCGTAGGCGCCGGCGATGTTGGAGCCGACCAGCACCGGCTTCTTCTGCCACACCATCGGGACGGCCGGGGAGGCGTCCATCACCTTGGCGTCCAGGGCGAGCCAGGCCTGGTTGGCCTTCTGCAGGTCCTCCATGCCGGCGATCCGGTCGAGTTCGGCGTTGACCTCGGGGTCGTTGAACCGGGTGATGTCGCCCTGGTTGCCCTTGTCCTTGATCTGCCGGCCGTCGAAGATCATCGGCAGGAAGGTGGCGGCCGACGGGTAGTCAGGACACCAGCCCTGCGCGGCGAGTCCGGGCTGCTTGTCCTTGTCGCCGATGATGGAGTTGACGGCGGTCGGGTCGACGGTGGTGATGGTGACGTCCACGCCGACCCGCTTGAGGCCGGCCTGGATCGCCTCGGCCTGCGCCTTGCCGCCGGTGGAGGTGACCAGTTCGGTGGCGAAGCCGCCGCCGAGGCCCGCCTCGGTGAGCAGCGCCTTGGCCTTGTCCGGGTCGCCGGACGGCTTGATCATGAAGTGGTCGATCGGGTTGCCCGCGGTGAGCACCGGCGGCAGGTAGGTGGTGGCGATGTCGTTGAACGCCGGGCCGCCCATGGCGGCGGCGACGGCCTCCTTGTCGACCGCGTACTGGATCGCCAGGCGGACCTTGGGGTTGTCGAACGGCGCCTTGGTGGTGTTCATGTCCAGCTTGGTGGTGCAGCCGGCGTTCTCGCTGATCAGCCGCTTCTTGACGTCGGGGTTGGTGAGTACCTCGGAGATCTTCGAGGGCGTCAGGTCGACGTAGGAGATGGCGTTCTTGTCGTCGACCTGGTCGGCGATCAGGCGGTCGGCGATGCCGGTGCCCTTGAGGGTCTGGTCCACCACGATCTTGTCGGGGTAGGCCTTGCGCACCGGGTCGCTCGCCGCGTCCCAGTTGGTGTTGCGCACCAGCACCATGCGCTTGCCGCGGTCGTAGCTCTCGATCTTGTACGGGCCGGAGGAGACCGGGTGGTTGGAGTAGTTGGCGCCGGTCTCCTTGGCCTTCGGGACGGGCGAGAAGGTCGGCAGGGTGACGGTGTAGCCGAACTCGGCGACCGGGCGCTTGAGGTGGAAGACGATGGTCTTGGCGTCGGGGACCTCGATCGCCTCCTTGCCGAGCCGCTGGCCGGTGAGCGGGCCCTGGTAGCCGGCCGGGGCGTTGAGGTAGCGCACCGCGTAGTCGGGGCCGCCGGGCAGCTCCGGGGAGAAGGACCGCTCGACGTTGTACTTGATGTCGTCGGCGGTGATCGCCGTGCCGTCCTCGTACTTGAGGTTGTCCTTCAGGTGGAAGGTCCAGGTCTTGGCGCCGTCGCTGGGGGTGCCCAGGTCGGTGGCCAGGTCCGGCTCGATCTTCAGGCCCTCGGCGCCGGGGGCCGCCTTGAAGGTGGTGAGGGTGCGGTAGAGCATCCGGACGCCGACGTCCATCACCGGCATGGTCCAGTTGCGGGCCGGGTCGAGCTGGTCGAAGTCCTGGTTCGACAGGATGGTGAGGGTGCCGCCCTTCACCGGAGTGCCGCCGACGATGCCGTTGCCCTCGGTGGTCACGCCCTGCTGGCCGCCGTTGTCGCTGCTCCCGGCGCTGCTGCTGCACGCGCCGAGTCCGAGGGTGAGGGATGCCGCGATGGCCGCCGCGAGGGCGGCGTGGGTACGCCTGTTCATGTGCAACTCCGGAATGGGGGGCCGCTCAATCGGGGTCTGGCCCTGACTGAGGTGTGACCCGTAACATAGTAATGTGAAATTGCACAGCGCAATGAGGCGGACGGACCGTTATCGAGCCGTGTCCTCGGCCTTACCTGACGGTGTGCAACTCGATTCCCCCTCCCCGTAGTTGCCCCAGGTCAGAGGAGCCGACCCGAGCATGCTTCCAGAATCGTCCGCCGTGTCCACCCCGCCCGTGCTGAACACGGGCAGCCACGACCTCCCGGTCTCCCCCGCCCTGGACGCCTTCATGGGCACCCAGTGGGCCGCCACCCCGCTGCCCGCCGAGGACCGGGTGCCCGGCCACGCCCACTTCCCGGCCCGCCGCGCCCGGCTTGCCGCCGCCTTCCCGGGCGAGCGACTGCTCGTGCCCGCAGGGCAGTTGAAGGTCCGCAGCAACGACTGCGACTACCGTTTCCGCCCGCACAGCGCCTACGCCCACCTCACCGGCCTGACCGGCGAGGAGCAGGTCGGCCACGTCCTGGTGATCGAGCCGGACGGCGAGCCCGTGCTGTACCTGCGCCCGCGCTCACCGCGGGCCGGCGGCTCCGCCGAGTTCTACCGCGACCGCCGCTACGGCGAGTTCTGGGTCGGCCGGCGCGCCGACCTGGCCGAGGCCGCGCAGCTCACCGGGCTGCGCACCGCCCACCTCGACGACCTGCCGAAGCTCTTCACCGGCTCCGTGCCCACCCGGCTGCTCGCCGACGTCGACCCCGCGCTCGACGCGCTGGCCGGCCGCCCGTCCTCGGCCCTGACCGCCCTGGACGGGCAACTCGCGGGCGCGCTCGCCGAGTTGCGCCTGGTCAAGGACGCCTGGGAGGTCGAGCAGCTGCAGCTCTCGGTCGACCACACCACCGCGGGCTTCGAGGACGTGGTCCGCGCCCTGCCCGCCGCACTGCGCCACCACCGCGGCGAGCGCTGGCTGGAGGGCGCCTTCAACCGGCGCGCCCGCGCCGAGGGCAACGGCACCGGCTACGAGACCATCGTCGCCTCCGGCGCCCACGCCTGCGTGCTGCACTGGATCCGCAACGACGGCGCCCTCGACCCGTCCCAGCTGCTGCTGCTCGACGCCGGGGTGGAGACCGACACCCTCTACACCGCCGACGTCACCCGCACCCTGCCGCTCTCCGGCACCTTCTCCCCCGTCCAACGCGACGTCTACCAGCTGGTGCTGGCCGCCCAGGACGCCGCCATCGCCACCCTGCGGCCCGGGGCGTCCTTCCGCGACTTCCACCGCGCCGGCATGCGGGTCATCGCCGAGGGCCTCGCCGAGTGGGGCGTCCTCCCGGTCCCCGCCGAGGAGGCGCTGCGCGAAGACTCCGGCCTCTACCGCCGCTACACCCTCTGCAGCAGCGGCCACATGCTCGGCCTGGACGTCCACGACTGCGCGAAGGCCCGCGCCGAGACGTACCTGGACGGCGTCCTGGAGGAGGGCATGGTCCTCACCGTCGAGCCCGGCCTCTACCTCCAGCCCGACGACCTCACCCTCCCGCCCGAGCTGCGCGGCATCGGCGTCCGCATCGAGGACGACCTCGTCATCACCGCCGACGGCGCCCGGCTGATGTCCGGCGCCCTCCCGCGCACCGTCGACGGCATCGAGGAGTGGATGGGCACGCTGCTGTCCTGACGGAGCGTCAGCCGTCCGACGCCTCGCGCCACAGCGCCCGGGTCAGCTCGGCGGCGGGGCCCGGGCGGGTGCGGCGGTGGGCGGTGCCCGCCCAGAGGTGCATCGCCGTCAGGTCCTCGCGCTTCGCGGCGGCGGCGCGCAGCGGCTGGGTGAGGTGGTGCACCTCCGGGTACGCGGTGGGGGCGTACGCGTCGTGGCGGTCGATGAAGGCGTTGCGCAGGGCGCGGGCGGGGCGGCCGGTGAAGGCCCGGGTGACGGTCGTCGCGGCGAGTTCGGTGAGCGCCCGCCGGTGCGCGGCGGACGCCCCGGACTCGTCGGCGCGCAGGTAGGCGGTGCCGAGCTGGGCGCCGACCGCGCCGGCCCGCAGCGCCGCGGCGATCGCCCGGCCGTCGCCGAGGCCGCCCGCGGCGATCAGCGGAAGGTCCGTCACCTTCCGCACCTCGCCGAGGAGTTGCAGCAGCGGAAGCTCGTTCGGCCGGTCCTCCGCGCGGTGCGTGCCGCGGTGGCCGCCGGCCTCGGGACCTTGCACCACCAGCGCGTCCATGCCGCGGTCGGTGGCGGTGCGGGCCTCCTCCGGGCTGGTGACGGTGCCGAGTTGACGCATCCCGGCGGACCGGAACGCACGCACCTCGGCCCTGGTCGGCAGGCCGAAGGTGTAGGACACGTACGGGACGGGGTCGTTGAACAGCGCGACCAGCTTGGCGTCCCAGTCGTCGCGGTCCGGCGCGACCGCCGCGGGCAGCTCCACGCCCCACTGCATCGCTTCCGGCAGCAGCCGCTCCCGGTACGCGGCGACCGGCTCCGGCGCGGCGGGCGGCCCCGGCACGAACAGGTTCACGCCGAACTCGCGGCCGCCCGTCAACTCCCTGGTGCGGTGGACCTGTTCGACCATGGCGGCGGCACTCCGGTACCCGGCGGCGAGGAATCCCAGCCCGCCCGCCTCGGTGACGGCCGCCACCAGCTCCGGGGTGCTCGCGCCGCCTGCCATCGGCGCCGCGACCAGCGGAATCTCCCAGTCGAACTCCATGCCGTAGCTCCCTACGCCTGACCCGGGGCCCCCTGCGTCCACCCTACGTCGGGCCGCCGCGCTCCCGGCGGGTCTCCGTTCGCCTACGGCGGGTCGCCGCGATCCGGGCCGGCGCCGGATTCCGCTGCGCCGACCGGGTCCGGCCGCGGATTCCGCTCCGCCGACCGCTCTGCGGCTGGCAGAATGACGCGGCTGCGACCGGCGATCGGCAAGGGGGATGCCGCACATGACGATGACTCTCGGCGGGACGAGAGCGGTCGACCCGCTCGGCCGGGCCCTGCGCGGGGCTGCCGTGGGGGCCCTGCTCGGGGCACTGGTGGCGGGTGCGATCGCGGCGATCCAGGCCGTCTCCGAGGCGGGCCGCTGCGGCAAGGGCTGGGGCTGTCTGGGACTCTTCGTCCTGGTGGTGTTCTCGGCCCCGGTGGTGTGCGGCCTGCTCTCCTGGCCGCTGCTGCGGCTGGCGGGCGTCCGCCCGGCCTGGCAGGTCTCCGGCATGGCCGTGCTGGTCATCCTGATCGCCGCCCGCGTGTACGTGCTCGCCACCGCCCGACGGCCCTTCGAGTCCTGGCCCGAACTGGTCCTGTTCGTCGCCGGCTGCTTCGGCCTGACCGCCTTCCTGCTGACGCCCGGCCTGCCGCCCCGCGCCAGGCTCCGGGTCCTGCTCCCGGTGGTCCTGCTCCCCCTCGGCTACCTGCTCCTGACCGGCCGGATCGCCTACCTCCTCTGACCGGCCGAGTGACGGGGGTCACAGGCAGGGGTTGTCACATCGCCGCGGGCCGCGGGGTCAGTCCTTCGACAGCGCACACGAAGCGATCGAAGGAGCCCGACATGGACGCCCGTCTCCCCCACTACTACGGCAGCACGGCCGGTGCGAAGTTCGCCAAGTACATCAACTCGGCCGGGCAGGTGATCACGGCCTCCACCCTGCCGGCCGCCACGCAGGAGCTGGTGAAGATCCGCGCCAGCCAGATCAACGGCTGCGGGTTCTGCACCGACATGCACACCAAGGACGCGGCGCACGCCGGGGAGACCTCGGTGCGGCTGAACCTGGTGGCCGCCTGGCGGGAGGCCACGGTCTTCACCGAGGCGGAGCGCGCCGCACTGGAGCTGACCGAGCAGGGCACCCGGATCGCCGACGCCGCCACCGGGGTCTCCGACGAGGCCTGGGCCGACGCGGCGCGGCACTTCGACGAGGAGCAGCTCGCCGCCCTGGTGTCGCTGATCGCCCTGATCAACGCCTACAACCGGATGAACGTGATCATCCGTCAGCCCGCGGGTGACTACGTCCCGGGGCAGTACGCCTGACGGCCCCGCGATCCGGCGGCCCGGCGCCCGGGTTCGACACCCGGGCCCGGGCCGGACCCGGGTGAGCACAAGGCAACGTCGCGGCAACGGACGGGCAATGCCGTAGAAGCGCGCCTGCCCTATTTCTGTCGGTCGACAGAAAAACGTGCTCCACAGGCTCGTGGAAGGCCGGTGCCCGATGACCACCAGCGCTCCCCCCGTTCCCGTCCAGGCCGCCGAGGGCGTGCCGTATCCGCAGCAACTGCACCGCACGATGGGCCGGTTCGCCTCGTTCGCGGCGGGCTTCTCGTTCATCTCGGTGCTGACCACGGTGTTCCAGCTGTTCTCGTTCGGCTACGGCTTCGCCGGGCCGGCGTTCGTCTGGAGCTGGCCGCTCGTGCTGGGCGGCCAGCTGCTGGTGGCGGCCTGCTTCGCCGAACTGGCCGCCCGCTACCCGATCTCGGGGGCGATCTACCAGTGGGCCTCCCGGCTGGCCTCGCCCGGCTACGGCTGGTTCACGGGGTGGCTGATGGTGCTGGGGCAGGTGGTGGTGGTCGCCGCCGCGGCGCTGGCCCTCCAGGTGGTGCTGCCGGCGCTCTGGTCGGGGTTCCAACTGGTGGGCGGCGATCCCGCGTTGACGGCGCCCAGCGGTGCGGCCAACGCGGTGCTGCTGGGCGGTGCGCTGATCGCGTTCACCACGCTGGTCAACGTGCTGGACAACCGGGTGCTGTCGGCGGTCAACGGGGTGGGCGTGGCCGCCGAGCTGGCCGGGATCGTGCTGATCGCGGTCCTGCTGTTCACCCGCGCCGAGCGCTCCCCGGCGGTGGTGGCGGACACCGGGCACACCGGCGGCTCGGGCGGCTACCTGTGGGTGTTCCTGGTGGGCTCGTTCACGGCGGCCTACGTGCTGATCGGCTTCGACAGCGCGGGCGAGCTCTCCGAGGAGACCCGCGCCCCGCGCCGGACCGCGCCGCGCACCATCCTGCTCGCACTGACCGCGGCGGGCGTCGGCGGCGGACTGCTGCTGCTCGGCGGCCTGCTCGCCGCACCCAGCCTGACCGACGGGCGGCTCGCCACCGAGGGGCTGTCGTACGTGCTGACCGGCGCCCTCGGGGACGGGCTGGGCCGGGTGCTGCTCGCGGACGTCGCGGTGGCGGTGTGCGTGGGCACGCTGGCGATGCAGACGGCGGGCGCGCGGATGGTCTTCTCGATGGCCCGGGACGGCGCCCTCCCCGGCTCCCGGATCCTCGCGGCGGTCTCCCCGCGCACCGGCATGCCCGGCCCGGCGGCGCTGCTGGTCGGCGTGCTGGCGGCCGCCTTCCTGCTGCTCAACCTGGCCGCGCCGGCGGCCTTCGTCGCGCTGGTGGTCGGCGCCCTGCTGGTGCGCCGGCTGCGCGGGCTGCCGATCGGCCCGGACGACGCTCCGACCGCCGACGAGCAGGGCCGCCCGCTGTTCTCACTGGGCCGCTGGGCGCTGCCGGTGAACGCACTCGCGCTGCTGTACGGCGTGGCGATGACGGTCAACCTGGCCTGGCCGCGGGCCGCCGTCTACGACCCGCAGGGCGGCCACTGGTACCTGCGCTGGTTCACCGTGCTGGTCCTCGCGGCAGCGCTGGCAGCCGGCGCCCTCTACCGCACCGCGGTAGCCCGCCGGGAGCGGCGGACGACAGCCGTCCTCCCGTCGGCAGCCTGACACGCTGCCACCGCCCCGGCCCGCCGCCGGGCACCACATCGGCAGGGCCGCAGGCCGGGGCACTCGTCGGCTCCCCGACACTCCGTCGGCGCTCCGGAGTCGCCAGCCGCCCGACAGACCGTCAGCTCCCGGGTCTCTCCCCTCCGCCAGCGCCCCACAGGCGCCCCGCGCTCCGACGTACCGTCAGCCGCCCCTTCCCCCCGGGCGGCTGGTGGTGTTTCAGGGCAGCAGCGTCCGGCCCGCCGCGGCTGCGGCCTCGCGTGCGGCGCGGTCGCAGCCGGCCAGGCGGAGCGCGGCGTCGGCCACGGCGGGGCCGATCCGGTCGGCGGGGTGGGTGCTCCGGTCGCGGATCACGGCGATGCCGCCCTCGACCAGTCCGAGCAGCAGGTCGGTGCGCAGGCGGTGTTCGGCCGCGGGCTCGCCGGGTTCGATCAGGTACAGCAACTCGCCGTAGGCGGCCGTGAGTTCGGCGCGGGCGCGGCGGAAGCGGGCGAACCGCTCACCGCGCACCTCGGGGAGCTGGTAGAGCGCGCCGAGGTTGTACAGGCCGCGGTGCAGCAGGTCGGCGTCGGCGGCGGCGAGGGCCCACAGGCGGGCCGCCGGGTCGGCCGCGGGGAGGGCGAGCAGCCGTTCGGCGAGGGTGAGCGAGGGTTCGACGGTGGACTCCAGCAGGGTGGCGAGGATGTCCTCCTTGCGGGCGAAGTAGTGGTACATCGACGCCTGGCGCAGGCCGGCCCGCTCGGCGACGGCGCGGGTGGTGGTGGCGGTGTAGCCGTCCCGGGTGAACAGCTCGGCGGCGGCGGCCAGCACCTGGTCCCGGGGGCTGAGTCCGCTGTCGGAGGGCCCGCCGGCTCGGGGGCGTCCGACGCGCGCGGGGCGGGGGTTCACGGCGGCCATGATCCCGATCCTCGCACACCGGGGCACCGGTTCCGGCCCGTCCGCTGCTGCATCCGGTCGCCGGCCGGCCCGGTGAGGAGACGGTAACTGCCGTGTTACGCACGGGCAATGGCGCGGACGCCGGTGCTGCCTAATTTCTGTCGCATGACAGAAACCACCGCCGCCGCGAGCGGCACCGCCACCACCGGTGCGGCCCGGGAGCACGCCCGGGCGCAGGCCGGCGCGGTCGTCGACTGCATGCCGATGCTCCCGCCGCCGGACGGCGCCCTGTGGGCGGAGACGGTGCCCGGCGGCGGGTACGCCCACCTGCTGCTGCCGGCCGGCGCGGAGCTGGAGCTGGTCGACCGCGACGGCGACGCCTGCGCGCACCTGCTGCTGTACCTGACCGGGCGGACCTGGGAGCGGCTCAACCCGGCGGACACCGCGAAGGTCCAGTGGAACGCGTACCTGGGCGCGGGCAGCGTGCTGCTCTCCGACCAGGGCCGGGTGCTGGCGACCGTCCTCGCCGACGGCTCCGGCCGCCACGACCTGCTCACCGGCACCTCGGCCCGGGCCCGCAACGAGGCCCGCTACGGGGACGGTTCGGCGCACGGCCCGTCGCCCGCCGGGCGGGAGCTGTTCACCCTGGCCGCCGCCAAGCACGGCCTGGGGCCACGCGACCTGGCGCCGAGCGTCTCGCTCTTCCAGGGGGTGCGGGCGGCGGCCGACGGCTCGCTGCGCTTCACCGGCTCGGCCGGCCCGGGCTCCCGGGTCCTGCTGCGCGCCGAACTCCCGCTGACGGTGCTGGTCGCCAACACCGCGCACCCGCTGGACCCGCGCCCGGAGTACCGGTGCACGCCGCTGCTGCTGCGGTCCCGGCCCGGCCGTCCGACCGGCGCGGACGACCCGCTCGCCACCGCCACCCCGGAGCGGTTGCGCGCCTACCTGAACACCCTCGCCTTCGCCCGCTCCCTCGACTCCGGCCTCCGGGAGGAACGATGACGACCCGTCAGAGCGCCCCGCTGATCGACCGGGTGGTCCCGGCCCGCGCCCCGTGGTCGGCGGTGGTCGCCCGCGGGAACGTCCTCACCCTGACCGACCTCGGCGGCAACCAGGCGGTGGACTGCCTGCTGTACGACGCGCACGACCCGGCGGTGCGCTACAGCGCGCCCGACACCCTGCAGGCCGCCGGGACGCTGTTCCTGACCACCGGCCACACGCTGCTCTCCACCGAGCACACCCCGCTGATGACCGTGGTCGCCGACGACTGCGGCCGGCACGACACCGTCGGCGGGGCCTGCTCCCGCGAGTCGAACACCCTGCGCTACGGGCACCACACCTGGCCGCAGCACGCCTGCGTGGAGAACTTCCTCGCCGAGGGCGCCCGGTGGGGCCTGGGCAAGCGCGACCTGGTGTCCAACCTCAACTGGTACATGAACGTCCCCGTGGAGGCCGACGGCACCCTCGGCATCGTCGACGGCCGCTCCGCGCCGGGCCTGCGGGTGTCGCTGCGCGCCGAGACCGACGTGCTGGTGCTGGTCTCCAACTGCCCGCAGATCAACAACCCCTGCAACGGCTTCGACCCGACGCCGGTGCGGATGACCGTCACCGAGGGAGCCGCGCGATGACCGGCCACGCACCGGGGTTCGACACCCTGCTGATCGCCAACCGCGGCGAGATCGCGGTCCGGATCATCCGCACCGCCCGGGAGCTCGGACTGCGCACGGTCGCGGTCTTCGCCGACCCGGACCGCGCGGCCCCGCACGTCCGGCTGGCCGACCACGCGGTGCGGCTCGGCCCGGCGGCCGCCAAGGAGAGCTACCTGCGCGCCGACCTGGTGCTGGCCGCGGCGCTGGAGACCGGCGCGGGCGCGATCCACCCCGGCTACGGCTTCCTGTCCGAGGACGCGGCCTTCGCCCGCCGGGTGGAGGCCGCGGGCCTGGCCTTCGTCGGCCCGACGCCGGAACAGCTGGAGGTCTTCGGCGCCAAGCACACCGCGCGCGCGGCGGCCGAGGCCGCGGGGGTGCCGCTGCTCCCCGGCACCGGCCTGCTGACCGGCCTGGACGAGGCGCTGGCGGCGGCCGACGCGATCGGCTACCCGGTGATGCTGAAGGCCACCGGCGGCGGGGGCGGCATCGGGATGCGGGCCTGCCGCTCGCCCGCCGAACTGACCGCGGCCTGGGACGTGGTGCAGCGCACCGCCGCGGCCTCCTTCGCCACCGCCGGGGTGTTCCTGGAACGGCTGGTGGAGCACGCCCGGCACGTCGAGGTGCAGGTGTTCGGCGACGGCACGGGCCGGGTGGTCACCCTCGGGGACCGCGACTGCTCGCTCCAGCGCCGCAACCAGAAGGTCCTCGAGGAGGCCCCCGCGCCCGGTCTCCCCGACCTGGTGCGCAAGCAACTCGCCGTCTCCGCCCGGGACCTGTGCGCCTCGGTCGGCTACCGCTCGGCGGGCACGGTGGAGTACGTGTACGACGCGGCGCGCGAGCGGGCCTACTTCCTGGAGGTCAACACCCGCCTGCAGGTGGAGCACCCGGTCACCGAGGCGGTCTACGGGGTGGACCTGGTGGAGTGGATGCTGCGGCTGGCCCGCGGCGAGCGGGACGTGGTGCGCGAGGTCGGCGAGCCGCGCGGCCACGCCGTGGAGGCCCGGCTGTACGCGGAGGACCCGAGCCGTGAACACCGGCCCAGCGCCGGCCGGTTGACCGAGGTGGCGTTCCCGCCGGGGGTGCGGGTGGACACCTGGGTGGAGACCGGGACCGAGGTGACCGCAGCCTACGACCCGATGCTGGCCAAGGTGGTGGTGCACGGCGCGGACCGGGCCGAGACCCTGGACCGGCTCGGCGCGGCCCTGGACGGCACCCGGGTGGCCGGGATCGAGACCAACCTGGGCCTGCTGCGGGCGATCACCGGCCTGCCGCAGCTGCGCGCCGCCGAGCACCACACCGGGACGCTGGCCGCCGTCGCCGACCCGACGCCGCGGATCGAGGTGCTCCGGGCCGGCACCCTCACCACCGTCCAGGACTGGCCCGGCCGCACCGGCTACTGGCACGTCGGGGTGCCGCCGTGCGGGCCGATGGACGACCTGTCGTTCCGGCTCGGCAACCGGGCCCTCGGCAACCCGGAGGGCGCCCCCGGCCTGGAGTGCACCCTGCTCGGCCCGGCGCTCCGCTTCACCGCCCCGACCTGGGTGTGCGTCACCGGCGCGCCCGCCGAGGTGACGGTCGACGGCGCGCCCGTCCCGCAGTGGGAGCCGGTGCGCGTCCCGGCCGGCGGCGAGCTGGCCGTCGGCGCGCCGCCCGGCCCGGGCCTGCGCACCTACCTGCTGCTCGCGGGCGGACTCGACGTCCCGGACTTCCTCGGCAGCGCCGCGACCTTCACGCTCGGCGCGTTCGGTGGCCACGGCGGCCGCGAGCTGCGCGCCGGGGACGTGCTGCACGGCGGCACGGACCGGCTCGGCCCGGGCGCCGGACCGGTCGCCGAGCGGCCCGCGTTCACCTCCGACTGGGCCCTGCCGGTGGTCGAAGGTCCGCACGCCGCACCGGAGTTCTTCACCGCCGACGACATGGCCGAGTTCTACGCCGCCGACTGGTCGGTGCACTTCAACAGCGCCCGCACCGGCGTCCGGCTGGTCGGCCCGAAGCCGTCCTGGGCCCGCCCGGACGGCGGCGAGGCCGGCCTGCACCCGTCCAACATCCACGACACCCCGTACGCGGTCGGCGCGGTCGACTTCACCGGCGACATGCCGGTGCTGCTCGGCCCGGACGGCCCCTCGCTCGGCGGCTTCGTCTGCCCGGCGACCGTCGTCAGCGGCCAGCGCTGGAAGCTCGGCCAGCTGCGCCCCGGCGACCGGGTGCGCTTCGTCCCGGTCTCCGAGGACGCCGCCTCCCGGCTGCGCGCCCGCCCCGACGGCGACCCGGTGGCCGACCGCGCCCCGGTCACCGACGGCGGTGTGCTGGCCCGGCTGGCCGCCACCGCCGACCGGCCGGAGGTCACCTACCGGCGCAGCGGCGACGACAACCTGCTGGTGGAGTACGGCCCGATGCAGCTCGACCTGGCGCTGCGGATGCGCGTGAACGCCCTGGCGCAGCGCCTGGGCGAACTGGACCTGCCGGGCGTCGTCGACCTGACCCCGGGGATCCGCTCGCTCCAGGTGCACGTCGACCCGGACGCTTTGACGACAAATCAACTTCTCGACCTGGTGCGGGAGGTGGAGGCCGGACTGCCGGCCACCGACCGGCTCCGGGTGCCCAGCCGCACCGTCCACCTCCCGCTGTCCTGGGACGACCCGGCCACCCGGGAGGCGATCGAGCGCTACATGGCGGGCGTCCGCGACGACGCGCCGTGGTGCCCGTGGAACATCGAGTTCATCCGCCGGATCAACGGCCTCGCGAGCGTCGAGGAGGTGTACCGGACGGTGTTCGACGCCGAGTACCTGGTGCTGGGCCTCGGCGACGTGTACCTGGGCGCGCCGGTCGCCACCCCGCTCGACCCGCGGCACCGGCTGGTCACCACCAAGTACAACCCGGCACGGACCTGGACGGCGGAGAACTCGGTCGGCATCGGCGGGGCGTACCTGTGCGTCTACGGCATGGAGGGCCCGGGCGGCTACCAGTTCGTCGGGCGGACGGTGCAGATGTGGTCCGGCTGGCAGCAACGCGGCCCGTTCCGGGCGGGCGTGCCCTGGCTGCTGCGCTTCTTCGACCGGATCCGCTGGTACCCGGTGTCGGCGGCCGAACTGCTCGAGATGCGCGCCGACATGGCCGCCGGGCGGCTCGAACTGCGGATCGAGGAGGGTGAGTTCTCGCTGGCCGAGCACCTGGAGCTGCTCGACCGGCAGGCCGCGCCGATCGCCGCGTTCCGGGAGCGCCAGGCCGCGGCCTTCGCCGCCGAGCGCCATGCCTGGGAACTCGCGGGCGAGTTCGACCGGGCCGCGGACGCCGCCGCGGGCACCCCGCCGCCGGCCGGGCCGGTGGACGTGCCGGACGGCGGGGCGCTGGTCGCCGCGGAGTTCACCGCCGCGGTCTGGAAGGTCGACGTGGCGGTCGGCCAACCCGTGCGCGCCGGACAGCAGTTGCTGGCGGTGGAGGCAATGAAGATGGAGTCGTCGATCACCTCCCCGCAGGACGGCGTGGTCGTCGAGGTGCTGGTCACCCCGGGCGACCAGGTCGAGCCCGGCACCGCGCTGCTGGTGCTGGCCGCCGCGTCCTGAGACCGCCCCCCGCCTTTCCCCGTCCCGTCGCTGAGAGGACCTCCGCCGATGCTGATCCCCACCGCCCCCGCGCTCGCCCGGGTCCGGGACGCCTACCGCCGGATCGCGGCCGCCGACCGGCCCGAGGTGTGGATCGACCTACGGCCCCAGGACGGGCCGGAGGCGGAGGCCGCCGCGGTGGACGCCCGGGTGGCGGCGGGCGAGCACCTGCCGCTGGCCGGGCTGGTGCTCGCAGTCAAGGGCAACATCGACGTGGCGGGTCTGCCGACCACCGCCGGGTGCCCGTCCTACGCGTACCGGCCGGCGGCGGACGCCCCGGCGGTGGCCCGCCTGCGCGCGGCGGGCGCGGTGGTCCTCGGCACCACCAACCTGGACCAGTTCGCCACCGGCCTGGTCGGCACCCGCAGCCCGTACGGGGCGGTGCGGGGCGCCGTCGATCCCACCCGGATCTCGGGCGGGTCCAGCTCGGGTTCGGCAGTCGCGGTCGCGCTGGGCCTGGTCGACCTGGCGCTGGGCACCGACACCGCGGGCTCCGGCCGGGTGCCCGCCGCGCTCAACGGCGTCGTCGGTCTGAAGGGCGCCCCCGGGGCCGTCCCCACCGCCGGGGTGGTGCCCGCCTGCCGCAGCCTGGACTGCGTCTCGGTCTTCGCCCGCACCACCGAACTGGCCCTCGCCGCCCACCGGTTGATGGCCGACCCGGCGCCGCAACCGGCCCGCGCCCCCGGCCCGTGGCGAGTCGCCGTCCCCCGGCCCGAGCAGCTCGGCGAGCTGGCCGAGGGCTGGTCCGCCGCGTTCCGGCGGGCCGCCGCCGCCTTCCCGGCGGCGCGCGAGCTCGACCTGACCCCGTTCAGCACGGTCGCCGCGATGCTCTACGACGGCGCGTTCGCCGCCGAACGGTACGACGCGGTCGGCGAGTTCCTCGCCCGGGGCGGCCCCGACCTGGACCCGACGGTCCGTCGGATCGTGCTGGCCGCGGGCGAACTCCCGGCGCACCGGCTGTTCCGCGACCGCGCCCGGCTGGCCGACCTGCGCGAGGCGGCGCTCGCCGAACTCGGCGACGCGGACGCCCTGCTGCTCCCCACCACCACCGGCCACCCGACGCTCGCGGAGGTCGCCGCCGACCCCGTCGGCAGCAACGCCCGGCTCGGACGGTTCACCAACTCCGCCAACCTGCTGGGCCTGTGCGCGCTCGCGGTGCCGGCCGGCGAGGTCGACGGCCTGCCCTTCGGCGTCATGCTGGTCGGGCGGCCGCACACCGAGGACCGGCTCGCCGCGATCGCCGCCCAGCTGACCGACCCGCCGGTCCCGTTGGCGGTCTTCGGCGCCCACCTGACCGGGCAGCCCCTCAACGGCCACCTGCTGGCCCTCGGCGCCCACCTGGCCGGAGCGGTGTCCACCGCCGCGGAGTACCGGCTGTACGCCCTGCCGACCGACCCGCCCAAGCCCGGGCTGGTGGCGGTCGCGGACGGCGGCGCCGCGATCGGGGGCGAACTGTGGCTGCTCCCCCCGGCCGGCCTCGCCCGCCTGCTCGCCACCCTCCCCGCCCCGATGCTGCTCGGCCCGGTCCGCCTCGCCGACGGCAGGACCGTCCCCGGCTTCCGCTGCGACCCGGCCGGTGCGGCCGGAGCCCCGGACATCACCCACCACGGCTCCTGGCCCGCGTACCTCGCCGCCCGGAAGTGACGGCACGTCAGAGCTCGGCGGCGGCGGTCCGCAGGTCGGTCTCCCAGGCGGCGTACGCCTCGGGGTTGTACAGCTGGACGTCGGTGAGGCAGCGCGTGCAGCACTCTCCGCCGGCGACGCGCAGGAAACGCAGTTCGAGGTCGTCGGCGTCCTCCCCCTCCACCCCGGACACCGCGGCGGCCACCTCCAGCGCGGTGGCCGCACCGGACAGCAGGCGCAGGGCAAGATCCCGCAGCAGATACCGCTCGGCCCGGCCGACCGTCGGCAGGCCCACCCCGAGCTCGCCCACGGCCGCCTCCAGCAACGCCTGCAGCACCCCCGTCTCCTCCCGCCGCGCCCGCCCCGCCAGGTCACACAGCGCCGGCGAGTCATAGCCCGCAGCCAGCAACTCGGCAGCAGCCATCGGCAGTTCCTCGGGCATGACCTGCCAGGCGACATACCGCCAGGCCAGCGTGTGCACAGCATCCATCCCGCCATCCTGCCGCCCCGAACCCCGCCACCACCAGCGGTTATCCCCCGGCGGTCAGCGCTCCACAAGGCAGACCAACCCGCCCGCAAGGCCACAGGCACAGAAGTCGACCCATCCGACCCCCGCCGGAGGCGGTCAGCGTTCCACGGGGCGGATCAACCCGCTGGCGAGGCCGGAGGCGATGGCGGAGGTGCGGGAGTCGACGCCGAGCTTGTCGTAGATGTGGACCAGGTGGGTCTTGACGGTGGCTTCGCTGATGAACAGTCGCTTGGAGATCTGCCGGTTGGGCAGGCCCTCGGCGAGGAGTTGGAGGATCTCGGCCTCGCGCGGGGAGAGCGAGGGACGGCCGGCCCGGACCCGGCCGAGGAGGCGGGCGGCGACGGGCGGCGCGAGGACGGTCTCGCCGCGGGCGGTGGCCCGGATCGCGGCGGCCACCTCCTCGGGCGGGGCGTCCTTGAGCAGGTAGCCGGTGGCGCCCGCCTCGACCGCGGCGAGGATGTCCGCGTCGGTGGAGTAGGTGGTGAGGATCAGCACGGCCGGCGGCGCGGGCAGCGCGGTGATCCGCCGGGTCGCCTCGACCCCGTGCATGCCGGCACCCATCTGAAGGTCCATCAGCACGACGTCCGGCCGCCGCTCCGACGGCAGTTCGGCGATCAGCGCGAGGGCCGCCGCACCGTCCGCGGCCTCGCCGACCGCGGTGACGTCCGGCAGGTCGTCGACCATGGCGCGCAGTCCGCGCCGCACCACGGGGTGGTCGTCCACCACCAGCACCCGGATCACCGCCGCACCCCCGCGAGCACCAGGCGCCGCACCCGACCGACCCGCGCCGCCCCGGCCATCGCGCCCACGCGCAGCACACGCCCGTCGTCCGCGTCCTCCTCCGGGACGGCGCCGGCGCCGGCCGGAGCGCTCGGGCTCTCGATCGCCCGCAGCGGCAGCGACACCGCGACGGCGGTGCCTTCCCCGGGGGCGGATTCGACGGTGAGGCTGCCGCCGAGCGCGGCGATCCGTTCGCGCATGCCGTGCAGGCCGAACGAGCCGGGGCCGGGCGCGGTGCTGGGGTCGAAGCCGACGCCGTCGTCGTAGACGTCGAGGGTGACCGCGTCGTCGAGGTAGGCGAGAGTGACGGCGATGTGCCGGGCGGCGGCGTGCCGGACGGCGTTGGCGAGGGCCTCCTGGGTGAGGCGCAGCAGCGCGACCTCGGCTTCGACGGGGAGGGGGTAGGGGGCGCCGTCGAGGTGGAAGGCGGCGTCGGCGGCGGTGGCGAGCCGGCGCAGCGCATCGGTGAGGGTCGCGTCGTCGAGCGCGGGCGGGGTGAGGGCGTGGACGAAGCGGCGGGCTTCGGCGAGGTTCCCGGCGGCGGTCTGTTCGACCTCGCGCAGCAGGGCGCCCGCCGCCTGCGGGTCGGCGGGGAGTTCGGCGGCGGCCTCGCGGGCGAGCAGCACGATGCCGGCCAGGCCCTGGGCGAGGGTGTCGTGGATCTCCCGGGCCAGGCGCTGGCGTTCGGCGAGGCGGCCGGCTTCGCGCTGGCTGGCGGCGAGTTCGTCGCGGGTGCGGACCAGGTCGTCGATGAGCCGCTGGCGGGCCCGGCTCTCGCGGTAGAGCGCGGCGTAGCCGTACGCGGTGAGCAGCGCGACGGCGGCGCCGGCCAGCGGGCCGATGACCTTCGCGGTGGTCAGCCCGCCGGGCGTGGTGGCCTGCGCGGCGATCACCGCGGCGGTGAGCGCGCCGACCGCGGGCAGCGCCCAGCGCAGCGGCAGCACGTGCAGGCAGACGAAGTACAGCGGGAACGCCAGGTAGCTGAACTCGGGGTGCTGGAGCGTCAGTTCGATCCACAGCAGGGCGACGGCGAGCAGCCACAGGGTGCCCAGCGCGCGGGACTCGCGGATCTGCCGGACCACCCCGCCGGCCGCGTACGCGACGGCGAGCGCCCCGGCGGTGGCCCAGCCGGCCGGGCCCAGCCGGCCGTCGGCCGCGGCGCGGACCAGCAGCACGGCGAGCAGGGTGAAGAACAGGCCGTGCACGGCGAGGTTGGCCATCCGCAACGCGGGGGTGGACCGGGTGTGGTCGTCGTCGGCGCTGCTCGGGGCGGCTGCTGGTTCGGTACGGGGCACGCCTTCCGAGGGTACGGGGTGCACGCCGCCGTGCCGCGCGGCGCGGCATCAACCGTTCGATGGATTTTCGGGTGCACCTCTTGTGGGGTCCGCAGTCCCCTCCTCTCCCTGATGGCAGCGGTCGTCGCGGCGGCGAGGCTGGAGCGGTAGTCGAGTCCCGACTCCGCACGTCCTCGAAGTCCGAACTTCCCGGAAGGTTCCCGTGTTCGTCGCACTGCGTGACATCCGTTTTGCCAGGGGGCGGTTCGCCCTGATGGGCGCGGTCGTCACCCTGATCACGACCCTGGTGGTGTTCCTGTACGGCCTGACCGGCGGGCTGGCCTCGGCGGCCTCCTCTACGGTCGCCGAACTCCCCGTCGACAGCGTGGTGTTCGGCGCCGCGCCGGGTGCCGAGCCGGAGGTGTCGTTCGCCTCCAGCACGCTGACGCCGGATCAGCTCGCCCGGGTGGCGGCCGCGCCGGGCGCGGGCGCGGTCTCCCCGCTGGGGGTGGCGATGAGCCGGCTGACCACCGCCGACGGCGCGGCCTCGGTGAGCGTGCTGGGCACCGACGCCGCGCTGCTGCCGCCGCTGTCCGCGGGCGCCGCGCCGAAGGACGGCGAGCTGGCGGTCGGCGCGGACACCGCCGCGAAGTACCACCTCTCCCCCGGCACGCAGGTCACCGTCGGACCCGAGCACCTGACGGTCGTCGCGGTCACCGCCGAGCGTTCGCTCTCGCACGCGCCGAGCGTGTGGACCACCCCGGCGACCTGGCAGCGGGTCTCCGGCCAGAAGCAGCCCACCGCGGCGGCCGTCCGCGGCACCCCGCACGGCCTGCCCGCCGACCTCAAGGCGGTCGGCAAGGACGACGCGCTGGCCGGGATCAACGGCTACGCGGCCGAGCAGGGCAGCCTGCAGCTGATCCAGGGCTTCCTGTTCGCGGTGAGCGCGCTGGTCGTCGGCGCGTTCTTCACGGTGTGGACGGTGCAGCGCAAGCCGGACATCGCGGTGCTGAAGGCGGTCGGCGCGTCCAGCGGCTACCTGGTGCGCGACGCGCTGGCGCAGGCCGCGGCGGTCCTGCTGGCGGGTGCGCTGCTGGGCGGCGCGGTGGGCGCGGTCGGCGGGGCGTTCGCCTCGGCGGCGGTGCCGTTCGACGTCTCGGCGCTGACCGTGGCGGTGCCGGTCACCGCGATGGTGCTGCTGGGCCTGCTGGGCGCGGTGCTCGCGGTGCGCCGGATCACCGCCGTCGACCCGCTTGCGGCGCTGGGGGCGAACCGATGACGCCCCGTCAGCCCCTCACCTCACCGAGCCCCGGGAGCCCCCGCATGACCACCGCCCTCCAGGCCGTCCGCACCGGCCTCGCCCTGCGCGGGGTCACCCTCACCTACCCGGACGGCGACGCCCGGCTGACCGCCCTGGACGCCGTCGACCTGACCGTCGCCCCCGGCGAGTTCACCGCGGTGGCGGGCCCGTCCGGCTCCGGCAAGTCCAGCCTGCTCGCGGTCGCCGCGACGCTGCTGCGCCCGGACACCGGGCAGGTGCTGGTCGACGGCGTCGACGCGGGCGCCCTGGGCGAGCGGCAGCGCACCGCGCTGCGCCGCGAGCGGCTCGGCATCGTCTTCCAGCAGTCCAACCTGCTGGCCTCACTGACCGCCGTGGAGCAGCTGCTGGTCCTGGAGTCGGTCCGCGGCCGCCGGCCGTCCGCCGCCCGCCGCCGGGCCGAGGACCTGCTCGCCTCGGTCGGCCTGGACGGCGCCAAGCAGCGCCGCCGCCCGCACCAGCTGTCCGGCGGCGAGCGCCAGCGGGTGAACATCGCCCGTGCCCTCTTCGGCAGCCCCTCGGTGCTGCTGGTGGACGAACCCACCTCGGCCCTCGACCACGAACGCGGCGCGCAGATCGTCGACCTGCTGCGCGAGATCACCCGCACCCACGGGACCGCCACCGTCATGGTCACCCACGACCGCGACCTCCTCGGCCGGGTCGACCGCGTCCTGGAGATGCACGACGGCCGCCTCACCGAACCCGGCAGCGGCTGCTAGCCCGGAAGCCCCGAGCCCGGCCAGGCGGAGCGGAGCCTGCGACCGGGCGTCGGCGGCCGGGCATCCGGAGGCGCACGAAACCGGCCCCACGACTGGCGCGGGCCGGCCGCAGGCCGTCAGCGGCCGGGCAGGCGCAGAGCGGTGGGGGCGGGCTGCTCGTCGGCGGCCCAGAGGTGGCGGACGTGGCCGAGGTGGCGGGTCATGCACTCCTCGGCGGCCTTGGCGTCGCCGGTGAGCATGACGTCGAGGAGTTCCTGGTGCTCCTCGGCGGAGGAGACCAGTTCGCCGCGCTGGTCGAGCCGGTTGAGGCCGTAGAGGCGGGAGCGCTTGCGCAGGTCGCCGACGGTCTCCACCAGGCGGGCGTTGCCGGCCAGGGCGAGCAGGTCGAGGTGGAACTGGCGGTCGGCCTCCAGGTAGCCGATCAGGTCGTGCTTGCGCGCGGCGGCGACGATCGCCTCGGCCTGTGGGCGCAGCGCCTCCAGCTGCTCGGCGGTGGCGGTGCGGGTGACCTGGCCGACCGTGGGGACCTCGATCAGCGCGCGGATCTCGGTGAACTCGTCGAGGTCGCGCTCGCTCAGCTCGGTGACCCGGAAGCCCTTGTTGCGGACGGCCTCGACCAGGCCCTCGCGGGCCAGGTCGAGCATCGCCTCGCGGACGGGGGTGGCGGAGACACCGAAGTCGGCGGCCAGCGCCGGGGCGGAGTAGACCACGCCGGGGCGCAGCTCGCCGGAGATCAGCGCGGCGCGCAGGGCGTGGGCGACCTGGTCGCGCAGCCGCTCCTGGACGGAGATGAGGTTGCGGGGCTTCAGGTCGGCCATGGTGCTCCTCCGGAGGTTCAACAGAACCTCATTGTACAATGTCACGTTGCGGAGAGTGAATGCCCTGGATGCTGCGCCTCGAACTGGGCCGCCGCCACCGCCAGATCCTGCCAGGCCATGCCGACGCTCTTGAAGAACCTCGGCCGATCATGGCGGACAACTGCCCCGCCGGTCACCAGTTCTGACAGATTAGCAAGCCGCTCCGCCCCGACCCCCGCCTGCAGCAGGTCACCGGCCTCGCGCAGCGCCACCGCCCGGGCCTCGACGAACAGGCCGGCCCGGTGCACCAGGTGCTCGTCGACCTCCCGGGCGTCCGGCTCGTGCGAGCCGACCGCGGCCACCGCCGCGCGGTCCGGCACCAGTCGGCCGTCGAACAGCGGGGTGCGGGCGGTGGTGCAGCACACCACCAGGTCGGCCGCCGCCACCGCGTCGGGCCCGCCGCGCCCGGCGGCCAGGCCCAGCCCGGCGGCGTACCGCACCAGCTCCTCGGCCGGTGCGGGGCGGCGCGCCACCACGGTCAGCCGGCGCAGCGGCAGCACGGTGCGCAGCGCCTCAAGGTGGCCCCACGCCTGCGGTCCGGCGCCGAACAGCACCAGGTGCGCGGCGTCGGGGGCGGCCAGCGCCCGCAGTGCCAGCGCGGTCACGGCGGGGGTGCGCAGCGCGGTGAGCGCGGCGCCGTCCAGCAGGGCGAGCGGCTGCAGGGTGCGGCCGTCCAGCAGCAGGTAGCTGCCGGTGATCCTGGGCAGGCCGGCCGCCGGGTTGGCGGGCACCACCCCGGCGATCTTCACCCCGGCGAACTCCCCGTCGGCGGCGGGCATCAGCAGCAGCTCGCCGGCCGGGACGGCGACCGCCGAGCGCGGCGGGCAGGACTCCACGTCCAACCCGCCGCGCAGGGCGCGCTCCAGCGCGTCGATCGCCTCCGGGTGACCGAGCGTCAGCTCCAGCAGTGCGGTCACAGCAGGAACCCGGCGCCGAGGCTGTCGTCGGAGTCCAGCACGAAGCGGTGCTCACCGGTGCGGTGGGCGGTGCCGGTGACCTCGGTGACCACGCCGTCGGCGTGCTGCCCGCGCACCCGGCCGGTGAAGACCGTGCCGATGATCGAGTCGTGCCGCAGCTGGCGTCCGGGGCCCATCACCGCGTCCTCGGCGAGCAGCGCGAGCCGGGCGGAGGTGCCGGAGCCGCACGGGGAGCGGTCGATCTGGCCGTCGGCGAAGACCGTGACGTTGCGCTGGTGCGGACCTGACGGCGTGTCGGGCAGCTCGTCGTACAGGATGACCCCGTAGACGCCGTCGCGGTGCCCGGCCAGGGCCTCGTGGCCCTCCAGCGCGGCGCGGATCTCCCGCCCGGCGGCGGTCAGTTCGGGCAGCCGGTCCGGGACCACGGACAGGCCGAGCGCGGCGGCGGGCAGCGAGGCGTACACCGCCCCGGAGTCCGCCAGGTCCACCGCGACCACGCCTCGGGAGGTCGGCAGCTCGACCTTGCGGGCCAGCACCCGGGTCGGCACGTTGCGGAAGGTCACGCCGGTGGTGCGGCCGCCGGAGCGGTGCACGGTGGCGCTGACCCGCCCGGACGGGACGTCGATCCGCACCAGCGCGCTGCCGTCGTCCGGCGCGGCCACCAGTCCGGAGTCGACCGCCCACGCGCCGAGCGCCATGGTGCCGTGCCCGCAGGCGGTGGAGTAGCCGTCCTTGTGCCAGAACAGCACCCCGAAGTGCGCCTCGCCGTCGTCCGGCGGCACGATGAACCCGCCGTACATCCCGGCGTGCCCGCGCGGCTCCCGGGTGAGCAGCCGGCGGACGTCGTCCAGCGCGCTCGGCCGCGGCGAGGTGGCCGTGCCGCCCGCGCCGACGGCGAACCGCCGCCGCTCGGCGACGCTGTCCCCCGGGACCGGCGGCAGCCCGGCGATCACGATCCGGAACGGCTCCCCGGCGGTGTGGTAGTCGATGGTCGCGATGTTCACTCAGTTCACCTCGGCGGGAAGGACGCTGACGGTCCGTGACGCGGTGTAGAAGTCCAGCACCGCCTGGCCCTGCTCGCGCGACCCGTACGAGGCCGCCTTCGCCCCGCCGAACGGCAGGTGGAAGTCGACGCCGCTGGACGGCGCGTTGACCCTGATCATCCCCGCGTCCAGCCGGTCCGCGGCGGCCAGCGCCACGTCCAGGCTCCGCGAGTGCACCGAGGTCGACAGGCTGTGCCGGGTGTCGTTGGCCAGCGCGATCGCCTCGTCGAGGTCGGCGGCGTGCAGCAGCACCGCCACCGGCCCGAAGAACTCCTCGGTCAGCAGCGGGTCCCCCGCCGGGACGTTCTCCAGCAGCGTCGGCTCCAGGAACCACCCGGCCCGCTCCGGGCGCACCCCGCCGGTCAGCACGGTGGCGCCACCGGCCCGCGCGCCCTCGATCGCCCCGGTCAGCCGCTCCAGCGCCGGACGGTTGATCACCGGACCGCACACCGTCACCCCGTCGGCCGGGTCGCCGGCCGCGGTCCGCGCCAGCGCCTTGGCCAGCGCCTCCGCGAGCGGCTCGTACGCGTCGCCGACCGCGATCACCCGGCTGGTCGCGGTGCACTTCTGGCCCGCGTAGCCCGCGATGGCGTTCGCCAGGTGCGCGGCGGCCTGCGCCACGTCCGCGTCCGGCAGCACCAGCGCCGCGTTCAGCCCGCCCATCTCCGCCTGCACCGGCACCCCGCGGTCGGCGGTCGCCGCCACCACGGCCCGGCCGACGGCGGTCGAGCCCGTGAACGACACCACGTCGGTACCGGCCACCAGCGCCGTCCCCTCCTCGGCGCCGCCCGGCACCACCGTCAGCACGCCCTCGGGCAGGCCCGCGAGCTCGGCCAGCCGCAGGGCGCACGCGGTCGCCTCCGGGGCGGGCTTCAGCACCACGGTGTTGCCGACGGCCAGCGCCGGCGCGGCCTTCCAGGTCGGGATCGCCAGCGGGAAGTTCCACGGCGTGATCAGACCCGCCACACCGTACGGCCGACGACGCGTCAGCAGCAGCCCCTCCCCCGCGGCCGGCTCGTGCACGGCGCCCGCGGCGGCGAACGGCGCCTGCGCGTAGTAGCGCCAGATGGCCACCGTCCGCGCCACCTCCCCGCGTGCCTCGGCCACCGGCTTCCCCACCTCCCGCACCACCAGCCGCGCCAGCTCCTCCGCAGCCCCCTCCACCGCCGCCGCAGCCCGCGACAGGGCTGCCGCCCGCCCCGCGGCGCCCAACGCCACCCACGCCCGCTGCGCCCGGCGCGCCGCCACGATCGCCGCCTCCACACCGGCCGCCCCCACGGCCTCGGCGGCGACGACCAGATCCTCCGGATCGGCGGGGTTGTACGAGTTGATGAGGGTCATGGGAACGAAAACCTTTCGTGAACGACGCGCACCACCAGGCTGCGCCCCGACAGGGGCGCGGGGAACTGCGCGGGGCGGAAGGGAACTTGGGGAAGGTCGGGGCACGGACACCGGCCGGGTGCCACGTTCCGCCGCACCCGCCGAGGTGCAACTGACTCGCCATCCCCGGAACTGACTGTGCGTCTCTTCCGACTCGCGCAGTTCCCCGCCCCTGTCGGGGCGCAGCTCGGCGGGGCGCAGCCGATTGCCCTACAGCAGGAAACCGGCGGGGAAGGGGTCGGCGGGGTCGAGGAAGTACTGGGCGGTGCCGGTGAGCCAGGCGCGGCCGGTGACGGTGGGGATGACGGCGGGGTGGCCGGCGACGGTGGTCTCGGCGACCAGGCGGCCGGTGAAGGTGGTGCCGATGAAGGAGTCGTTGCGGAAGTCGGTGTCGAGGGCGAGCTCGCCGCGGGCGTGCAGCTGGGCCATCCGCGCGGAGGTGCCCGTCCCGCAGGGCGAGCGGTCGAACCAGCCGGGGTGGATGGCCATCGCGTGGCGGGAGTGCACCGCGTCGGAGCCGGGGGCCAGCAGCTGGACGTGGTGGCAGCTGTGGATGGAGGGGTCCTCGGGGTGCACGGGGCGGCCCTCGGAGGCGTTGATCACGTCCATCAGCGCCAGCCCGGCGGCCAGGATGTCGTCCTTGCGCCCGCGCTCGAACGGCAGCCCGAACTCGGCCAGCGGCAGGATCGCGTAGTAGTTGCCGCCGTACGCCAGGTCGTACCGCACGGTGCCGTACCCGGGGACCTCGGCCTTCAGGTCCAGCCCGACGGAGTACGACGGCACGTTGCGGATGGTCACCGCGACGGCCGCCCCGCCCTCGACCCGGACGTCGGCGACGACCAGGCCGGCGGGGGTGTCGAGGCGGACGGTGGTGACCGGTTCGACCACCGGGACCATGCCGGTCTCGACCAGGACGGTGGCGACGCCGATCGTGCCGTGGCCGCACATCGGGAGCAGTCCGGAGACCTCGATGTAGAGGACGCCGAAGTCGGCGTCGGGGCGGGTGGGCGGCTGCAGGATCGCGCCGCTCATCGCGGCGTGGCCGCGCGGCTCGTACATCAGCAGCGTCCGGAAGTGGTCCAGGTGCTGCTGGAAGTGGACGCGCCGCTCGGCCATGGTGGCGCCCGGAATGGTGCCGAACCCGCCGGTGATGACGCGGGTGGGCATGCCCTCGGTGTGCGAGTCGACGGCGTGGAAGACGTGGCGGGTACGCATGTCGGTGTTGTCTCCTGACGGCGGGTCAGCCGGGCCGGCTCCCCCCGGAGAGCCGGCCCGGCCGCTTGCGGGACCCGTGCCGGCGGCCTGGCGCGAAGCCCTGCCCGCGGCCCTGGTCGCGGCCCTACTGACGGCCCCTGCTGGTTGCCCCTACTTGTGGCCCTCGGCGAGGGCCTTCTCGGTGGCGGCGCGCACCGCGGCCTCGACCTCGCCGGTGAGCGGCAGTCGCGGGGCGCGGGTCGGACCGCCGCGGCGGCCGGCCAGGTCCATGGAGAGCTTGATGGCCTGGACGAACTCGGTCTTGGAGTCCCAGCGCAGCAGCGAGTGCAGCGACTTGTAGAGCGGCAGCGCGGTGGCCAGGTCGCCGGACACCGCGGCGTGGTACAGCTCGGCGCTGGCGGCGGGCAGCGCGTTGGGGTAGCCGGCGATCCAGCCGACCGCGCCGGCCACGGCGAGCTCCAGCAGGACGTCGTCGGCGCCGATCAGCAGGTCGAGCTCGGGGGCGAGCTCGGCGATCTCGTAGGCGCGGCGGACGTCGCCGGAGAACTCCTTCACGGCGACGATCGAGCCGGCCGCGTGGAGCGCGGCGAGCAGCGCGGGGACCAGGTCGACCTTGGTGTCGATCGGGTTGTTGTAGGCGACGATCGGCACTCCGGCCTTGGCGACCTCGGCGTAGTGGGCGCGGACCGCGGCGTGGTCGGCGCGGTACGCGTTCGGCGGGAGCAGCAGCACGGAGCCGGCGCCGGCCTCGGCGGCCTGCTCGGCGAGGCGGCGGGACTCGGCGCTGCCGTAGGCGGCGACGCCGGGCATCACGCGGGCGCCGTCGCCGGCCGCCTCGACGGCGGTGGTGACGACCTTGGCGCGCTCCTCGGGGGTGAGGGTCTGGTACTCGCCCAGCGAGCCGTTCGGGACGACGCCGTCGCAGCCGTTGTCGATCAGCCAGCGGACGTGCTCGGCGTAGGCGTCGTAGTCCACCGTGAGGTCGTCACGGAAGGGCAGCGTGGTGGCGACCATGATGCCGCGCCAGGGACGGGCGGGGTCGTGGGGGGTGCGGGTCACGGGGGTCTCCCTCGATATGATGTGTGACATTTTATAAACGGGCGACGGTGAACCACAAGGGCCCGGGCCGTCGGCCGTCGCGAGCAGGGGAGCCCGGCGGGGCGGGCTCAGGGGGAAAGTTCGGTGCCGTCGGCGAGTTGGGCCAGCGGGACGGGGCAGGAGAGCGGCCGGCTGTCGGCGCGTCCGGTGGGGCCGCCGGACAGGCGGGCCACCGCGGGGCCGCACATCCGGCCCTGGCACCAGCCCATGCCGGCCCGGGTGAGCAGCTTGACGGTCCGCGGGTCCGCCGCACCGAGTTCGTCGACGGCGGCGCGGATCCGCCCGGCGGGGACCTCCTCGCAGCGGCAGACGTCGGTGTCGTCGGTGACCCAGCCGGTCCACTCCGGTCCGGGCGCGTGCGCGGCGGCCATCAGCTCGGCGAACCGGCGGCGGCGCGCACGGCGGCGGCGCACCGGCTCGGGGGCGGGCCGTCCCGCGATCGCGTGCGCGGCCAGTACGCCCTCGGCGAGCGCGAGGTCGGCGCCGCCGACGCCGCAGGTCTCCCCCGCCGCGTACAGGCCGGGCAGGCTGGTGCGCTGCTCGGCGTCGACCCGCAGGGCGACCGTGCCGTCGGGCAGGGTGCGGGTGGCCGCGCCGAGTTCGGTGGCCAGTTCGATCTGCGGGACCAGGCCGTGGCCGATCGCCAGCGCGTCGCAGGCGATCCGGCGCTCGGTGCCGGGCACCGGCCGCCAGCGGGCGTCCAGGCGGGCCACGGTGACGCCGGTGACGCGGTCGTCGCCGTGCGCCTCGACGACCGCGCTGGAGCGGCGCAGCCGGACCCGGTGGCGCAGCAGCGCGGCCCCGTGCTCGGCGCCCTCGACCAGCTTGGCGGGGTTGGCCAGCAGGGTGGGCAGGCCGCGGGCGTAGCCGAGGTAGTCGGTGGCCTCGACCACGGCGGGGACCTCGGCGCCGGCGGCGACCAGCGAGGAGGCGGCGGCGAGCAGCAGGGGTCCGCTGCCGGCCAGCACGATCCGGCGGCCGGGCAGGACCAGGCCGGACTTGAGCATCGCCTGCGCGCCGCCCGCGGTGACCACGCCGGGCAGCGTCCACCCGGGGAAGGGCAGTTGCCGCTCGTAGGCGCCGGTGGCCAGCAGGACGGTGCGGGCCAGGACGGTGGCCCGGTCGCCGGCCTGGGGGCCGCGGGTGGCGTGCAGGCGCCAGGGCTCGCCGGCTTCGGCGGCCCAGACGTGGTGGCCGGCCAGGTGGTCGACCAGGTGATGGCCCGTCAGCCGCGCCCGCAGCCGGGCGAAGGCGGCCCAGCCGTGGTGCAGCTTCTCGGGGCGGGCGGCGCCGAGTTCGGGGGCGGGGTGCCGGTAGTACTGGCCGCCGAGGCGCGGGCCGGAGTCCAGCAGCGCGACCCGCAGGCCGAGGTCGGCGGCGGTGGCGGCGGCGGCCAGCCCGGCCGGTCCGGCGCCGATCACGGCGAGGTCGTGGGGCCGCTCAGACGGCGAGGTCGGCATGGCCGTGGCCCTCCTGGGTGGTGACGGTGTCGCCGTGCTCGGCGGGCAGCAGGCACAGGCGCTGGTTGGGGCGGCCGTTGACGGTGGCCAGGCAGTCGAAGCACTGGCCGATGCCGCAGAACGCGCCGCGCGGCCGACCGCCGGTGCGGGTGGTGCGCCAGGCGAGCACGCCGTCCGCCCACAGCGCGGCGGCGATGGTCTGGCCGGGCAGCGCGGGGACGGGCCGGCCGTCGAACAGGACGGTCCGGGCCGGGCCGGGCTCGGCGCCGACCAGGTCGATCGGGTCCACGGTCACTCCTCGCTCTCGAACGGTTCGGACGGGCGGCCACTCCCGGCACGTGCTCCGGCGGGCCCGGACGGCTCGAGCCCGACCGGTCGGGTCCGGTGCGCGCTCATCCGTCCTCTCCCTCCGCGCTCTCCCCGCCGGAGGCGAACCGCTCGGGCCGGAACGGGGTGAGGTCGAGATCGGGGGTGTGGCCGGTGAGCTGACGGCTGATCAGCAGCCCGGTCGCGGGGGCCAGGCCGATGCCGGCGCCCTCGTGGCCGCAGGCCTGGTAGAGGCCGGGCACCCGGGCGTCCGCGCCGATCGCGGGCAGGTGGTCGGGCAGGTAGGGGCGGAAGCCCCGGTAGGCGCGCTGCACCTGGACGGTGCGCAGCACCGGGAAGAGCGCGGCGGCCTGCCGGGCGAGCCGGTGCAGCACCTCGGCGCGGAGGGTGCGGTCGAAGCCGACCCGTTCGCGGCTGGCACCGATCAGCACCGGCCCGGCGGGGGTGCCCTCGACCACGGCGGAGGACTGCAGGTCGGCGGAGCCGGAGGCGACGTCGGCGACGTAGTCGGCGGCGTACACCTTGTGCCGGACGATCCGCGGCAGCGGCTCGGTGACCAGCACGAAGCCGCGCCGCGGCAGCACCGGCAGCCGGACCCCGGCCAGCGCGGCGACCTCGCCGCCCCAGGTGCCGGCGGCGTTGACCACGGCGGGGGCGGCCAGTTCGCGGCGTTCGGTGACCACGCCGGTGAGGGCGCCGTCGGGGCCGCGGCGCAGCGCGGTGACGGCCTCGCCGAGGTAGCGGTCGGCGCCGGAGGCGCGCAGCAGGTGGGCGGCGGCCAGCGCGGGCTGCACCTGGGCGTCCTGCGGGTACAGGTAGCCGCCGGGCAGGCCGTCGGCGAGGTGCGGCTCCAGCGCGTGCAGGTCGTCGGCGGCGACCGGGCGGGCCTCCACGCCGGCCGCGCGCTGCCGCTCGGCGAAGGCGTGCAGGGCGTCCAGGCCGGCCGGGGCGGAGGCGACCACCAGGCCGCCCTTGGCCTCGTACTCGACCCGGTCGCCGAACTCCTCGGCGAGTTCGCGCCACAGGGTGGTGGAGTAGAGGGCCAGGTCGAGTTCCGGTCCGGGTTCCTTGTCGGAGACCAGCAGGTTGCCCTCGCCCGCGCCGGTGGTGCCGCCGGCCACCGGGCCGCGGTCCACCACGGCGACCCGCAGTCCGGCGCGCGCGGCGTAGTAGGCGCAGGCGGCGCCGACCACGCCGGCGCCGATCACCACGACGTCGTAGGAGGTTGGCTTCAACACGTCAGTAATATGTCACATGGCTTCAGCGCGGGCAAGCCCCCCACCAGCGCATCTGCACCCACCGGCCCGCGCCGGGCATGCGGAAGGCCCCGGACCGCACCGGTCCGGGGCCTTCCGATCACTCAGCGGATCACGCTCAGGTGATGTCGTCGATCTGCTCGCCGCGCGCCGCGGGCACCGGCGCGGACGACGCCTCGACCCGCTCGGCCGCGCCCACCGCCTCGGCGTCCTCGACGTCCTCCACGGTCAGGTCGACGTGCGAGGCCTCCTCGTCGCTCAGCCCGTTGTCCGGGTTGCGCTCGGCCTTGCGCTTGTCGTTGAGCAGCGAGATGCCGACGGCCAGGAAGTACAGCGCCCAGATCGGCGCGGCCAGCGCCAGCATCGACAGCGGGTCGGCGGACGGGGTGGCGAAGGCCGCGAAGACGGTGATGCCCATCACCATCGCCCGCCACCAGCCGAGCAGCCGCTTGCCGGTGACCACGCCGACCAGGTTGAGCATCACCAGGAACAGCGGCAGCTCGAACCCGGCGCCGAAGACCAGCACCATCCGGGTCACCAGGTCGAGGTAGTCCTCGACCGGCACGATCGAGGTCACGCCGTCCGCGACGAAGCTGATCAGCACCTGCGCGGTCATCGGCATGACCAGGTACGCGAAGGCCGCGCCGGCCAGGAACAGCGGGGTGCCGGCCGTCAGGAAGCCGACGGTGTAGCGCTTCTCGTGCTTGTGCAGGCCCGGCGAGACGAACTTCCACAGCTGGTACAGCCAGACCGGGGTGGCGGCGACCACACCGGCGGTGAGGCTGACCTTGAGCACCAGGGTGAACGGCGTCAGCAGGCCGATGTTGGAGACCTGCGCGCAGTGCTGGTCCCCGGCCACCGGATGCCCGTCCGGCCCGCAGGCGGGCAGCGGGGCGATCAGGAAGTCCAGCAGCTTCTTGTTGTACAGCGCCGCGATGACCGTGAACGCGAGGATCGCGAGCAACGACTTGACCAGCCGGTTGCGCAGTTCGCGCAGGTGGTCGGCGAGCGCCATCCGCCCTTCGGGGTCCTTCGGCGCTTTGGGGTTCTTGCTCAACCCGGGTCCTCGAATCGTGCGGCTCGGTCGACGGTGGTGGAGGCGCTGCCGGTCAGGCGGCGCGGTCGGCGCGCGAGGCGCCGGGGGCGGTCTTGACCACCCGTTCCGGTTCGGCGGCGGGCCGCGCGGCCGGAGTGGCGGGCGTCTCGGCGCCGGCGGCGAACTCGCGACGCAGCGCCTTGCCCTCGCTCTTGAGGATGCGCAGCGAGCGTCCGAGGGCGCGGGCCGCGTCGGGCAGTCGCTTGCCGCCGAACAGCAGCACGGCGAAGGCCGCGAGCAGCAGCAGCGCGGCCGGTGAGATCCGCATCGGGCACCGCCTTCCGTTCCGGGAGGCAGGTCTCCCCCACTGCGGGCGATGGTAGCCGCTCGGGGTGTCGCGGCGGGAACCCGGTCCCTAACGATCGGGTTCCCACCGGCGCCGGGCTACGACCGGGCGGCGCGCTCCAGCGCGGTGACCGCGCCCTCCACCTCGCGGGCCAGCGCCCGGACGTCCAGCCAGAGCCGGGCGGCGAGGCCGCCGAGCAGCAGCAGGCCGGCGGTGGACAGGAGGACGGCGGCGACCAGGGTCCAGGACATGCGCCGACCCTATCCGTCCACCGGCAGCAGCCGCATGGTCCGCACCCCGGCCTCGGTCAGCGCGGCGACGATCTTCTCCCCGGCGACCTTGCGCACGGGGGCGCCGCAGGCCGGGCAGGTGAAGCTGTAGAAGGTGCGCTCCCGGCTGGCGCCCAGCGCCAGCCGGAACTCGCCGACCGGGAGTTCGACCTTCTCCCGGCACTGCGAGCAGTACACCTTGAATCTGGTGCCGTCGCTCACGTGGTGCTGTCCTGCCCGTCCCGGTAGTGCTGCAGGGCGGCGAGCGCGGCGGTGCGGGCCTGTTCGGCGAGCTGCGGCGGGGAGACGATCCGCCCGTCCCGGCCGAGCCGCAGCGCCAGCGGGCGCAGGCCCGACGGGTCGGTGCTGCGCAGGGTGATCCGCAGGCCCCCGTCGGGGAGCTCCTCGGCGCTGTCGTGGGTGTAGTACTCGGCGACCCAGCGGCCGCCGGGTCCGACCTCGACCACCACCTGGGGGTCGTCGGCGGCGGGGGCGACCAGGCCGGCGGACAGGTCGCGGGGCTGCAGGCGCGGCGGGTTGGCGGGCTCGTCGAGGACCTTGATCTCGGCGATCCGGTCGAGCCGGAAGGTCCGCCGGTCCTCGGAGGTGCGGCACCAGCCCTCGAGGTAGGTGTGGCCCTCGGTCACCAGGCGGATCGGGTCGACCTCACGCTCCGTCAGCTCGCCGCGGCCGTGCGACCAGTAGCGCAGCCAGATCAGTCGGCCCTCGCTGAGCGCGCGGTCGATGTCGGCGAAGACGGTGCCCTCGGCCTCGAAGGTGACGCCGACCCGGGCGGCCGACTCGGCGCTCTCCCCCGCGGCGTCCTCGATCTTGGCGACGGCCCGGGTGAGCGCCTGCCGGTCGCGCTCGCGCAGCCCGGGCAGGCCGGCCACCGCGCGGGCGGCGACCAGCAGCGCGGTGGCCTCGTCGGCGGCCAGCCTCAGCGGCTGGGCGACGTCGTCCACGTTGTGCCACCAGATCCGCTCGCCGTCGGTGTCGATGTCGAGCAGGTCGCCGCCGCGGAAGCTGGTGCCGCACATCGGCAGCACGTCGAGGTCGCCGATCAGCTCGCGCTCGGTGATCCCGAAGGCGCGGGCCACCTCGGCCACCTCGGCGCCGGGCCGCTCGCGCAGGTAGGTGACCAGCGACAGCATCCGCCGCGTCTGGTCGATGGCGTTACTCACTGTGCAACCTCCGCGAGACCGGCGACCGCGCGCAGCCGGTCGATGACGTCGGCCCGCAGTTCCTCGGGGCCGACCACGATGACGTCCGGCCCGTACTCGGCGAGGTCCGCGCCGAGCCCGTTGCCGTGCGGGATGTCCAGCTCGTCCCAGTCGGCGTCCACCGGCCGGGTCTCCAGCGCGCGCTGGCGCAGCGGGTACGCGGCGCCACGGCGCAGCCGCACCACGGCCACCGCCGTCGCGCCCTCGCCGGCGAAGCGGGCGACCACGGCGCGCACGTCGACGTGCTGCGGGACCTCACCGGTGAACGAGCCGGCCCGGGAGCGCACCTTGCCGGTGATCCGGGACAGCCGGAACACCCGGGCGCTGCCCCGGTCGCGGTCGTAGCCCGCCAGGTACCAGTGGCCGCGCCAGCACTCCAGCGCCCACGGCTCGACCGAGCGCGGCTCGGTCGCGGCCGCGCCGGCCTTGCGGTACTCGAAGGTGACGGGGCGTCGGTCGCGGGCGGCGGTGAGCAGTGGCTCGAACGCGGCCTCGCGGGCCGGGATGCGGGGCTCCAGGGCGCCGTGCTCGCGGTCCTCGGCGAACGGGACGCCGGCCGCGCGCAGCTTCTGCAGCGCGCCGCTGGCGGCGCCGGACATCTTGGCCTGCTGCCACACCCGGGCGGCCAGGGTGAGCGCGGCGGCCTCCTCGGCGTCCAGCGCGATCTCGGGGAGGCGGTTGCGGTCGCGACGGGCCAGGTAGCCGACCTCGCCGTCGAGCGCGTTCTCGTCCACGTCGATGACCAGGCCGAGTTCGCGCAGGTCGTCCTTGTCGCGCTCGAACATCCGGTTGAAGGCGTCCTCGGAGCCTTGTTGCCAGGCTTCCCGGTACGCCTCGACGGATTCGCGCAGCTCCTTCTTGGAGAGCGGACGCCGGGTGTTCATCAGGCACAGGGCGAGGTTCATCAGCCGCTCTGCCTTGGCGATCGCCATCGCTGACCCTTCCTCCGATCGGGGGTGACCGCCTGACCGTACCGGTCCGGACACGCTCGGCGAAAGCCGAACCCCCGGCTCCAGGCGGAACCGGGGGTTCGAAGCTGCGTCCGAGGTCAGACGCCCAGCAGGTCCACCACGAAGATCAGGGTGGAGCCGGCCGGGATCAGCGGGCTCGGGGACTGGTTCCCGTAGGCCAGGTGCGGCGGGATGATCAGCTCGCGGCGACCGCCGACGCGCATGCCCTCGACACCCTGGTCCCAGCCCTTGATGACCCGGCCGCCGCCCAGCGGGAAGCGGAAGGTCTGGCCGCGGTTCCAGGAGGCGTCGAACTCCTCGCCGGACGCGAAGGTGACGCCGACGTAGTGGACCTCGACGACCGCTCCGGCCTTGGCCTCGGCGCCGTCACCGACCACGATGTCGCGGATCTGGAGTTCGGTCGGGGCGTCGCCGCCCGGGAAGTCGATCTCCGGCTTGGTCAGGCTCACGGTTGCTCTTCTCTTTCGATTGCGTGAACGTCCCTCATCCTAGGCCGCCGACGAGGCGTCAGTCCGCGCCGCCGACGCCCGCGTCCAGGATGTCGATCACGAAGACCAGCGTGGAGTTGGCCGGAATCCCGTTGTTCGCCTGGTCCTTGTAGGCCAGCGAGGCGGGGATGACCAGCTCGATCCGGCTGCCCACGGTCTGCCCGGTGACGCCCTTGTCCCAGCCCTCGATGACGCCGCCGCCACCGGTGACGAAGCTGAACGCCTGGCCGCGGTCGAGCGAGGAGTCGAACTTCTTGCCGTCCTTGTACAGCGCGCCGGTGTACTGGACGACGACCTTCTCACCGGAGGCGATCTTGCGGCCCTTGCCCTGGATCAGGACGTGGCTCTTCAGCTCGGTCGGGTCGGCCGCGCCGGCGACCGGGGTGATGTCGAACGGCTTCTTGCCGTTGTCCTTCACCTTCGGGAAGTCGGCCGGCGGCGGGGTCATGTCGCCGGAGAGCACCGCGTCGGGCGCGGTGGAGTTGCGGATGTCGAGCACGAAGACCAGGTTGTCGGTCCCGCCGACGCCCATGCCGCTGCTGCCGGCGCTGCCGAACGCGGCGGCCGGCGGGGCCACCACCAGCAGCCGGCTGCCGGCCTTGTGGCCGGTGACGGCCTTGTCGAGGGCGGCGATCAGCTTTCCGGAGTCGGCCTGGTACAGCTGCGGCTTGCCGTCCTGGTCGTACGAGCCCTGGATCTCCTTGCCGGTGTTCCAGTCCATCGCGGTGAAGTCGACGCTGACCCAGTGGCCCTTCTCGACCTTCGCGCCGTTGCCCGCGGACAGCTCCTTGACCACGAAGCTGCCGTCGGCGGCCTCCTTGGGCACGGTGATGGTGGCCTTGCTGCCGAAGTCGCCGGCCACCGTGGGCAGCACCTTGGCGTTGTCCTTGATCGGCGGGACCGGGTCCTCGGTCGGGGTCGGCGCCGCGCTGGAGGCCGTCGCCGCGTCCGCCTTGGAGGTGGACTTCCCGTTGTCCTTGTTCACCATGTACAGGGTGATGCCGCTGCCGACCAGCAGCACCGCCAGGATGGTGCCGAGCACCACGCCGAGGCGGCCCACGCTCGGCGGGTTCTCGTCGTAGCCGGCCTCGGAGACGTCCTGCTTGCGGACGGTGGAGGCGAAGACCTGCGGGGTCTCGTCCTCCTTGGCGGTGCCGTTCGCCCGCAGGTCGCCCGAGCCCCAGCCGGCCTGGCCCAACAGCTCGGCCGGGACGACGATCGACTCGCGATCCGCGGCCCCCGGCTTCCCGGTGGTGTCGGCCTCGTCCGGGCTCGACGCTTTCTCAGACATGACTCCCCATTCATCTCGCCCGACGACGCGTGTACCTCATGGTGCGGGGCAGCAGTATGTCAGGTCGCTATGAGAGCCGTTCCGCCGGTCCGTGCCCCGTTACCAGGCAGTTGTCAGACGGCTTCCAGGATGTCGATCACGAACACCAGGGTGGAGTTCGCCGGGATCGACCCGGACGCCTTGTCGCCGTAGCCCAGCGACGGCGGGACCACCAGCATCACCCGGCTGCCCACGGTCTGGCCGACCAGGCCCTGGTCCCAGCCCTTGATCAGGCTGCCGGTGCCGACCTGCAGCGCCTGCGCGCCGCCGTGGTTCCACGAGGAGTCGAACTGCTTGCCGTCGGCCCAGGTGACGCCGGTGTACTGGACCACCAGGGTCTGCCCGGACTTCACCTCCGCGCCGGTGCCCTTGACCAGCACGTACTGCTGGAGCTCGGTCGGCGGGGCCTGCCCGGCCGGGATGGTGATGGTCGGCGCGGCCTTGCCGTTGTCCTTCACCTGCGGGGCGGTGGCCGGGGGCTCGGTCATCTGCCCGGAGATGGTCGAGTCCTGCGGGACGGATTCCACCACGTCCAGCACGAAGACCACCGTGTCGTCCTTGCCGACGCCCAGCGCCGAGGATCCCTGCGAGCCGAACCCGGCGGCCGGCGGGGCCACCACCAGCAGCCGGCTGCCGACCTTCTTGCCGACCACGCTCTGGTCGAAGGCGGGCACCAGCTGCCCGCTGCCGGCCTGGTACAGCTGCGGCTTGCCGCCGCTGTCGTAGGAGCTGGCCAGGTCCTTGCCGGTGGTCCAGTCCTTGGCGGTGTAGTTGACCGTCACCCAGTCGCCCTTGTTGACCGTGGCACCCGTGCCCTCGGTCACGACGCTCACCACGAACTGCCCGCTGGGCTGCTCGGACGGGAGCGTGATGGTCGCCTTCGAGCCGAAGTCCCCGCTGACCGTCGGCATCGGCGAGGCCGAGGCCACCGGGCTCGGCACCTCCGCGGCCGAGGCGGTGGCCGAGGGCGTCGCCCCCGCGGATTTGCCGCCGCCGCTGCTGCACCCGGCGAGCAGCACGGCGGCGAGGGGGACGGTGAGCAGGGAGGCGATTCGACGCATGGGGTCAGCGTATGACCCGTTTCGCCCGGTCCGTCGGAGGCGCGGTGGCGCGCCCCCGACGGGCCGTCAGGCCGGGCGCTACATCCCGGCGATCAGCTTCTCCACCCGCTCGTCGACCGCGCGGAACGGGTCCTTGCACAGCACGGTGCGCTGCGCCTGGTCGTTCAGCTTCAGGTGCACCCAGTCGACGGTGAAGTCGCGGCGCTGCTCCTGGGCGCGGCGGATGAAGTCGCCGCGCAGCCGGGCCCGGGTGGTCTGCGGGGGCACCGACTTGGCCTGGAAGGTGAGCAGGTCGGTGCTGACCCGGGCCGCCTTGCCGTTCTTCTGCAGCAGGTAGAACAGGCCGCGGCGGCGGTGGATGTCGTGGTAGGCGAGGTCGATCTGCGCGATCCGCGGGTTCGACATCGTCATCTGGTGCTTCTCGCGGTACTTCTCGATCAGCTGGTACTTCATGATCCAGTCGATCTCGGTGCCGACCTTGGCCAGGTCCTCGGTGCGGACCGCCTCCAGGGTGCGGCCCCACAGCTCCAGGACGCGGGCCACCGTGCCCTCGTTGAGGCCCTTGCGGTCGGCGAACTCCAGCGCCTTGGAGTAGTACTCCTCCTGGATCTCCAGCGCGCTGGCCTCCCGGCCGTTGGCGAGCCGGACCTGGTGGGTGCCGGTGAGGTCGTGGCTGACCTCGCGGATCGCCCGGATCGGGTTCTCCAGCGTCAGGTCGCGCATCACCACCCCGGCCTCGATCAGCCGCAGCACCAGGTCGGTCGCGCCGACCTTGAGCAGCGTGGTGGTCTCCGACATGTTGGAGTCGCCGACGATGACGTGCAGCCGCCGGTAGCGCTCGGCGTCGGCGTGCGGCTCGTCGCGGGTGTTGATGATCGGCCGGGAGCGGGTGGTGGCGGAGCTGACGCCCTCCCAGATGTGCTCGGCGCGCTGGCTGACGCAGTACACCGCGCCGCGCGGGGTCTGCAGCACCTTGCCGGCGCCGCAGATCAGCTGACGGGTCACCAGGAACGGGATCAGCACGTCCGCCAGCCGGGAGAACTCGCCGTGTCGGGCCACCAGGTAGTTCTCGTGGCAGCCGTAGGAGTTGCCGGCCGAGTCGGTGTTGTTCTTGAACAGGTAGACGTCGCCGGCGATGCCCTCCTCGTGCAGCCGCCGCTCGGCGTCGACCAGCAGGCCCTCGAGGATCCGCTCGCCGGCCTTGTCGTGGGTGACCAGCTCGGTCACGTCGTCGCACTCGGGGGTCGCGTACTCGGGGTGGGAGCCGACGTCGAGGTAGAGGCGGGCGCCGTTCTTCAGGAAGACATTGCTGCTGCGGCCCCAGGAGACAACGCGGCGGAAGAGGTACCGGGCGACCTCGTCCGGCGACAGCCGACGCTGTCCCCGGAACGTGCAGGTGACGCCGTACTCGTTCTCCAGCCCGAAAATTCGGCGGTCCATATGGCGACTCTTCTCTGTGTGAAGCTCCGTGAAACCCCTTGGTGAAGGTGAGGTGTCGTCAGGCGGTCCGCCGCGCGCCGGAACCGGCGCGCGGCGGGCGGCTCGGCGTCAGTCGCCGTCGGTCGCGTCGTCGTCGGTCTCGGCCGACACGTCGCCGCTGAGCAGCCGGCCGAGCTGGCCGCCCAGGATACGCTTGAACTTGCGCTTCTGGATCCGCTTGCGGTCCAGCACCGCGACCTCCAGCTGCTCCGGCGTCATGGTGCGCGGGGAGCCGCCGTTGGGGTCGCGGGCCAGCCCGTCCACGGCCAGCTTGAGCGCCTCCGTCAGGCTCATCCCGGCGCGGTGGCGCTGGCCGAGGTAGTTGCCGATCGAGTCGGCGTTGCCGCCGACCACCACGGCGTTCTTCTCGTCCACCACCGAGCCGTCGGGGGTGAGCCGGTAGATCTGGTCGTCCTCGGTGCTGCGGCCCACCTCGGCGACGATCAGCTCGACCTCGTAGGGCTTCTCGCCGACCGAGGAGAAGATGGTGCCCAGGGTCTGGGCGTAGACGTTGGCCAGGCCCCGGGCGGTGACGTCGGCCCGGTCGTAGGAGTAGCCGCGCAGGTCGGCGTAGCGCACGCCGCCGATCCGCAGGTTCTCGAACTCGTTGTAGCGGCCGACCGCCGCGAAGGCGATCTTGTCGTAGATCTCGGAGACCTTGTGCAGGGCCCGGGAGGTGTTCTCCGCGACGAAGACGATGCCGTCGGTGTAGGTGAGCACGACCACGCTGCGGCCGCGGGCGATGCCCTTGCGGGCGTACTCCGCGCGGTCCGCCATGGCCTGCTGGGGCGAGACGTAGAACGGCGTGGACACCGCCGGTCTCCCTTCGGATGGTTGAGGCGGACTCAGAGAAGCGGGGCCTGCGGGCCGTTGGGGTGCTCGCGCCGCTGGTCGGTGATGGAGACCGCGATCGCGGAGACCTCGTCCTCGTCGAGCCGGCGGAAGCCGTCCTCGGTGATCACCGAGACGATCGGGAAGATCTTCCGGGCCAGGTCCGGCCCGCCGGTCGCGGAGTCGTCGTCGGCGGCGTCGTAGAGCGCCTGGACGGACAGCATGGCGGCCTGCTCGGCCGTCAGGTCGTCCCGGTAGAGCTTCTTCATCGAGCCGCGGGCGAACACCGAGCCCGAGCCGGTGGCGGCGAAGCCCCGCTCCTCGGAGCGGCCGCCGGTGACGTCGTAGGTGAAGATCCGGCCGCGGCCGAGGTCGAGGTCGTAGCCGGCGAAGACCGGGACCACGGCGAGGCCCTGCATGGCCATCGCAAGGTTGGACCGGATCATCGTGGTGAGCCGGTTGGCCTTGCCCTCGAAGGAGAGCACGGCGCCCTCGATCTTCTCGTAGTGCTCCAGCTCCAGCTGGAACAGCCGCACCATCTCCACCGCCAGGCCGGCCGTGCCGGCGATGCCGACCGCGCTGTACTCGTCGGCCGGGAAGACCTTCTCGATGTCGCGCTGGGCGATCACGTTGCCCATCGTGGCGCGGCGGTCGCCGGCGATCACCACACCGCCGTCGAAGACCGCGGCGACGATGGTGGTGCCGTGCGGCGCCTCGACGGTCAGGCCCTCGGGCAGTGCGCGGCGGCCGGGGAGCAGCTGCGGCGCGTGGCTGTCGAGGAAGTCGAGGAACGACGAGGAACCGGGGGTGAGGAAGGCAGCCGGTAGACGCCCGGTGCCACTGAGGTTGGCTTCCACACGTGTCCTTCCGGATCGAAGATCCAATTTGGGTCGTGCCCCGGACCATACCCGCTCCGCGGCCTTGATCCACCTACGTGGGGGAATCCGTCCCCGCGGGCGAGAAGACGACGCCGCAGGCGTGCGCGTGGCACGCCTGCGGCGCTCGACGGCGCTGCTCTCGGGGAAAGGGGACTGCCCCCCTCCTACTGGCCGCCCTTCTGCACGAATCCGCGGACGAAATCCTCCGCGTTCGATTCCAGGACCTCGTCGATTTCGTCGAGGACCGCGTCGACGTCGTCGCTCAGCTTTTCCTGACGCTCCTTGAGCTCGTCGGATGCCTGCGTTTCCGCGGCCTGCTCCTCGACCTCCTCGGAGGAGCGGTTGGCCCGCTGCTGGCCGCCACCGGTGTCCTTGCCTGCCATTTCCTCACCCCGCTCGCTCGGTGTTCTGCTTCAACGCTCGCTGCTCACCTGGATGATTCCCCTTTCGGGAAATGTTCACCCCCGGTGATCGAAAAGTTACCCGCCGGAGAGGATCCGCACCAGGTCCTCCGCGGTGCGGCACCGGTCGAGCAGTTCCTTGACGTGCGCCCGGGTGCCGCGCAGCGGCTCCATGGTGGGCACCCGCTGCAGGCTGTCCCGGCCCGGCAGGTCGAAGATCACGCTGTCCCAGGAGGCCGCGGCGACGTGGTCGGCGTACTGCTCCAGGCAGCGGCCGCGGAAGTACGCCCGGGTGTCCTCGGGGGGCTGCGAGACCGCCCGCTCGACCTGTTCCTCGGTGACCAGCCGCTCGAACCGGCCGCGCGCCACCAGGCGGTTGTAGAGGCCCTTGTCGGCGCGCACGTCGCTGTACTGCAGGTCGACCAGCTGCAGCCGGGAGCTATCCCAGTCCAGGCCGTCGCGCTGCCGGTAGCCCTCCAGCAGTTCCTTCTTGGCGATCCAGTCGAGCTGCCTGGACAGGCTCATCGGGTCGCGCTCCAGCCGGCCCAGCACGTCCTCCCAGCGGGCCAGCACGTCCAGCGTCTGGTCGTCGGCGTCCTGTCCGTACCGGTCCTCGACGTACTTGCGGGCCAGTTCGCAGTACTCCATCTGGAGCTGGACGGCGGTCAGCTTGCGGCCGGAGCGCAGCGACACCAGGTGGGCCAGCGACGGGTCGTGGGAGACCCGGTGCAGGGTCCGCACCGGCTGGTCGACGGCGAGGTCGACGGCGATGAAGCCGTCCTCGATCATCGACAGCACCAGCGCGGTGGTGCCGAGCTTGAGGTAGGTGGAGATCTCCGACAGGTTGGCGTCGCCGATGATCACGTGCAGTCGGCGGTACTTCTCGGCGTCCGCGTGCGGCTCGTCGCGGGTGTTGATGATGGGGCGCTTGAGGGTGGTCTCCAGGCCGACCTCGACCTCGAAGTAGTCGGCGCGCTGGCTGATCTGGAAGCCGTGCCCGCCGCCCTCCTGGCCGAGGCCCACCCGGCCGGCGCCGCACACCACCTGGCGCGAGACGAAGAACGGGGTGAGGTGGCGGACGATGTCGGCGAACGGCGTCGCCCGCTTCATCAGGTAGTTCTCGTGGGTGCCGTAGGAGGCGCCCTTGTTGTCCGTGTTGTTCTTGTAGAGCAGGATCCGGTTGCCGTTGGGCAGTTCGAGGGCGCGCTCGGCCGCCTGCGCCATGATCCGCTCGCCGGCCTTGTCCCAGAGCACCGCGTCGCGCGGGTTGGTGACCTCGGGCGAGGAGTACTCGGGGTGGGCGTGGTCGACGTAGAACCGGGCGCCGTTGGTCAGGATGACGTTGGCCAGGCCGATGTCCTCGTCCGTGAGCTGGCTGGCGTCCGCCACTTCCCGGGCCAGGTCGAAGCCCCGGGCGTCGCGCAGCGGATTCTCCTCCTCGAAGTCCCAGCGGGCGCGGCGCGCCCGGTGCATCGCCGCCGCGTAGGCGTTGACGATCTGGGACGAGGTGAGCATGGCGTTGGCGTTGGGGTGGCCGGGCACGGAGATCCCGTACTCGGTCTCGATCCCCATCACGCGCCGTACGGTCATGCGGCCCTCCTAACCCGTCGGTACTGCCGGTGCAGACGCGCCGTCCGGCTGCGGAGCCCTGCCGAGCGCCGCAGCCGGACGGGGTGGTCGCGTACTACAGGTACTGCCCCGTGTTGGCGACAGTGTCGATGGAGCGTCCGGACTCGGCGCCCTGCTTCCCGGTCACCAGGGTGCGGATGAACACGATCCGCTCGCCCTTCTTGCCGGAGATCCGGGCCCAGTCGTCCGGGTTGGTGGTGTTCGGCAGGTCCTCGTTCTCCTTGAACTCGTCGACGCAGGCGGCGAGCAGGTGGGACACGCGCAGGCCCCGCTGGCCGTGGTCGAGGTAGTCCTTGATGGCCATCTTCTTCGCCCGGTCGACGATGTTCTGGATCATCGCGCCGGAGTTGAAGTCCTTGAAGTAGAGCACTTCCTTGTCACCGTTGGCGTAGGTGACCTCCAGGAAGCGGTTGTCCTCGGTCTCCGAGTACATCCGCTCGACCACCGACTGGATCATGGCGGCGACGGTGGCGGGCACCGAGCCGTCGTGCTCCTTCACGTCGTCCGGGTGGAACGGCAGGCTGTCCTTGAGGTACTTGGAGAAGATGTCCTTCGCCGCCTCGGCGTCCGGCCGCTCGATCTTGATCTTGACGTCCAGGCGGCCGGGCCGCAGGATCGCCGGGTCGATCATGTCCTCGCGGTTGGAGGCGCCGATGACGATGACGTTCTCGAGTCCCTCCACGCCGTCGATCTCGGCCAGCAGCTGCGGGACGATGGTGTTCTCCACGTCCGAGCTGACGCCGGACCCGCGGGTGCGGAACAGCGACTCCATCTCGTCGAAGAAGACGATGACGGGCGTGCCCTCGCTCGCCTTCTCCCGGGCCCGCTGGAAGACCAGGCGGATCTGCCGCTCGGTCTCGCCCACGTACTTGTTGAGCAGCTCGGGGCCCTTGATGTTCAGGAAGTAGCTCTTGCCGGCCTCGCGTCCGGTCACCTCGGCGACCTTCTTGGCCAGCGAGTTGGCCACCGCCTTGGCGATCAGCGTCTTGCCGCAGCCGGGCGGGCCGTAGAGCAGCACGCCCTTGGGCGGACGCAGCTCGTACTCCTTGAACAGGTCGGCGTGCAGGTACGGGAGTTCGACGGCGTCCCGGATCTGCTCGATCTGGTTGGAGAGGCCGCCGATCTGCCGGTAGTCGATGTCCGGGACCTCCTCGAGGACCAGCTCCTCGACCTCGGCCTTCGGCACCACCTCGTAGACGTAGCCGGAGCGGGGCTCCAGCAGCAGCGCGTCCCCCGCCCGCAGGGTCAGGCCGTGCAGCGGCTCGGCGAGGCGCACCACCCGCTCCTCGTCGGTGTGCCCGATGACCAGGGCGCGGTCGCCGCCCTCCAGCACTTCCTTGAGGGTGACGATGTCGCCGATGCGCTCGAAGGCCATCGCCTCGACGATGTTCAGCGCCTCGTTGAGCATCACCTCCTGGCCGCGGCGCACGTCGTCCAGCTCGACGCCGGGGCTGACGTTGACCCGGAGCTTGCGGCCACCGGTGAAGATGTCGGCCGTGCCGTCCTCGTTCTGCTCGAGGAAGATGCCGAACCCGGCGGGCGGCTGGGCGAGCCGGTCCACCTCCTCCTTGAGGGCCACGATCTGGTCGCGGGCCTCGCGCAGGGTGCCGACGAGCCTCTCGTTCTGGGCGGTCACACCGGCCAGGTTGGTCTGGAGCTCGACGATGCGCTCCTCAAGAACCCTTGAGCTTCGGGGCGAATCGGCGAGCTTGCGCCGCAGGACGGCGATCTCCTGCTCGAGGTAGGAGACCTGCGCGGCCTCGTCGGACCCCCGTGCGGGCCTGCCGGCGCTGCGGTCGTAGTCGTCATCGTGGGCTGCCACGGTCCTCACCTCCTCCTGGGGGAGCTGGACGACCCAAACCTACCTGGGACCAGGGTCATGTAAACCCCTAGATCAGAAAGATGGATCGGGCGTGTCCGATCTTCGCCCTTGCGTGCTTCCCCTCTGGTACAGGAGATGCCCACCCCTCATCGGTTCAAAGCAGGCCGGATGTATCGTGACAGGAATGTCCCCGAATGCGGGGGAACCGAAGCGGAAACGGTAGGGGCAATGGCGGGGACCGGCGAGGCACTCGAAGTCTGGATCGACCAGGATCTCTGCACCGGCGACGGCATCTGCGCGCAGTACGCGCCGGAGGTCTTCGAGCTCGACATCGACGGACTCGCCTACGTGAAGGGCCCGGACGACGAACTGCGCCAGCAGCCCGGCCAGACCGCGCCGGTGCCGCTGACGATCCTTCAGGACGTGGTGGACTCGGCGAAGGAGTGCCCCGGCGACTGCATCCACGTCCGCCGGGTCGCCGACCAGGTCGAGGTGTACGGGCCGGACGCCGACTGACGGGGTCTCAGGACCCGGGACCGGCCGCCCCGGGCGGCCGGTCCGGCGGTCAGCGGGCGGGGGTCTTGGTGACGGCCTTCGTCCACTGGCCGTCGTGCTCGGTCCAGGACAGCTCGATCAGCAGGTCGGGGGCGAAGCGGGGGACGTCGGGGGACGAGTAGCCGCGGGCCTGGCCGCGGATCGAACCGTCGCTGCGGATCGCCAGCGCGGTCAGCGAGTAGCCCTCGCTGTCCGGCAGCAGCGTGGCGGCCACCTTCGGCGTGCCGTTCTGGCCGTTCTCCAGCAGGAACACCCCGTCCGGCGGGGTTCCGCCGTCGGCCTGGCAGTGCGCCGCCGCCACGGTCACCGGACGGCCCTTCAGCACGGCGCTGGTCTGCAGGCTCACCGCGACCGGGAACGGGCCGCAGTCAAGCGGAAGTTCGGCCTTCTCGGCCACCGGGGCCACCGCGTCCGGCACGGCCGCGGCGCCGCCCTTCGGGGCGGGCTGACCGGCCGTCACCACGGCCCCGGTCGCCGAGTTCGCGCCCAGCGCCCCGCCGACCACCGCCGCGCACCCCGCGGCCACCAGCGCCCAGTGCTTCAAACCCGCCCGCGCGTGCCCGGGTATCCGACGCTCCGTCACCGACTCCTGACCTCCCGCTGCGCTGGCCCTTGGTCCGGGAATCCTTGCACACGGCGGGGTCCGAGTGGTGTCGGGGGTGTGCAGGTCCCGGGACGACGAGATCCGCCCGGGGCGGGGGTTCCCTCCTCGGGCGGATCTCGGGGTGGATCGACGTCAGTCGAGGTCGCGGGCGTCGTGGGACGCGGCCTCGCGCTGGGCCTTGCGCACGGCGGCGCGCTCGGCGAGCGTCAGCTCGGGCTCGCCGCCGGCGTCGTAGTCCTCGCCGTAGGAGCCCTTGGCGGGGCGGCGGCGGCGGAGCGGGGGCTCCACGCCGTCGGCCAGCCGGCGGGCGGTGAGCAGGAAGCCGGTGTGCCCGATCATGCGGTGGTCGGGGCGGACGGCCAGGCCCTCGAGGTGCCAGGTGCGGACCATGGTCTCCCAGGCCTGCGGCTCGGTGAAGGTGCCGTGGTCGCGCAGCGCCTCGACGGTGCGCGACATCTGCGTGGTGGTGGCCACGTAGCAGCAGATCAGGCCGCCGGGGACGAGCGCCTTGGAGGCGACGTCCAGGCACTCCCAGGGGGCGAGCATGTCGAGGATGACGCGGTCGACGTCCGCCTCGACCAGGTTGTCCTGGAGGTCGCCGACGGTGAGCTTCCACGCGGGGTGCGGTCCGCCGAAGTAGCGCTCGACGTTGCCCTTCGCGATGTCCGCGAAGTCCTGCCGGCGCTCGTAGGAGGCGAGCATGCCGGTGTCGCCGACGGCGCGCAGCAGGTAGGTGGAGAGGGCGCCGGAGCCGACGCCCGCCTCGACCACCCGGGCGCCGGCGAAGATGTCGGCCATGGCGAGGATCTGCCCCGCGTCCTTGGGGTAGATCACCGCCGCGCCGCGCGGCATGGACAGGACGTAGTCGGGGAGCAGGGGGCGCAGCGCGAGATACGGGACGTTGCCCGTCGTGCGGACGACCGTGCCCTCGGGAGCGCCGATCAGCTCGTCGTGCGGGAACGCACCCTTGTGGGTGTGGAACTGGTTCCCGGCCTGGAGCGTGAACGTGTAGTGGCGGCCCTTGGGGTCGGTCAACTGGACCTGGTCCCCGACCTGGAAGGGCCCGCGTCGGCGGGCGGCACCGGTCGGTTCGGACATGGGGGCCATCCTACGGGAGCCGGAGGCCTGCCCCCGACCACATGATCAGCTCAGGCCGCCGGGCGTCCCTGCAGGGCGGCGGTGAGCCGGCGTTCGAGGTCGCTGAGGGCGAGCACGCCGTAGGTGGTGCCGTCGGGGCGGACCACCAGGTACTCGGTGGCGGGGTTGCGGCGCAGCGCGTCGAGGACCTGCTCGCCGGCCAGGTCGACGGGGATGGTGAGGCCCGGTTCGAGGTCGCGGGCGACGGCGGTGACGGCGACCCAGGGCCGGCGGTGTTCGGGGACGGCGGTGACCGCGGACTCCTTGACCACGCCGACCGGGTCGCCGCGGCCGTCGACCAGCACGATCGCGCCGGCCTGGGCCTCGCGGGCGCGGCGCATCGCCTCGCCGAGCGGGGTGTCGGCGGGGACGTCGATGCTGCGCCGGGCGAGCTCGCGGATGCGCAGCTGGGGCAGCACCTGCTTGAGCCGGGCGTTGCGCAGCGAGTTGCCGGCGCCCTGCCAGATGATGAAGCCGAGGATGGCGGCCAGGACGCCGTCCAGCATGGCCTCGGTGGTGGAGCGTTCGGCGTTCTGGGAGGCGCCGATGATCGGCAGGCCGAGGACGACCAGGATGGCCAGGGCGCGGCCGGCCCAGACCGCGGCGAGGGTGCCCTTCATCGGGTTGCCGGTGACCGCCCAGACCACGGCGCGCAGCATCCGGCCGCCGTCCAGCGGGAGGCCGGGGAGCAGGTTGAAGGCGGCGACCACCAGGTTGGAGATCATCAGCCCGGCGAGCAGCACGCCGGGGACGGTAGCGGGTTCGACGGACCGCAGGCCGAGCCAGAACGCGCCGCCGAGGGCGAGCGAGAGCAGCGGGCCGACGAAGGCGAGCCAGAACTCCCGCCAGGGGGTGTCGGCCTCCTTCTCGATCTCGGAGACGCCGCCGAGGAACTGCAGCTGGATCCGGCGCACGCCGAGCCGGTAGCGCAGCCCGACCAGCGTGTGGGCGAGCTCGTGGACCAGCACGGAGCCGTAGAAGGCGACGGCGAAGGAGAAGGCGAGCAGGTAGCGCACGTAGCCGAGTTCGGGCAGCACGTCGGCGAGCCGGCTGCCGAAGATCCAGGTGATCAGGGCGGCCACCAGGAACCACGACGGCGTCACGTACACCGGCACGCCGAACGGCCGGCCCATCAGGATGCCGCCTCTGGGCTGGTCCCCGGTCCCCGGCTTCTCGGGTGCCCGCCCCTTGGTATCGCTCACCGTGCTCCCTTCCACTCCACCCTCGACTGGTCCTCGTACGCTACGTGATCTCCCCGCGGATCGACGGTGCACCCCGCACACCTTTCCTATACCCAGCCCTCCCGGGGGTTCGCCCGGGTTGTCCGTTCGGTGCAATAGGGTCGGGGCATGCAGGACACCGACCCCGCTCCCGCCGTCCGGCCGGCCTCCGCTCCGACCGGGCTGTCGCCGTCGCGGGCGGGCGACTTCATGACCTGCCCGCTGCTGTACCGGCTGCGGGTGATCGACCGGCTGCCGGAGCCGCCGAGCCCGGCGGCGACCCGGGGAACGCTGGTGCACGCGGTGCTGGAGCGGCTGTTCGACCACCCGGCGGCGGACCGCACGCCGGAGCGGGCGCGCGGGCTGCTGACCCCGCAGTGGGAGCGGTTGCGCGCCGAGCGGCCGGAGCTGGCCGAGTTGTTCCCGGAGGACCCGGCGGGCCTGGCGGCCTGGCTGGGCGACGCCGAGAAGCTGGTGGACCGGTGGTTCCGGCTGGAGGACCCGACCCGGCTGCACCCCGTGGAGCGCGAGCTGTACGTGGAGACGGCGCTGTCGTCGGGCCTGCTGCTGCGCGGGTACATCGACCGGGTCGACGTCGCGCCGAGCGGCGAGGTCCGGCTGGTGGACTACAAGACCGGCCGCGCGCCCTCGCGGGACTTCGAGGGCAAGGCGATGTTCCAGATGAAGTTCTACGCCCTGGTGGTGTGGCGCTGGAAGGGCGTGGTGCCCAAGCGGCTGCAGCTGGTCTACCTGGGCGGCGGCGGGGACGTGGTGACCTACGACCCGGACGAGGCGGACCTGCTGTCGGTCGAGCGGAAGTTGGAGGCGCTGTGGGAGGCGGTCTCCCGGGCGGTGGCCACCGGCGAGTTCCCGGCCACCCGCAACCGGCTCTGCGACTGGTGCGATCATCAGGCCAGTTGCCCGGAGTTCGGCGGCACTCCCCCGCCGTACCCGCTGCCCATCGCTGTTGTGACCAACCCCCGCAAGGAGTCGTAGGGTGACGATCCGTGTGCTGCTGGTGGACGACCAGCCGCTGCTGCGTACCGGTTTCCGGATGATCCTGGAGGCGGAGTCCGACCTGGTGGTGGTCGGCGAGGCGGGCGACGGGCAGCAGGCGCTGGACCAGGTCCGCGCCCTGCAGCCGGACGTGGTGCTGATGGACATCCGGATGCCGCGGATGGACGGCGTCGAGGCCACCCGCCGGATCGCCGGCCCGGGCCGCGACGGCCCGGCGAAGGTGCTGGTGCTCACCACCTTCGACCTGGACGAGTACGTGGTGGAGGCGCTGCGCGCCGGGGCCAGCGGCTTCCTGCTGAAGGACGTCCCGGCCGAGGAGCTGGTGCAGGCGATCCGGGTGGTGGCGGACGGCGCGGCGATGCTGGCCCCGTCGGTGACCCGCCGCCTGCTGGACATGTACGCCACCAAGCTGCCGTCCGGCGACGAGACCCCGCCGCAGGCGCTCACCGTGCTGACGGAGCGTGAGGTGGAGGTGCTGCGGCTGGTGGCCCGCGGGCTGTCGAACGCGGAGATCGCGGCCGAGCTGTTCGTCTCCGAGACCACGGTGAAGACCCACGTCGGCCACGTGCTGACCAAGCTGCAGCTGCGCGACCGGGTGCAGGCCGCGGTGTACGCCTACGAGAGCGGCCTGGTCCGCCCGGGCGCGCTCTAGGGTCCGCCCGGAAGCCGAACGGCCCGTCACCCCTCGCGGGGTGGCGGGCCGTTGGTTCGTGCTCCTGACGGAGCGTTACTTCTTGGTGCTGCCGATCTCCCAGAACCGGAAGACGCCGGTGTTGTCGACGGTGGCGTCGACGCCGGTGATGTTGTTCTTGGAGACGTAGAACGACTTGTTCTGGAACAGCGGGATCATCGGCACGCCGTCGGCCAGCATGTTCTGGATCTGGGCGTACTGGCCGCCCGCCGAGCGGTCGGTGAGCTTGATCGACTCGGGCACCAGCTTCTCGCTGATCTGCGGGTTGTCCCAGCCGTTGTGGAACGCGCCGCCGTCGACCACCAGCGGGCTGATGTAGTCGTCCGGGTCGGCGTAGTCGGGGGTCCAACCGACGGTGTAGGCCTGGTAGCTGCCGTTCTTCCAGCCGGCCTGGTAGGCGGTCCAGTCGGGCTCCTGGGTGACCGTCACCTGGAACAGGCCGCTGGCCTCCAGCTGCTTCTTGAAGGCCTCCAGCTCGCCGGCGCCGGCCCGGGCCCGGGACCAGGTCAGGTTGAGCTTGACCGGGGTGGTGACGTGGGCGTTGGTGAGGATCTTCTTCGCCTTGTTGACGTCCGGCTCGCCGTACTTGTCGAAGAAGGCGGTGTTGTGGCCGGTGATGCCGGCCGGGACCACCGAGTACAGCGGCTGCACGGTGCCGGCGTAGACGTCGTGGGCGAGCGCCTTGCGGTCGATCAGCTGGGCGACGGCCTGCCGGACGGCGGGGTTGCCGGCCACCGCGTCCTTGGCGTTGAACACCAGGTAGCGGGTCTCGCCGGTCTCGCCCTCGGCGACCTTCAGGTTGCCCTTGCCGGTCAGCCCGTCGTTCTTGATCTCGGCGGCCGCGGACGGCTCCAGGCTGTTGTCGGTGAGGTCGACGTCGCCGCTGTCCAGCGCGGACTTCAGCGCGTCCGGCTTGTCGAAGTACCGCAGCGTGAACTTGGTGTTCTGGAGCTTCGCGGAGCCCTTGTACTGCGAGTTCGGCACCAGGACGATCTTCGCCGGGGCCTTGCCGTTCATCTCCAGCGAGTCGATCTTGTACGGGCCGGAGCCGACCAGCTTGGTGTTGTCCAGCAGCCCGTCGGCCGGGAAGACCTGGTGGTCGACGATCGAGCCGGCCGCGGAGGCCAGCTTCGCCGGGAGCACCGCGTCCGGGGCGCCCAGGTGGAAGACCACCTCGAGGTCGCCCTTGGCCTCCACGGAGGTGATGGTCGACAGCAGCGCGGACGGGCCGGACGGGTCGTTGATCTTCTTCATCCGGTCGATGGAGAAGACCACGTCGGCGGCGGTCAGCGGGTGCCCGTTGGAGAACTTCTGCCCCGGCTTGAGGGTGCAGTGGTACGTCATGGTGTCCGTGCTGGTGAACTCGCACGCCTGCGCGGCCTCCGGCTGCGGCACGGTCGCCCCGGCCGGGAAGGAGAGCAGCGACTGGAAGGTGTTGTTCAGCACCAGCCAGGAGCCCGCGTCGTACGCACCGGCGGGGTCGAGCACGCTGGTCACGCTGGTGGTGCCCATGGTCACGGAGCTGCCGCCGTCGCCGCCGGAGGCGGCCTTCTCGACGGAGGCACAGCCGGCGGCCGTGGTGGCGACGAGCGCGGCGCAGCTGAGCACGGCCAGGCGGTTCGGCGTAGTCATGCGGGGTGGTCTTCCTTACTGCGTGCGGCCGGCTGTCGCCGGTGGCCCGGCGTCCGGCGCCGGGGTGGGGCGGCGGCCGCGGGTCGGTACGACCGTGCGCTCGCCCGCGGGCCGGGGTCTCCCGGCGGCGGTGCGGCGACGCGGTGTGGGGACTGATCGGATGTAGCGTGCCACATCGGCTCCGGACGGTCACCGGCCGCGCGAGGGGCCGGTGACCGGGGTCCGGACGATCATTCCGGGGCGTCCGACGAGTTGTCAGGCAATGCCCGATTTCGCCCCTGATGACGGACACGTTCCGCATACCACCGAATGCGGAACGACACCGGCATACCACCCGGCCGAGACGAACGTCACACCCTGGTGCCGGCCAGAGTGTGCAGCAGCTCCAGGTCGACCTGCTCCAGCGAGGACAGCACCAGCCGGCCCGGGGCCGGCTCGATGGCGGCCACCGAGGGCACCGCGATCACCGGGCAGCCGGCCGCCTCGGCGGCCCGCACGCCGGTCGGCGCGTCCTCGATGACGACGCAGCGGGCCGGCTCGGCGCCGAACCGGGCGACCGCGGCCAGGTACGGGTCGGGGTGCGGCTTGGTGCGCGGCACCTCGTCGCCGGCGATGGAGAAGGCGAAGTTCTCGGCCCCCAGGCTGTGCAGCACGATGTCGATGATGTGCCGGTGCGAGGCGGACACCAGGGCGGCCGGGACGCCGTGCGCGGCCAGCGTGTTCAGCAGCCGCTCGGCGCCGGGCATCAGCGGGACGCCGCCGCCGAGCAGGTCGACGAAGCGCTGGTTGATCAGCACCGTCAGCTCGGCCGGGCTGAGCTGCACGCCGGTGCGGCCCCGCAGGTAGTCGATCACCCGGGTCATCGGTCCGCCGACCACCTGGGCCCGGTCGGTGGCGTCCAGCGCGTGTCCCAGCTCGGCGAAGAGCGTGACCTCGGCCTGCCACCAGAAGTCCTCCGTGTCGACCAGGGTGCCGTCCATGTCCAGCAGCACGGCCTGCAGGCCGGTGCCGGAGCCGCCGACGCGGATGGGGGTCGAGACCGTCGTCATGCCCGCCGTCCTTCCGAGAGGTCGCCCGGAGCGCGTCCGGGGATGGCACAGGCCGGCCCGCAGGTGAGCGGACCGGCCCGTTCAGGATCATCAAGCTTACGCCCGGGGCTGGTGTTTGCACCGAACGCGCACGAGGCGAACGGATGACCCCGGGTTGAAGATCTACCTGGCGTTGAAGTACTTCGCCTCGGGGTGGTGGATCACGATCGCGTCGGTGGACTGCTCGGGGTGCAGCTGGTACTCCTCGCTGAGGATCACTCCGACCCGCTCGGGCTTCAGCAGCTCGGCGATCTTGGCGCGGTCCTCCAGCTCCGGGCAGGCGCCGTAGCCGAGCGAGAACCGGGCGCCGCGGTACTTGAGCGCGAACATGTCGCGCACGTCCTGCGGGTCCTCGTCGCCGAAGCCCAGCTCGAAGCGCACCCGGGCGTGCCAGAACTCGGCCAGCGCCTCGGCCAACTGCACGGACAGGCCGTGCAGTTCGAGGTAGTCGCGGTAGGAGTCGGCGGCGAACAGCTCGTTCGCGGCCTCGGAGATCCGGTTGCCCATGGTGACCACCTGCAGGCCGACCACGTCGCGCTCGCCGCTCTCCTCCGGGCGGAAGAAGTCGGCCAGGCAGAGCCGCCGGCCGCGGCGCTGGCGGGGGAAGGTGAAGCGGGTCCGCTCGGAGCCGTCCTCGCCGTACAGCACCAGGTCGTCGCCCTTGGAGTTGGCCGGGAAGTAGCCGTAGACCACGGCGGGCTCCAGCCAGCCCTCGGTCTGCAGCCGGTCCAGCCACATCCGCAGCCGCGGCCGGCCCTCGGTCTCCACCAGCTCCTCGTAGCTGGGCCCGCCGCTGCGCGCCGCCTTCAGGCCCCACTGGCCCTTGAACAGCGCGTCCTCGTCCAGCCAGGACGCGTAGTCCTGGAACGGGATGCCCTTGACGATCCGGTCGCCCCAGAACGGCGGGACCGGCACCCGGTTGTCGGTGGCCACGTCGGAGCGGATCTGCCCGAGGTTGACCTCCTCCGGCTCCTCCACCTCGACCCGGGCGTGCCGGCGCTGCTTGAGCTCGGGCAGCACGGCGCCGGGCACGCCGCGCTTGACGGCGACCAGGGCGTCCATCAGCCGCAGGCCCTCGAAGGCGTCCCGGGCGTAGCGGACCTCGCCCTGGTAGACGGCGTGCAGGTCCTGCTCGACGTAGGCGCGGGTGAGCGCGGCGCCGCCGAGGATGACGGGGTAGTCGGCGGCGAGTCCGCGCTGGTTGAGCTCCTCCAGGTTCTCCTTCATGATCACCGTGGACTTGACCAGCAGGCCGGACATGCCGATCACGTCGGCCTTGTGCTCCTGCGCGGCGTCCAGGATCGCCGAGACGGGCTGCTTGATGCCGAGGTTGACGACGGTGTAGCCGTTGTTGGAGAGGATGATGTCGACCAGGTTCTTGCCGATGTCGTGGACGTCGCCCTTGACGGTGGCCAGCACGATGGTGCCCTTGCCCGCGCTGTCGGCCTTCTCCATGTGCGGCTCCAGGTGGGCCACCGCGGCCTTCATCACCTCGGCGGACTGGAGCACGAACGGCAGCTGCATCTGGCCGGAGCCGAACAGCTCGCCGACCACCTTCATGCCGGACAGCAGCGTGTCGTTGATGATCTCCAGCGCCGGACGCTCCGTCAGCGCGTCGTCCAGGTCGGCTTCCAGGCCCTTGCGCTCGCCGTCGATGATCCGGCGCTGCAGGCGCTCGTCCAGCGGCAGGGCCGCCAGCTCCTCGGCCTTGGACGCGGCGTTCGAGGCCGCGGAGACGCCCTCGAACAGCTGCAGCAGCTTCTGCAGCGGGTCGTAGCCCTCGGCGCGGCGGTCGTAGACCAGGTCGAGGGCGGTGGCCCGCTGCTCCTCGGGGATCCGGTTCATCGGCAGGATCTTGGCGGCGTGCACGATCGCCGAGTCCAGGCCGGCCTCCACGCACTCGTGCAGGAAGACCGAGTTGAGCACCTGTCGGGCGGCCGGGTTGAGGCCGAAGGAGATGTTCGACAGCCCGAGCGTGGTCTGCACGGCGGGGTGACGGCGCTTCAGTTCGCGGATCGCCTCGATGGTCTCGATGCCGTCGCGGCGGGACTCCTCCTGGCCGGTGGCCAGCGTGAAGGTGAGGCAGTCCACCAGGATCGAGGACTCGTCGACGCCGTACTCGGTGGTGAGCTGCTCGATCAGCCGCTCGGCGATCGCCACCTTGGTCTCGGCGGTGCGGGCCTGGCCCTCCTCGTCGATGGTGAGGGCGATCAGGCCGGCGCCGTGCTCCCGGGCCAGCGCGGCGATCCTCCCGAACCGGGTGTCCGGGCCGTCGCCGTCCTCGTAGTTGACGGAGTTGAGCACCGCGCGGCCGCCGAGCGCCTCCAGGCCGGCCCGCAGCACCGGCGGCTCGGTGGAGTCCAGCACGATCGGCAGGGTGGAGGCGGTGGCCAGGCGGGTCGCGACCTCGGTCATGTCGGCGACGCCGTCGCGGCCGACGTAGTCGACGCACAGGTCGAGCAGGTGGGCGCCCTCGCGGATCTGCTCGCGGGCGATCTCCACGCAGGCCTGCCAGTCGCCGGCCAGCATCGACTCGCGGAACTTCTTCGAGCCGTTGGCGTTGGTGCGCTCGCCGATCGCCAGGTAGGAGGTGTCCTGCCGGAACGGCACCGACTGGTACAGCGAGGCGGCGGCCGGCTCGGGCTTCGGCTCGCGCACCGCGATCGGGCGGCCCTGCACCCGCTCGACCACCTGGCGCAGGTGCTCGGGGGTGGTGCCGCAGCAGCCGCCGACCAGCGCCAGGCCGTACTCGCGGGTGAACGCGTCGTGCGCGTCGGCGAGTTCGACCGGGCTGAGCGGGTAGTGCGCGCCGTCCTTGGTGAGCACCGGCAGGCCGGCGTTCGGCATGCAGGACAGGCCGACCTTGGCGTTCTTCGCCAGGTAGCGCAGGTGCTCGCTCATCTCGGCGGGGCCGGTGGCGCAGTTCATGCCGATGAAGTCGATGCCGAGCGGCTCCAGCGCGGTCAGCGCCGCGCCGATCTCCGAGCCGAGCAGCATGGTGCCGGTGGTCTCCACGGTGACCTGGGCGAGGATCGGCAGGTCGAGGCCGGCCTCGGCGAGCGCGGCCTTGCAGCCCAGGATCGAGGCCTTGGTCTGCAGCAGGTCCTGGCTGGTCTCCACCAGCAGCGCGTCGGCGCCGCCGGCGATCAGGCCCGCCGCGTTCAGCCGGAAGCCCTCGCGGACCACCGCGAAGGTGGTGTGGCCGAGGGTGGGCAGCTTGGTGCCGGGGCCGATCGAGCCGAGCACCCAGCGGGTGCGGCCGTCCTCGGCGGTGTGCGCGTCGGCGGCCTCCCGGGCGATCCGGGCACCGGCCTCGGAGAGTTCGAAGACCCGGTCCGAGATGTCGTACTCGCCGAGCGCGGCGTGGTTGGCGCCGAAGGTGTTGGTCTCCACGCAGTCCACGCCGACCGCGAAGTAGGCGTCGTGCACCGAGCGGACGATGTCCGGACGGGTCACGTTGAGGATCTCGTTGCAGCCCTCCAGCTGCTCGAAGTCCTCCAGCGTGGGCTCCTGCGCCTGCAGCATCGTGCCCATCGCGCCGTCGGCGACCACCACCCGGGTGGCGAGAGCCTCCCGCAAGGCGTCGGCGCGGTCCTGCTGAGTGGACGTGGGTACGGCGATGGCCATGAGGCTGCTCCCTGAGTGCGACGGCTGTCGGCTATGCGGCCCCACCTGGATCGGGGGCGCACCCCGCCAGGGTATCGGGCCGGTGCCCGGGCGGCGGAACCCGTTTCGCATCGTGGGCGTCCTTGTCCACCGGAAGGGAGCGTGACCATGACCGAACCGGGGGGACGGCGCCGGGAATTGCGGCCGTCGAGAGCGCCGAGCTGGTCCGAATGGCGGACGCTGCCGGGCCGGGCGCGTCGCCGCTGGGCGGGCCGGGTCCGCTGGTCCTGGCGGCGGCGCGCCGTCACCGCGCTCGGCCTGGCGCTCGTCCTGGCGGTACTGCCGCTGCTCGGCGCGGCGGTCGCGCTGCGCTGGGGCTACGCGGGCGAGCCGCCGGCGGACGCCCGCACCCGCGGCCGGGACGCGCTCTGGCTCGGCCACGCCTGGGTGGACGGCCGCCGCTCCCCCGCCGACCTCGGCTCGCTGGTCGCCCGGCTGGCCGGCACCGGCATCCACGACCTGTACGTGCACACCGGGCCGCTCGGCCACGACGGTTCGCTGGACCCGGCGCTGGCGCCCGGCGCCGCGGACTTCGTGCGGCGGGCGCACGCCGCGCTGCCCGGGGTGCGGGTGCAGTCCTGGCTGGGCGACGTGGTCGCCCCGGAGAAGGACGGCCTGCACCTGGACGATCCCGCGGTGCGCGGCCGGGTGGCCGACTCGGCCCGGCAGGTGCTCGACCTCGGCTTCGACGGCGTCCACCTGGACCTGGAGCCGGTGCACTCCGGTTCGCCCGGCTTCCTCGCCCTGCTCGACGAGGTCCGCGGCGTGACCGCGGCGCGCGGGGCGCCGCTGTCGGTGGCGGCCCCGCAGATCGACCCGTGGCCGGGCGTCGGGCGGGTCTCGCTGGCGCTGACCGGCCACGGCAAGTGGTGGTCCCGCGGGTACTTCGCCGAGGCGGCCCGGCGGGTCGACCAGATCGCGGTGATGTCCTACGACACCTCGATGCCGGTGGAGTCGCTGTACGGCGGCTACGTCGCCCGGCAGACCTCGCTGGCGCTGGCCGCCACCCCGCCCGGCACCGACCTGCTGATGGGCCTGCCCGCCTACTGGGCCGACAGCTCCACCCACCACGGCGACGCGGAGACCGTCCGCGCCGCCGTCCGCGGCGCCCGCCTCGCCCTCGGCCCGGACGCCCGCCAGAACTTCGGCCTGGCGCTCTACGTCGACTTCGCCGCGACCCCGGACCACTGGGCGGCCTACCGCGACGGCTGGTGCATCTGACGCCCCGCCAGGACCTGGCGTCAATCCCTAGCGGGAGCGGCGCAGGCGCCAGCGCTTGAGGGCGGGGAGGCGGCGGAGGGCCGCGCGGTCGTGGTCGTCGGGCGGGAGGCCGAGGCGTTCGCGGACGGTGCGGCGCTCCTCGGACAGCTGCGACAGCGGCCGCAGGCCCGGCGCGTCGGGGAGGGGCGCGTCGGGCTCGGCCAGCCGGAGCACCAGGGCGAGGGCGGTGTCGTAGTTCGCCAGGGCCTCGGGGAGCAGTCCGGCCCGGTCGAGGTGGCCGGCCAGTTCCCGGTGCTCGCGCCAGTCCGCCCGCCGGTCGGTCAGCCGCTGCGCGGCCGCGGCGACGGCCCGCCCCTCCTCCTCGCGGCCGGCCCTCAGCAGGGCGTACGCCAGCACGGGTGACGCGGCGTCATCCGGGTCGCCGCTCTGCTCGGCGACGGACCTCAGCAGTTCGACCGCCCGGTCGTACGCACCGGCCGTCGCGAAGTGTTCCCCGGCCTGGGAGAGGAACGCCAGGCGGTCCTCCGGGCGGGCGTCGGCCGCGGCCCGTTCGAGTGCGCGGGCCTCGGCGGCCCAGTCCCAGTCGGCTTTGGTCATGGTGGTTCTCTCGTGGTCTCGGAACGGGGCGGGTGCGGGGGCGCCTCGACGCCCCCCCACCCGGGTGGGGTCAGCGGCGGTGGCGCCGCTGGGTGGCCAGGAACAGCTTCATCAGGAGGCTGTTGCGCGGGACGTTCAGACCTCCCGCCCGCAGGACGCCGCCACAATACGTGGCGCAGCTGTTGTGCATGTAGTCGTACGTGCCGATGCTCTTCGGACGCTTCGCGTAGGCGCCGTCCATCGCGCCGTGTGCTCCGTGCGTGTTGGGGACGTGGATGTCGAAGGCCCGGTTGAACGGACCGTGGCGGTTGGTGGACGGCTCGGTCTTGGGACCGGGCTTGAGGTTGCCGTTGCTGGCGTAGCCGTGCGCGTGGCGGGAGCCCTCCTCGCCGTGGACCTGGATGCTGTAGTGCTCGTTCCCGGTATGGCCGTAGTGGAAGACGGTCGCGTTGGGGGCGCCGCGGCGGCCGGCTCGGGCGGCACCGGCAAAGGCCCGTCCGGCACTTCCGCCGCGCCTGATGCCGCTGCCGACGTGCTTGGACAGCTTGCCGAGCACCAGGCCGGTGGCGACGTCCTTGAACGCCTGCTTGTAGTGGCCGTGGTACACGTCGCCGGCGACGTGCGAGGCGTACAGGCCGGTGTTGACCGCCCGGGCCCCCTTGCCGATGGCGCCGACCACGCGGGCGGTCTTGCTGGCGGCGGCGACGCCGCGCAGCGCGATGGCGCCCTCGCCGACGGCGGGGATGTAGGACGCGACGGCGAGTACGGCCATCGCGCAGTTGCCCCAGCCCGGGTGGGTGGCGCAGCTGACCACGTCGGCGGCGCCGGAGACCTGGTAGACGAAGTTGGCGCCGGTCTCCAGGGCGCTGACCGGGTGCTCGACGACGTTGGTGACGGTGCTGGAGACCGCGTGGGCGGCCGACTTCAGCCACTTCGGCCAGTGGCCGTCGGGGTCGGTGAAGGCCAGCGGGTCGCCGTCGGCGTAGGCGTAGCGGTCCTGGGCGATGCTGGGGTTGGGGTCGGACCACCACGGGTCCATGCCCTCGACGGCGTACCGGTCGGGCAGGTCCGAGACCACGTGGTCGGGGCTGTAGGTGTCGCGGGAGGTGAAGGTGCTGGTCGACGGGTCGTACCAGCGCGCCAGCATGTCGACCTTGCCGGTCACCGCGTCGGTGTAGTCGGACTGGAAGCCGAGCGAACGCCGGGTGCCCGCGGTGGCGATGGTGTTGCCGAGCGGGTCGAAGGCGGCCGAGTCGGCGAGCGCGGTGCCCGTCGGGGCGAGGTCGCCGACGAGGTCGTCGTGCTGGTCGGTCAGGGCGATGGTGTGGCTGCCGCCCTGGGCGATGCCGGTGATCACGCCGCCGGGATCGCGGGAGTAGGCCGCGGTGCCGTCGGAGGCGACCAGGTCACCGGTTCCGGAGTAGGCGAGCGTGGTGGCGCCGGTGGTCAGCAGCCGGTCGAAGGCGTCGTAGTCGTAGGACTGGGCGCCGTCGTTTCGAAGCCGGTCGAAGGCGTCGAACTGCATCGCCTCGGTGGCTCCGCCGTGCGGGGTCTTGCCGGACATGGTGCCGCGGGCGGTGTACGTGTAGCTCGCCGTGCCGTCGTCCAGCAGCCGGTTGCGGGCGTCGAAGCTCTGCGTCCGGTTGCCGATCTGGGTGCGGTTGCCGGCGGCGTCGTACCCGTAGGCCGTGGTCGTGGTCCCGTTGTTCCAGGAGGTCAGGCGGCCGGTCTGGTCGTAGGTGTAGGTGTTGGCGGCGGCCCCGGCGAAGCCGGTGGTGGTCTTGCCGGTGAGCTGGTCGTCGAGGTTGTAGGTGTAGGTCGTCGAGGCGACGGTGCCGCCGCTGCCGGCGGTGACGGTGTCGCTGGTCATCCGGTGCAGCGCGTCGTAGCCGAAGCTGCGGCCGGCGTTGCCGACGCCGTAGCCGACGCTGACGGGCTGGGAGTCCCGGTCGTACCCGTAGCCGGCGGTGGCGCCGGAGGCCGGGTCGGTCATGGTGGCCAGTCGGCCGGCCTTGTCGTAGGTGTAGGACGAGGTGCCGGCGGCGTCGGTGCGGGAGGTCATCTTCCCGGCGCCGTCGTAGCCGAACGAGGAACTCGCGCCTCCTACGTCACCACCACCGCCGACCACGCCGAGGCCGCCCTCGGCGGGCTGTTGATCCGCGACTGCTCGCTGATCGTCACCGCCGCCGCCGACCCCGCGATCGCCCGCGCCGTCACCGAGGCGGCCGGCGCCCACCCCGCCCAGCACTTCCTGTTGATCGCCCCCGACCCCGCCACCCCCAACCTGCAGACCCTCCCCGAGGGCCCCGACCTCCCGACCAGGCTGCGCGACGCCGTGACGGCGAGCGCGAAGCACTCCTGACGGAGCGTCGACAGACGGATCCGCCCGGGGGGCGTCTCACCCCCGGGCGGACCACCCGCACGCCACGGCCCTAGCGGCGGAGCCACACCGCCGTGTCGGTCGGGAGTTGACCGTCCGTCAGTTCGCTGCTGGCGAGAACGACTTCGGCGTCGGTGGGGAGCGGGAGCGCTCCCGCGGTGAGGTTGACGAGGCAGTGCAGGTCGTCGCGGGTGAAGGAGAGGACGCCGGGCGGGGCGTCCGCGCTCCAGGTGAGGGGGCCGGTGATGGTGCGGCGGAGGTGGAGTGCGGTGCGGTAGAGCTCCAGCATGGAGGCGGGGTCGCCGGTCTGGGCGGCGACGGTGAGCGGGGCCCAGTCGGCGGGCTGCGGCAGCCAGGGGTCCTTGCCCTCGCGGGTGAAGCCGTACGGCGGGTGGTCGCCGGTCCAGGGCAGCGGGACGCGGCAGCCGTCGCGGCCGGGGTCGGTGCCGCCGGAGCGGAAGTGCATCGGGTCCTGCAGGGCGGCCAGCGGGAGGTCCTCGACCTCGGGCAGGCCGAGCTCCTCGCCCTGGTAGACGTAGAGCGAGCCGGGCAGCGCCAGCGTGAGCAGGGCGGCGGCGCGGGCCCGCCGGCGGCCGAGCACCAGGTCGGTCGGGGTGCCGAAGGCCTTGGCGGCGAACTCGAAGCGGGTGTCCTCGCGCCCGTAGCGGGTGATGGTGCGGGTGACGTCGTGGTTGGCGAGCACCCAGGTCGCCGGGGCGCCGACGGGCGCGTGCGCGGCGAGCGTGGTGTCGATCGACTCCCGGAGCGCGGCGGCGTCCCAGGGACGGGCCAGGAAGTCGAAGTTGAACGCGGTGTGCATCTCGTCCGGGCGCAGGTAGCGGGCGAAGCGCTCCGCGTCGGGGACCCAGACCTCGCCGATCAGGACCCGCGGCGGGCTGTAGCCGTCGGCGACCGCGCGCCAGGTGCGGTAGATGCCGTGCAGGTCGTCCCGGTCGACGTAGGGGTGCGGGCGGCCGGGTTCGACGTCGGCGAGCTCGGGGTCCTTGGTGAGCAGGCCGGCCGAGTCGATGCGCACGCCCGCGGCGCCGCGGTCGAACCAGAACCGCAGGATGTCCAGGTGTTCGGCGCGGACCTGCGGGTGCTCCCAGTTGAGGTCGGGCTGGGCGGCGGCGAACAGGTGGAGGTACCACTGGCCGTCGGGGAGCCGGGTCCACGGGCAGCCGCCGAACTCGGACTTCCACTCGTTGGGCGGGAGCTCGCCCTCGGCGCCGCGGCCCTCGCGGAAGTGGAACAGGTCGCGCTCCGGGCTGCCGGGGGCGGCGGCGAGCGCGGCCTGGAACCACGGGTGCCGGTCGGAGACGTGGTTGGGCACGATGTCGACGATGGTGCGCAGGCCCAGTTCGGCGGCCTCGGCGATCAGCTGCTCGGCCTCGGCGAGGGTGCCGAAGGCGGGGTCGACGTCCCGGTAGTCGGCGACGTCGTAGCCGCCGTCGGCCATCGGCGAGGGGTACCAGGGGTTGAACCACAGCGCGTCGAAGCCGAGTTCGGCCAGGTAAGGCAGGTTTGCGCGCACTCCGGCGAGGTCCCCGATCCCGTCGCCGTTGCCGTCGGCGAAACTGCGCGGGTACACCTGGTAGATCGCCGCGTTCCGCCACCACTGCTCTGACACGGTCAGGGTTTCCTTTCAGAAGTTGTCGGTGCGGGACTCAGCCCTTGAGGCTGCCCGCGGTGAGGCCCGCCATGATGTTGCGCTGGAAGACCAGGAACAGGGCGATGGTCGGGATGGAGGCGATGAACAGGCCCGCGATCAGCGAGTTCTGCGGCATGGAGGTCGCCGCGGTGTTGACCCCGACGTTCAGCGTCTCGTGCGCGGGCACGGTGATCAGCGGCCACAGGAAGTCCTTCCAGACCGCGACCAGGCCGAAGATCGACACCACGCCGAGGATCGGCCGCGACAGCGGGAGCACGACGGACCACAGCACCCGGACCGGACCCGCCCCGTCGATCGCGGCCGCGTCGAGCAGCTCGTTGGGGATCGAGTCGAAGAACCGCTTGAGCAGGAAGATGTTGAAGGCGTTGGCCACGGTGGGCAGCCAGATCACCCACGGGGTGTTCATCAGGTTCCAGTGCACCAGCGGCAGGTCGAGCACCGTCAGGTACTGCGGGATCACCAGGGCGGCCGCGGGGATCATCATGGAGGCCAGCATCATGCCCAGGATCACGTTGCCGAGCACCGGGCGCAGCTTGGACAGCGAGTACGCGGCGGCGACGCAGAACACCAGCTGCAGGAGCAGCGCGCCGCCGGCGTAGACGACCGTGTTGAGCAGCAGCTGGGCCATCCCGAGCCGGTCCCATGCCTCGGTGAAGGCGTGCGTGCTGGGGTTGCTGGGGATGAGCGTGGGCGGGGTCTGGACCAGTTCCTGGGAGGACTTGAAGCCGCCGGTCGCCATCCAGTACAGCGGGCCGACGAAGACCACGGTGGTGATCAGCAGGGTGAGGGCCAGCACGATCCGGTAGGTCCGGCGTCCGCCGGGCTGGTTGAGGCGGACAGGTGAGATCAGGGTGCGGGTGGCGGCACTGCGGGCGGTCTTGCTCATCGTCACTCCTCCCCGCCCCGGCGCTCCAGCCACAGGTAGACGGCCGAGAAGCAGCCGAGTACCAGCAGCAGGACGACTCCCAGTGCGGCCGCGGTGTTGAACTTGTCGTAGCTGAACGCGTAGTTGTAGAGCAGGTAGACCACCGTCGTGGTCGAGCCCTGGGGTCCGCCGCCGGTGAGCACGAAGGACTCGGTGAACATCTGCATGGTGGCGACCACCTGCAGCATCAGCATCAGCGAGAGGATCAGGCGGGTCTGCGGCACGGTGACGTGCCAGATCCGCCGCAGCACGCCGGCCCCGTCCAGTTCGGCGGCCTCGTAGAGCTCGCCGGGGATGCTCTGCAGGGCGGCGAGGTAGACCAGGGTGGCGCTGCCCATGTTGGCCCAGGTCGAGACGATGACCAGGGAGAACATCGCGGTGTCCTGCGAGGCCAGCCAGGACGAGGTGGGCAGGTGCAGGGCGTGCAGGATCTGGTTGAACAGGCCGTAGCCGGGGTCCATGAAGTACTTGAAGAGCAGGATGCCCGCGACCGGGGGCAGCATCACGGGCAGGTACACCAGGGCCCGCAGGTAGCTCTGCGCGTGCCGGAACTCGTTGATCACGATCGCCGAGACGAACGGCGCCACGAAGCCGAAGACCAGCGCGACGCCGGTGAACTCCAGGGTGTGGCGCCAGGCCGGCCAGAACTCGGGGTCGGCGAAGATCTGCCGGAAGTTGTCGAAGCCGACCCAGTGGGTCTCGCCGTAGCGGACCTTCTGGAACGACATGACGATCTCGCGGACCATCGGGTACCAGGTGAACAGCGCGAAGCAGAGCAGGGCGCCGATCAGGAAGGCGTGGGCCCGCAGGTTGCGCGCCAGCGAGCGGCGCAGGGCACCGCCCGGCGGCCGGGTGGCGGTGCGGGCCGCTTCGGCGCGGGCCCGGCCGCGAGTCAGCGTGGTGGTCATGGGGGTGACTCCTCGTCAGGGTGCCGGCCGCCGGCCGGACCGCGGGGAGGCGCGGTCCGGCCGGACGGCACGGGTCACTGGTTGGCCAGGATCTGGTTCGCCTGGGACTCGGCGGTGGCGAGCACGCTGTCGAGGTTCGCGTTGGGGTCGGTCATGGCCGCCGACATGGCGGTGTCGAGGACCTTGTAGAGCTGCTGGGCGGCCGGGGGCTCGGTCAGCGTGGTGGTGGGGTTCTTGACGTAGGGGTCGTAGTTGGTCAGCGGCAGGTTGCCGTTGGTCTTCAGCGACGCGGTGATCGCCTGGATCTGCGGCGAGTCGGCGCTCCAGAAGTACGGCTGCGGGACGGCGATCGCGACCGGGTCCTTGCTGCTGCCGGCCAGGGTCTTGGCGCGGGCGAAGTTGAACTGGCCGGCGTCGGGGGTCTGGTACTGGAAGTTGATCCAGGCGATCTCGGCCTTGATCTGGTTCGGGGTCTGGCCCTTCTTGATGTAGTACAGGTCGCCGCCGCCGAGGCTGTTGCCCGGGCCGCTGGCGCCCGGCATCGGGCCGAGGCCGTAGGCGTTCTTGTCCGCGCCGAGCACCTCGATCAGGTGCTTCACGACGTCGGGCGCGCCGAGGAACATGCCGACCTTGCCGGTGGCCAGCGGCGGGAAGGCGTCGGCCCACTGGGTGACCGGGGTGGCGCTGATGCTCTGGTCGGTGAAGCGCATGTCGTGCAGGCGCTTGAGGACCTGCTTGCCCTCCGCCGAGTTGAAGGCGGCCTTCTTGCCGTCCGCCGAGACCATCTTGCCGCCGAGGCTGTAGAGCTCGGAGGTGAAGTGCCAGCCGCCGGTGTTGCCGCCGCTGTAGTCCTCGTAGCCGGAGATGCCGTTGCCCAGCGCGGCGATCTTCTTGGCCGCGGCCTGCACCTCGTCCCAGGTCGTCGGCGGCTTGTCCGGGTCGAGGCCGGCCTGCTTGAACAGGTCGCGGTTGTAGACCAGGCCGGTGCTGTAGTAGTTGATCGGCAGCGCGTAGACCTTGTTGTCGACCGTCATGTTCTGCTTGACGCTCGGCAGCATGGACGAGAAGCCCGGCACCGTCTGGTCGTTGACGTACTTGGTGATGTCCTGCGCGTCGCCCGAGTTGAGGGTCTGCTCGCGGTCGGTGAAGTAGGCGTGGAACGCGCCGGTCTCGTCGTGCGCCTTGTACTGCGCGGTCTGCTGGGCCGGCACCTCGCACTGGCCGACGTACGGCTTCGCGTTGATGGTGACGTTCGGGTACTTGGTCTTGAAGAGCGCGAGGTCGTCGGCGTAGTTGGCCTTGCCCGCGGCCTGGTCCGCACCCGGAGCGCAGTCGATGGAGATGGTGACGGTCGCGTTCGGGTCGAGCGGCTTGCCGTCCGCCACCCCGCCGGCGGCATCGCTGCTGCCGGCGGAGGAGCCGCTGCTGCTGCAGGCGGCGGCGGTCAGCAGCATCCCGGCCGCGAGCGCGACGACGGCCATTCTGCTCGATCTGTTCAGCTTCATGCGTACCCCATGGGTGGGAGAGGTTTCGGTGAGGCCGGGCGAACGCCGACGTGTGAGGAACGTAGGTCCTTGAACGTCTCTACGCAAGAGGTTGACGAGAAAGCGAAAAGTTACGACTACGCATCGGACGACAATGTTCTTGCGCGCATCTGTTCTACTTTTGCGCATGAAGAGCAAGCTTTCCCTGGTGGCGCAGCAAGTGGGAGTCAGCGAGGCCACGGTCAGCCGGGTCCTCAACGGCCGGCCGGGGGTCGGCGCCGCCACCCGGGTCGCGGTGCTCACCGCCCTCGACGTGCTCGGCTACGAGCGGCCGACCCAGCTGCGCGGGGAACGCGCCCGGCTCATCGGGCTGGTGCTGCCGGAGCTGCAGAACCCGATCTTCCCGGCGCTGGCCGAGGCGGTCGCGGGCGCGCTCGCGCAACGCGGTTTCACGCCGCTGCTGTGCACCCGGACCGCGGGCGGCCTCGGGGAGGCAGGCCACGTCAGCATGCTGCTCGACCAGCAGGTCTCCGGCGTGGTCTTCGCGGGCGGCCACTGCGCCGAGGCCGACGCCTCCCACGAGCACTTCGCGCAGCTGCGCGAACGCGGCGTCCCCGTGGTGCTGTTGAACGCCTCCGTGGAGCGGCTCGGCTTCCCGCAGGTCTCCACCGACGACACGGTCGCGGTGGCCCAGGCCTTCGGCCACCTGAGCACGCTGGGCCACGAGCGGATCGGCCTGATGGTCGGCCCTGCGGACCACGTGCCGTCCCGCCGCAAACTCGCCTCGTACACCCGCCAGTACGCCCTGCAGGGCCGCGAGCCGCGCCCCGAGTGGGTCGCCCACGCCCTCTTCGGCCTGGAGGCCGGCCACGCCGCCGCCCGGCGCCTGCTGGACGCCGGCGTCACCGGCGTCATCTGCGCCAGCGACCCGCTCGCGCTGGGCGTGGTCCGGGCCGCCCGCCGGGCCGGCCTCGACGTCCCCGGCGACCTCTCGGTGATCGGCTACGACGACTCGGTCTTCATCAACTGCACCCGCCCCCCGCTGACCACCGTCCGCCAGCCGATCCAGGAGCTGGGCCGGGCGGCCGTCGACCTCCTGGTCGGCCAGATCGACGGCGGCGCCGTCGCCCCCGGCGAACTCCTCTTCGAGCCCGAACTCGTCGTCCGCGGCTCCACCGGCCCGGTCCCGCGCCGGGTCTGACGCCCCGTCGGGCCTCCGACGGCGCACCGTTCCCGGACATGCCGAACAGGGCGGGCGCTGTCAGGGGCGCCCGCCCTGTCCGGGGTCGGAGGGGGTTACGGGTTGACGGTGATGTGCATCGTGGACGTGGTGTTGCGGATGTCCACCGCGTTGTTGCTGAGCGTCAGGCGGTTGAAGGTGACGTCACCGACGGCCGGGCCCTGGCCCGACTCCGGCATCTCGTTGGCCCAGAGGCCGAAGCCGGACTTGGCGTCGTAGGCGTCGCCGCTCTTCTGCGCCCCGCTGATCGACACGTTGGTGAAGACGGTGTCCTTGATGGGGTTCTGCGGCTGACCGCCGACGTAGTTGGTCTGGAACATGATGCCGCTGTAGGTCGGGTCGACGATGTCCACGTCGCTGACCCGGATGCCCTGGAACACCTTGGAGGCGGAGAACACCCAGATGCCCGGGAAGGTCTGCGCGCCCCAGAAGTGGCCGCCGGCCCGGACGATGGAGATGTTCTGCAGGTTGGTCGGGTCCGTCCCGAAGCCGTTCATCGGGTAGCCGAAGTCCAGCGAGGAGATGGTGATGCCCGAGTAGCAGAGGGTGTCCGCGATGTGGATGTTGCGGAAGGTGTTGGCGAAGCCGCCGTACACCGCGACGCCCGCCGCGCGCCAGGTCAGGATCGACGTCAGGTTCTGGAAGACGTTGTTCTTCTCGTCCGCGCCGCCCGCGTCGATGGCGGAGAAGAGCGCGAAGGAGTCGTCACCGGTGGCCCGGGCCTCGTTGTTGGAGACCAGGTTGTCGGTCGAACCGTTGGTCATGTTGATGCCGTCGGCGAAGGTGTCGCGGATCCGCGAGTTGGTGATCGTCATGGAGTCCGTGTTGGCGCCCCAGTACATGCAGACCATGTGCTCGGTCCAGATGTTGTCGATCGTGATGTTCGCGACGTTGGAGAAGTCGAAGACCTTTCCGGGGCCGTCGATCCGCGAGGTGTAGTTGCCGAAGTAGGCGAAGCCGCTGAAGGTCGAGCCGTTGGCGGTCGACTCGGCGCGGAAGCCGACGTCGGTGTTGGACTGGCTGGTCGGGGCGTAGAACCGGGTGAACCACGGACCGGCGCCGATCACCTTGACGGCCTTGCCGTAGACCTGGAACTTGCTCGCGGTCTGGTAGTCGCCGGCCGGCAGGTAGACGCCGACCAGGGTGCCGGTGGTGTCCATCCGGACCTTGTCCAGGGCGTTCTGCACGTCCTGGTGCGAGAAGCCCGCCGGGACCACGTACTTGGCCGGGTCCGGGTTGGCGATCTGGGTGGCCTGCTCCAGGCTGACGAAGTCGATCGCGTACTGGCTGGTGTTCGCGGTGTCCTTCTGCAGCCTGATCTTGCTGCCCGCGTGCACCGTGGTGCCCAGCAGGACGTTCGCCTCGTCGTAGATGTGCCGCTGGCTGCCGGCGCTCGGGGTGTTGCCGGGGCTGGTCTCCGAGCCGTACAGCCAGGCGTACTTGGAGGTCAGGTCGATGGACTTCAGGAAGGTGCCGTCGACGTAGACGTTCAGCGTGGCGTTGGTGCCGTCACCGCCCGCGGCGTCCGGGATGGAGAACCGGGTGACCAGGGTGTTGGTGTCCGCCTTGGCGGTGAACTCCACCGACGCGCCGGTGTTGTTCAGGGTGACCGCCTTGCGGCCGGAGGCCTCGCCGGCCAGGTCGCCGATGGTGCGGTTGGGTCCGACCACCTGCGCCCCGCCCGCCAGGACGCCGTCCTCGGCCTCGTAGGTGTCGAACGGCATGTTGGCGCCGCGTCCGACGTACAGGGCCTGGCTGGAGGTGTTGTTGGTCTGCTTCACGGGCAGCTCGTCGGCGTCCGCGGCGATCACCGTCTTGACGGTGTAGCGGCCGTTCGCGGCGGTCCAACTGCCCAGCGAGACCGGGCTGCTGGTGGCGCCGGGGGCGAGCGTGCCGGTGTAGGCCCCGGTCAGGGTCTTCACCACGCTGCCGGTGGTGGCGTCCGTGACGGTCACCGTGATGCCGTGGCTGCCGGACGCGCTCGCCACCGTGCCCTGGTTCTTGACCGCGACGGTGAAGTTCACCGCGCTGCCCGCCGAGGGGTTGGACGGCGACCAGGTGCTGGGCGAGGCGACCAGGTCGGAGGAGGCGACCTGGCTGACCGTCAGCGGGCTGGTCAGCGCGTTGTTGGTCTCGTCCTGCTCGATGACCTGGTTGCCCTCGTCCACCTTGGCGGTCAGCTGGTAACTGCCCGCGTTCTGCGCCGGGATCTGCGCGGAGACGGTGGTGGAGGCGCCGGCCGCCACTGCGCCGACGTTGGCGCTGCCGACCTTGGTGGTGCCCAGGTAGAAGTTGACCGTGGTCGCGCCGGACGGCAGGGTGCCGGCGTTCTTCACCACCGCCGACAGGGTCGGGGTGTCGGTCTCCACCGGCGCGGCCGGGCTGCTGCCGACCGAGGTGACGGTAAGGTCCGGGTTGGCGGCGGGCACGCCGACCACCTGGAACTCGGCCGCCTGGCCGGCGGCGGCGCCGGAGTTGGCGGTGAACTTCAGCTGCACGTCGGCGACGGTCGCGCTGACCGGGATGCTGACGGTGTTCCCGCTCGCCGGGTCGAAGGTGTAGCTCTTCGCCGCCACCAGACTGGTGAACCCGGACGCGCTCTGCTCGCGGCCGAGCACCTCGATGGTCTGGGTGCGGGTCGACCACGCCGAGGCCGGGTTGAGCTTGACCACCACCGAGCTGGTGTTGGCGTTCGCGCCCAGCTGCACCCCGAGGGTGTTCGGGTAGCTGCCGCCCGCGCCCTCCCAGTAGGTGCTGGTGTCGTTGTCGTTGGCGTTGGTGGCCACGTACGTGAAGGTGTACGAGGACGCGGTGATCGGCTTGCCGGCCGCCAGGTTGGTGCCGGTGCCGCCGCCGCTGCCGTTGCGCACCACGGTGTTGGAGGCCGCGGACTGGTTGCCCGCCGCGTCCTTCGCCTTGACGTAGTACGAGACGGTCGCGGTGTCCGGCTGGCTGTCGGTGTACGTCAGCACGTTGCCGGCCACGCTGGTGCGCAGCGCGCCGTTGGCGTACACGTCGTAGCCGGTGACGCCGACGTTGTCGCTGGACGCGCCCCAGGTCAGCTTGATCTGGCCGGAGGCGGGCGAGGTGTACGCCAGGCCGCTCGGCGCGCTGGGCGCCTGGGTGTCGCCGGTCTGCCCGGTGCGGGTGACGGTGTTGGAGGCCGCGGACTGGTTGCCCGCCGCGTCCTTCGCCTTGACGTAGTACGAGACCGTCTCGCTGTCGGAGCGGCTGTCGGTGTACGTCAGCACGGTGCCGGACACGCTGGTGAGCAGCGAGCCGTTGGCGTAGACGTCGTAGCCGGTGACGCCGGTGTTGTCGGTGGCCGCGTTCCAGGTCAGCTTGATCTGGCCGGCGCCGGGCGAGGTGTAGGCCAGACCGGTGGGGGCGGTCGGGGCCTGGGTGTCGCCGGTCGCCGGACCGTACGCCTCCAGCTCGGCGAGCTGGCCGGCCGGCCAGGCGGTGTTGGCGGTGAAGGTCAGCCGCACGTAGCGGGTGGTCGCGGTCGACATGTTCAGGGTGACCGTGTTGCCGCTGGCCGGGTCGAACGCGTAGCCGGCCGAGGCCACCAGGTCGGTGAAGTTGGTGCCGTCGGTGGAGCCCTGCACCTTCAGGGTCTGGGTGCGGGCGCCCCAGCCGGACGGCAGCTTCATGACCAGCTTGTTGACCGGGACGGCCGAGCCCAGGTCGCCCTGGATCCACTGCGGGAACGCGTTGTTGACGCTCTCCCAGTAGGTGCTGGTGTTCCCGTCGCCGACGTTGGCCGCCACGTAGGTCTGGGAGTTGCCGCTGGCCGTGAAGGTGCGCCCGGCCAGCAGGTTCCCGGAGGCGGAGCTGGCGCCGTAGACCTCGAACTCGGAGATCTGGGCGGCCTGCCAGCCGGTGTTGGCGGTGATGTTGACCCGTACGTAGCGGGCGCTGGTGGCGGCGAAGTCGATCGTCACCTTGTCGCCGCTGCCCGGGTCGAAGCTGTAGCCGGTGGAGGCGGTGATGGTCGAGAAGTTGGTGCCGTCGTTGGAGCCGAGCACCTGAAGCGTCTCGGTCCGCTGGCCCCAGGAGCCGGGGAGCTTCAGCACCACCTGGTCGATCGAGGTCGCCGCGCCCAGGTCCACCTGGACCCACTGCGCGGAGGCGATCCCGTTGCTCTCCCAGTAGGAGTTCTGGTCGCCGTCGTTGACGTTGGTCGCGGTGTACGCCCCGTTCGCACTGGAGGCGGTGACCGTCTTTCCGAGCGCGAGGTTGGGGCCTCCCGCCGCCTGGGCCGCCGTGAGGAGCGGTCCAGTGATCATGAGCATTCCCAGTACGGCAGACGACGCCGTCAGCCGCACGAGTATGCGCTTCCTCATGATGTCCCTTCGCAAGGTCGAGAAGATGACAACGATCTGTCCATCTTTTGCGTGATGGCAGCCAAGAGTTACAGCGGCGCTACGGGCATGTCAACGGATCGGTCCAAGACTCCGCATACGAAAAACGGGCGGGTGCCGAAGCACCCGCCCGTTGGCGGACCTGCTGTGACGCCCCGCCAGGGGGCTTGTGGGGCCTTCCGATCAGCCTCGGTCGCGGACCGGGGCGGTCGAGCCGCGGACCACCAGCTCGGGCTCGAACAGCAGCTCGTCGTGGGTGACCCGGACCCCGGCGATCTCGCCGACCAGCAGGTCCACCACCGCGCGGCCCATCGCCTCGATCGGTTGCCGGACGGTCGTCAGCGGCGGATCGGTGCACATCATGAACGAGGAGTCGTCATAGCCGACCACCGAGACGTCGTCCGGCACCGCGAGCCCGGCCCGGCGCACCGCGCGGACCGCGCCGAGCGCCAGCGGGTCGCTCGCGCACACCACGCCGGTCACCCCCTGGCGCAGCAGCCGGGTGGTCGCCGCCTGCCCGCCCTCCAGGCTGAACAGCGCCCGCTCGACGTGCTCCTCCGGCAGCTCCAGGCCGAGCCGCTCCATGGTGGCGCGGGCCGCGGCCAGCTTGCGCTGCGAGGGCACGTGGTCGGCCGGGCCGAGCACGATGCCGATCTTCCGGTGCCCGAGCTGCCGCAGGTGGCCGACCGCCTGCTCCACCGCCACCGCGTCGTCGCAGGACACCCGCGGGAAGTCCAGGTGCTCGATCGCCGCGTTCAGCAGCACGGTCGGCAGGCTGCGCTCGGCGAGCCGCTGGTAGTGCTCGTGCGGGGCGTCGCCCTGGGCGTACAGGCCGCCGAAGAAGACCACGCCGGAGACGTGCTGCTCCAGCAGCAGGTCCACGTAGTCCGCCTCGGAGACCCCGCCCGCGGTCTGGGTGCACAGCACCGGGGTGAAGCCCTGGCCGGCCAGCGCGCCGCCGACCGCCTCGGCGAACGCCGGGAAGATCGGGTTGCCCAGCTCGGGCAGCACCAGGCCGATCAGCCGGGCCCGCTCACCGCGCAGCTGGGTGGGGCGCTCGTAGCCGAGCACGTCTAGGGCGGTGAGGACGGCCGCCCGGGTCGCCTCGGAGACGCCAGGCTTCTCGTTCAGCACCCGGCTGACGGTCGCCTCGCTGACTCCGACCTTCTTCGCCACCTCGGCAAGTCGTCGTGTCATGGGGCGAGTGTACGACAGAAAGCGCAAGCCGCTTGCGTTGGTTTGCAAAAGGAGACGGAACCGCCCGGTTCCGTCTCCTGCGTGCCCTCCGCGTCACCGCATGTCGAACACCAGCCGGGCCGAGACCTTGCCCGCCAGCACCTCCGCGAAGCACTCGTTGACCTCGTCCAGCTGCCGGGTCTCCCGGATCACCCGGGTGCGGCCGAGCTCGTGCAGCCGGAACACCTCCGCCAGGTCCTGCCGGGTGCCGACGATCGAGCCGACCACCTTCGTCCCGTTCAGCACGGTGTCGAAGACCGGCAGCGTCAACTCGCCGCCGGCGGGCAGCGCGACCAGCACCAGGGTGCCGCCGCGGCGCAGCGCGTCGTAGGCGGCCCGGAAGGAGTCGTTGCTGACCGCCAGCGAGACCGCGGCGTCCGCCCCGCCGAGCTTCTGCACCTCGGCCGCCACGTCCTGGGTGCGCGCGTCCACCACGTGGTCGGCGCCCAACTCCCGGGCCAGCGCGAGCTTGTCGTCGGTGATGTCCACCGCGACGGTCTCCGCGCCGAAGATCCGGGCGTACTGCAGCGCCAGGTGCCCGAGCCCGCCGATCCCGGAGATCAGCACCCGGGTGCCCGGCCGGGCCCCCGACAGCTTGACCGCCTTGTACGTGGTCACGCCCGCGCAGGACAGCGGCGCGGCGTCCATCGGGTCCACCCCGTCCGGCACCGGCACCACGTAGTCGCCGTGCGCCAGCGCGTACTCGGCGTAGGCGCCGTCCACCGAGTACCCGGAGTTGTGCTGCGCCAGGCAGAGCGTCTCCCAGCCGCTGACGCACTGGTCGCACCGCCCGCAGGCGTCCGCCAGCCACGGGATCGCCACCCGCTCGCCGACCCGCACGTGCGTGACCTGCGGACCGGCCGCCTCCACGATGCCCACCCCCTCGTGGCCGGGCACGAACGGCGGGCTGGGCTTGACCGGCCAGTCCCCGTGCGCGGCGTGGATGTCGGTGTGGCACAGCCCGGAGGTCTCGATCCGCACCAGCACCTGGTGCGGCGCCGGGCTGGGCACCTCGCGCTCCTCGATCTCCAGCGGCTGGGTGAAGTCCCGGACGACGGCTGCCTTCATGACGATCTCCTCACAGAGCTACCCGGATCAGGCCGAAAGGGAGGGCCCCCGCCCAGCCTCGCCGCTGCCGGCCCGAACCGCCGCTCGACGCGCCCGTCCTGACCCCGACCCTCGCCCGTGCCTGACCCGTCGTCCGACGCCGCTACGCTTGGCACTTCGCCGGCCTCGGTGCGCCGCGAGCGGGTGCGCCGACGACGGTGGTTCGCCGCGGGGTTAATACCCGCCGCGGCTCGCATCAATGACCGTAGGCTGGGCAGGTAGGGACGTGGGGCGGACGGCCCCGCCCGTCGGAGGGAGACACCCGGGTGATCGAGTTGGAAGACCTTCCCGAGTTGATCGATCCGGTGATGGTCTGCGCCTTCGAAGGCTGGAACGACGCCGGCGACGCGGCCTCGGCCGCCCTCGCCCACCTCGACGAGACCTGGGGCGGCAAGGTGTTCGCGGCGCTCGACGCCGAGGACTACTACGACTTCCAGGTCAACCGCCCCACCATCTGGCTGGACGGCGGGGTCCGCCGCATCACCTGGCCGACCACCCGGCTCTCGGTGGTCCGGGTCACCGAGCCGAAGCCGCGCGACCTGGTGCTGGTCCGCGGTATCGAGCCCAGCATGCGCTGGCGCTCGTACTGCAACGAACTGCTCGGCTTCGCCCACGAGCTGGGCGTGGAACTCGTGGTCATCCTCGGCGCGCTGCTCGGCGACACCCCGCACACCCGCCCGGTCCCGGTCTCCGGCGTCACCTCGGACGCCTCCGTGGCCCGCAGCCTCGACCTGGAGGAGTCCAAGTACGAGGGCCCGACCGGCATCGTCGGCGTCCTGCAGGAGGCCTGCGCGCACGCCGGCGTCCCCGCCGTCACCTTCTGGGCCGCCGTCCCGCACTACGTCTCGCAGCCGCCGAACCCCAAGGCCACGCTGGCCCTGGTCAACAAGGTGGAGGACCTGCTCGACCTGCGCATCCCCCCGAGCGAGCTCGCCGAGGACGCCCGCGCCTGGCAGCACGGGGTCGACCAGCTCGCCGCGGAGGATTCCGAAGTCGCCGAGTACGTCCAGCAGTTGGAGGAGGCCCAGGACACCGCGGAGCTCCCGGAGGCCTCCGGCGACGCGATCGCCCGCGAGTTCGAGCGCTACCTCCGCCGCCGGGAGAACCAGGGCCCCAAGGGCGAGAAGCCGATCACCGGCCACGCCACGGACCGCCCGAAGGACGAGGACGAGGACCAGTAGCCCGGCACGGCCTCCGCAACGGCGAAGGACCGCACTCCCGTGGGGGTGCGGTCCTTCTGCGTGGGTCCTTGGGCGTTCCGGTCCGGCGACGGTGCCTACAGGGCGACGCCCAGCAGCGCGTCCACCGTTCGCGACACCAGGCCCGGCGCGCCCTCGTCGGTGCCCCCGACCTCGTGCTGCAGCGCGGCCCAGCGGTCGACCGCGGCGAGCGCCGCGGGCGCGTCCAGGTCGTCGGCCAGGGCCTCGCGGACCTCCGCGAGCAGCGCGGTGGCTGAGGGGCCGTCAGGGCGGGAGACGGCGGCGCGCCAGGCGCTGAGCCGGGTGACGGCGCCGTCCAGGTCGGCGGCGGTCCACTCCCAGTCGCTGCGGTAGTGGTGGGCGAGCAGGGCGAGCCGGATCGCGGCGGGGTCGACGCCGTCGCGGCGCAGCGCCGAGACGAAGACCAGGTTGCCGCGCGACTTGGACATCTTGTGGCCGTCCAGCGAGACCATCCCGGCGTGCACGTAGGAGCGCGCGTAGGGGTGCTCGCCGACCGCGACGTGGGCGTGCGAGGCGCCCATCTCGTGGTGCGGGAAGGACAGGTCGCTGCCGCCGCCCTGGAGGTCGAAGCTCATGCCGAGGAACTTCAGCGCGATGGCCACGCACTCGATGTGCCAGCCGGGGCGGCCGCGGCCGAGCTCGGTCTCCCAGGCGGGCTCGCCCGGGCGGGCGGCCAGCCACAGCAGGGCGTCCAGCGGGTTCTTCTTGCCTGGCCGCTCGGGGTCGCCGCCGCGCTCGGCGAAGACCGGCAGCATCTGCTCGCGGCTGAGCCCGGAGACCTCGCCGAAGTGCGGGTCGGACTCGACGGAGAAGTAGACGTCGCCGTCGACCTCGTACGCGGCGCCGGTGGCGAGCAGCCGCTGGACCAGCGGGACGATCCACGGGATGGACTCGACGGCGCCGATGTAGTGCGCGGGCGGGAGCATCCGCAGCGCGGTCATGTCCTCGCGGAACAGCGCGGTCTCGCGCTCGGCGAGCTCGGTCCAGTCCTGGCCGGTGGCGACGGCGCGCTCCAGCAGCGGGTCGTCCACGTCGGTGACGTTCTGGACGTAGAGGACGTCGTGGCCGGCGTCCTTCCAGACCCGCTGCACCAGGTCGAAGGTGTTGTAGGTGGCAGCGTGCCCGAGGTGGGTCGCGTCGTAGGGGGTGATCCCGCAGACGTAGAGCCGGGCGGTCGGGCCGGTGGGCACGACCTCTCGGACACTGCTGGTGGCGGTGTCGTGGATGCGCAGGGGAAGCCCCTGACCGGGCAGGGCGGGAACTTCGGAGGCGGGCCAGGCGTGCATGGGACCGACTCTAACCTCGCGATCATTTGAAAGACCAACCTGTGCACAGATCGGCCGGATCCGGCTCGTCCCGGGTTTCGGATCGGTATCAGACCGGCGGCCAGGGAATAGACGGCCAGTCAGCCGACGGCAGCGGATGGCGTCCGGTGCGCAACAGCGCCGCCGTACGGGCCCGCAGCGCGTCGAGCTCGACCGCGGTCAGGTGCGGGCGCAGCCGTTCGCCGAGCGCCCCGTCCAGGTCGCGCGCCAGCCGGCCGAGCATCTCGACGGCCTCCGCGGTGAGCGCACGGTCCGCCCAGCCCCAGAGCAGGGTGCGGAGCTTGGGCTCGGCGTGGAAGGTGATGCCGTGGTCGATGCCGTAGATGCGGCCGTCGGCGGCGGGGATCCAGTGGCCGCCCTTGCGGTCGGCGTTGTTGAGGACGGCGTCGAGCACGGCGAGCCGGCGCAGCCGGTCGTCGTCGCGGTGCACCAGCAGGGCCTGGCGGCCCGCCTCGAGTTCGGCGCGGACGATCGGCAGCCAGCCGTCGGCGGGGCCGTCCAGGGGCTGCAGGTCGAGCAGTTCGGGCGCGTCGGGGTCGGGTTCGATCCACAGCTGGACCATGCCGGGCCCGGCGGGGGCCTCCGCGCGCAGCACGGTGGGCGGGACCAGCGGCCAGCCGGTGGCGGCGGCGAGGTCGTGGGCGGCGGTCTCCCGGCCGGCCAGGGTGCCGTCGGGGAAGTCCCACAGCGGGCGCTCGCCGGCCACCGGCTTGTACACGCAGGGGGCGGTGACGCCGTCCAGCGTGACGGTGCAGTACAGCACCGCGTTGGAGGCGTCGGTGACCCGGCCGTGCACCGCGAGGGCGCCGTCCCGCAGCAGGGCGAGCGCGGCGGCGGGGTCGGCGGCCAGGGCGGCGCTGGTGGCCGGGTCGGTGCCGGGCGGCTCGGCGCTCACCAGGTTCTCGCTCAGCGCCGGTAGCCGTTCGCGCGCGGGCACAGGTGGCCCTCGGGGTCGAGCGGGAGGTTGCAGAACGGGCAGGGCTTGCGTCCGGCGGCGACCAGTTCCAGGGCGCGCTTGGCGAAGACCCGGGCCATCACGCCGCTGAGCCGGACCCGGAGCATGTCGGGGCCGTTCTCGTCGTCGAAGACCGCGATCTCGTCCTCGTCGCTCTCCTCGGGCTCCTCGACGAACGCCTGCGCCTCGACCACCAGGCAGTCCTCGCGGGCGTCCCAGGCCAGCGCCATGGTGCCGACCCGGAACTCCTGCTCCAGCGGCAGGTCGAGCGGGGCGGTGTCGAGCATCTCCGCGGGGGCGACGGCGGGGATCGGGGCCTGACCGGAGCTGCGGCGCAGCGCCTCGTCGAGGACTTCCTCGATCCGCTCGGCGAGCGCGGCGACCTGGGCCTTCTCCAGCAGCACGCTGGTGATCCGGCCGCGCGAGCTGGCCTGCAGGTAGAACGCCCGGGCGCCGGGCTGGCCGACCGTGCCGGCCACGAACCGTTCGGGCTGGTCGTAGAAGTGGACCTGACGGGGCACGCTGCTCGCTCCGGATCGGGGGTTACGGGCTTCTCGATCTCACCCTACGGCCAAAGGGCCGTCCCGTGGGGCCGGGGTGGGCAGGTTCAGGACGGGTACGCGCGGCTTTCCCGCGGCACCCCGCCCACGACCCCGGACGGCACGCTCACGCGGTGCCGGTCTCGCCGCCGATCACCGCGTCGCGGCCGCCGTCGGCGCCCTCGGGGCGCGGGTGGGGGGCCAGCCCGCCGAGGGTGCCGGTGTCGCCGAGCCGCAGCAGGTAGGGGCGGTGCGGGGTGTAGCGGATCGCGGTGACCGAGCAGGGCTCGACCGAGATGCGCTGGAAGTGGTCGAGGTGCAGGCCGAGCGCGTCGGCGACGATCGCCTTGATCACGTCGCCGTGGGTGGCGGCCAGCCAGACCGCGTCGGGGCCGTGCTCGACCGTGATCTTGTCGTTCCACTCGCGCACCGCGTCGACGGTGCGGTGGCTGAGCCCGCGCAGCGACTCGCCGCCGGGGAAGGCCGCCGCCGAGGCGTGGTCCTGGACGGTGCGCCACAGCGGTTCCCCGGCCAGGTCGGCCAGCGAACGGCCGGTCCAGTCGCCGTAGTCGCACTCGCCGAGCCGCTCGTCCAGCGCGGGCGCGGCGAGCTCGGGGCGGGCGGCGGCCAGCGGCTCCAGGGTCTGCCGGCAGCGCTCCAGCGGGCTGCTGACCAGGTGCACGATCGGCACCCCGGCCAACCGCTCCGGCAGGGCGGCCGCCTGGGCCCGCCCGGTCTCGTCGAGGTCGACGCCGGGCGTCCAGCCGGCCAGGATTCCGGCCGAGTTGGCGGTGGACCGGCCGTGGCGGACGAGCAGCAGGGTGGGCATACCGCCAAGGGTACGGGGTGGGATCCCTCCCCGGACACGCCCGCTTCGCGCCACAATGGCGGGCATGATCGTGGATTGCGGCATCTACCGGGACGGAAAGCGCAGCGCGGGTCCGGACGACTTCTCGGACGCGCTGGCGGAGGTCCGGGCGGCCGGCGACGGCTTCGTCTGGATCGGCCTCGCCGACCCCACCGAGCAGGAGTTCGGCCACGTCGCCGACGAGTTCGGGCTGCACCCGCTGGCGGTCGAGGACGCGGTGACGGCCCATCAGCGGCCCAAGCTCGAGCTGTACCAGGACTCGGTGTTCGCGGTGCTGAAGACCGCCGCCTACCACCCGGAGAGCGACTCGGTCTCGATCGGCGAGCTGGTGGTCTTCCTGGGCGACTCGTACGTGCTGACGGTGCGGCACGGGCCGGAGAGCCCGCTGAAGAACCTGCGCGCCGAGCTGGAGGGCCAGCCCGACCTGCTGCGGCACGGTCCGGCGACCGTCCTCTACGCGGTCTGCGACCTGGTCGTCGACCAGTACCTCGACGTCGCCACCGAGCTGCAGACCGACCTGGACGAGCTGGAGGCCGACATCTTCTCCCCCGGCCGGGTCCGCGGGGCGGCCGAGCGGATCTACAACTTCAAGCGCCAGGTGGTGAACTTCCGCCGGGCCACCGCCCCGCTGATGGAGCCCGCCCTGCGCCTCACCCGCGGCACGGCGGCCGCCGAGGTCAAGGTTCCGTACGTCCCGCAGGAGCTGCGCCCGTACTTCCGCGACGTCGCCGACCACCTGGCCAAGGTCAACGAGGCGGTCGAGAGCCTGGACCGCCTGCTCTCCGACATCCTCTCCGCGAACCTCGCCCAGGTCAGCGTCCAGCAGAACGACGACATGCGGAAGATCTCCGCCTGGGCCGCGCTGGCCGCCGTCCCCACCATGATCGCCGGCATCTACGGCATGAACTTCGAGCACATGCCGGAGCTCCGCCAGCCCTGGGGCTACCCGGCCGCCCTGCTCCTGATGGGCGCCGTCTGCGTCGGCCTGCACCGCCTCTTCAAGCGGGCGGGCTGGCTGTGAGCGGCCGGGGCGGGTGGGTGCCCGCTCCCGGCGGCCGGCTCACTGGGCGCCGCGCTTGAGGGTGAAGAACTGCAGCTCGCGCACGGCCAGCGCGTGGCCCTGCTGGCCCGGGTAGACGTCCTCGACGGTGACGGTCACGGTGGTGACGCCGTGCAGGTTCAGCCCGCGGGTCTGGAAGTCGGCGGCGTCGTCGAAGGTCAGCTCGACGGCGGGGTGGCCCTCGGCGGCGATCCAGAGGCGGTGCAGCCGGGGCTGCCCGCGGAAGCCGGGCGCGGGGACTCCGGACAGCAGGCCGAGCTGGTCGAGGTCGACGGGGGCCGGGAAGGTGACGGTGAGGACCGCGCCCACGCCGTCCTTGGGGGTGCCGACGGACCAGTAGCTGTCCCCGATCCCGTCCACCGCCAGGGCGCCGCCGTGTCCCGGGTCGGCGGCCGAGCCGGTCGCACCTGACGGGGTGTCGGGCACGTAGTGGCGCGTCAACTCCGATTTCGCCGTGCCCGTCAGACGGGTGACCTGGTCGATCGCCCAGTGCCGCGCCGGGCTGAGGCTGAGTCCGGCCAGGCTGGCGAGCACCAGCAGCGGGGTCAGCCGGCGCACCGTGGTCATGGTCGGGCGGCGGAACCAGCGGCGTCCGCCGGTGCCGGGCGCGGCCGGGCCGGAGGTCTCGTGGCGCCGGAAGCCGCCCGGCCGCTCGCCCGCCGCCCGGCGGCCGTGCCGGGCGAAGACCCGCCGCCACCAGGCGGCCCGCGGCCCCGCCTCGCCCGGGTGGCCGCGCAGCGGCTGGCCGCAGGCCCGGCAGAAGGTGCGGCCGTCGGGGTTGACCACCCCGCAGGACCAGCAGTACGGACCGGTGTACTCCGGCTCCTCGGCGATCGGTTCCGGGGTCGGCCGGACCGCCTCGGCGTCCGGCTGCCGGGCGATCCGGCCTGCTCCCCCGGCCGCACCGGACCGCTCGGCCGGCGTCTCGACCGCCTCACCCGCCCACGCCAGCAGGGCCCCGCAGGACCCGCAGAAGTCGTCCCTGGACGGCGCGGCGTTGCCGCACTCCCGGCAGACGATCATGATTCCACCACCATCTCGATCCGGACCTGGTACTGCACGGGCACCGCCGCCCTGGCCGCGGCCATCACCTCCGCGCCGTCGACGGCGTTCGACGCACGGACCCGGACGCGGACCGTCCCGCCCGCCGCCGGGACGGCCGCGGCGCCGGCCACCCGGGCCCACACCACGCCGCCGGGTTCCTCCAACTCGACCTGTTCGACCGGCACCCGGGCGGCCCGGGCGACCGCCTCGCGGACCCCGGCCGGGGTGCCGCGCCGGTCGTGGGCGGCGACCGCGTCGGCCACCAGCTCCGGCAGCCGGTCGGCCGGGGCCCGCAGCTCGGCGGGGTCGAGCCCGACCAGGCCGCCGAGCCAGCCGAGGAAGTCGGCCGGGGCGAGCCGGGGGTCGAGGTAGGCCGGGAAGCAGTCCAGGGCGGCGGCGATCGGCCCGAGGAGTTCGTCCAGCGCCTCGCACCAGAGGACGAAGACCGGGTCCTCCTGGTAGACCGCCGGGGTGATCGGGGCGAGCCGGTGCGGCAGGCCGAGTGCGCCCGGGCCGGCCTCGTTGATCGGACCTCTCATCGCGGGCCACCGCCCGCGCCGCGCCGACGCACCGTCATGGCCGCACCTGCACCTGGTGGTCGTAGGAGAACGGCAGCACGTCCGGGCCGATCGCGACGTGCTGCCCGGCGGCGCCGCGGGCGCCGGTGACCGGGTCGGCCTCGTACAGCCGGGCGTCCTCGACGTGGCCGAGGCCTTCCACCTCGGCGAGCGCGGCGTGCACGTCGCCGAGGGTGACCGGACGGCCGAACGGCCAGCCGGCGCCGTCCGGCCCGCCGAGCAGCGGGTGGAGGCGCAGGTAGAGCCGGGCGAGGGCCGCGGTGCGCAGGTCCTCGGAGTCGTGGCCGGGCCGCGGGCGCAGCAGGACGGCCACCGTCACGCCCTGGTAGCGGGGCGGTTCGAGGACCACCCGCACGCCCACCAGGCGGCGGGCGTCCAGTTCGGCGGCGACCCGGCGCAGCAGGGCCTCGTCGGGGGTGAGCAGCGGGAAGGGGATGCGGCCGGGGCTCGCGGCGGCGGCGTCCGGCACGATGAGCACCCGGACCGGGTCGGTGGGCTGCGCCGGGGGTACGCAGCGCACCCGGGCGCCGGGGCCGGCCGCCTCGGCCGCGATCGCCTCGAAGTCCTCGGCGGTGACCGCCCGGCCCCGGGACCGCAGGGTGCGTGCTGCCCGCATCTTCGCCTCCTCGACGGTCTCGGCGTCCCGGCCGCCGGTCGCGGGCCGCCGGTTGGTCACCGACCTGACGAACGGGATGGGCGAGCGGAGCACGCTCAGCGCCCCGGCCGCGAGGTTGCCGGCGGCGCCGCCGCCGACCCAGTAGCCGGTCAGCCGCAGCATCGCGCCCTCCGGCGGGATCCGGCCGAAGGCGCGGACCGTGCCGTCGCCGGCCCGGACGGCGGGGCCGAGTTCGAGCTCGCCGGTGCTCTGGTCGAGGGTGTAGTGCGGGTCCTCGCGCCGGCTGTCGGCGAAGCCCGCGACCCGGGTCCACGGCTGCCAGCCGTCGCCGTCGGACACCTCCAGCAGCGGGAGTTCGGGCCCGTCGAGCACGGGTCGGCGGGCGAGCGGGTAGTGGGCGCCGGGTCCGCCGGTGGCCTCGCCGAGCAGGTCGGTGTCGACCCGTTCGGCGTGCACGGCCGCGGTGGTGCCACCGAGGCAGGCCGCGCTGAGCCGGGACAGCACGGGGGTGCGGCTGTACGGCGGCCGGTCGTCGTCCGGCTCGGTGACGACGGCGCGCAGCCAGGCCGCGCGGACGCCGTTGAGCAGGCAGCCGGCGTGCGCGGCCGGCAGGTGCAGCAGGATGTCACCGGGCCGGTTGAGGCCGCCGGTGCCGTCCTCCTCGAGCTCGCACTCGGTCCAACCGGCCGGGGTGTAGGCCTCCCAGCGCAGCGGGGGCCGGTCCGGGAGCACGCCGATGCCCTCGATCCGGCTGTCGGTGCGCAGCAGGACCAGGCCGGCGGGCGCGGGCGCGGAGAGCCCGACGTAGAGCCGGTCGCCGGGTCGGGGGACCGGGGAGAAGCAGGCCGCCTCCTCGTCCCGGGCGAGGGTGGGCAGCAGGTCGCGCAGGTCGTTGTGGCCGGCCTCGACGGCGCGCAGTTCGGTGAGCCGGACGGACGGGATGTCCAGGTCGCGCAGGGTGGTGAAGCCGACGACCTGCTCCCCGGGGGTCCGCCGGGTGGCGACGCCGGTGCGGGCGGGCACCCGGACGGCGCTCGGGCGGGGTGCGGTGAGCCGGAAGGTCACGTCGCAGGTGGCGGCGGACGGCGGGCGCAGCGTGATGCCGAGCAGGTCGAGGAACTTGCGGTGGTGCCGCTCGGGCACCTGGTTGAGCCGGTAGCCCAGCTGGTCGGCGATGGTCGCGACGGCCTCGATCAGGGTGATGCCGGGGTCGTGCACGTTGTGGTCGGTCCAGGCCGGGAGGCGGCGTTGGACGAGGCGTTTGGCGTCGTCGACGAAGTCCTGGAAGCGCCGGTCGTCCAGGTGCGGCGCGGGCAGCGGCATCGGGTCATTCCTCGGGGATGGAGTAGAACGGGAAGACGAGGTTGCGCCGGTCGTTGGTGGCCCGGATCCGGTAGCCGACGGTGATCAGCAGGATGTGCGGGTGGCCCGGGTCGGGTCCGGCGGTGACCTCGGCGACCTCGATCCGGGGCTCCCAGCGGGTCAGTGAGGCGGTGACCTCGGCGGCCACCTGCCCGGCGAGGCCGGCGTCGACCGGGTCGAAGGTCAGGTCGTGGATGCCGCAGCCGTACTCGGGGCGCATCGGGCGTTCGCCGTACGCCGTACCGAGGATCAGCCGGATCGCCTCGGCGACGTCCTGTTCGCCGTCGGCGAGGGCGAAGGAGCCGGCGGCGGTGAGCCGCATCGGGAACGCCCAACCGCGCCCGAGGTAGTCGGCGGCGGGCGGCACCGGGTCCTTGCCGAGCGCCACGTGGTCGGGGTTCACCGTCAGCCTCCGATCAGCACGGTGGCCGCGCTGCCGGTCAGTTGACCGACGGGCTGGCCGCAGCAGGTGGCGGGCGAGCCGGTCCGGGCGGCGGGGACGCCGCCGAACAGGACGGTGCCGCTGCCGGAGGTGATCACCGCCTGCTGGGTCGGCGGGGCGAGGAACGGGTCGGCGGGGTGCAGGCCGACGTGCGGCGGGGTGTTGAGGCCGGTGGCGCCCACCACGACGGCCGGTCGGCCGCCGATCAGGACGGTCGGGCAGACGCCGAGGGTGATCGGCGCGGCGAACGGCAGCGGGGGCGCGGGCTGCGGGGCGCCGGTGGCCGGGTTCGGCACCAGGTGCAGTGTGCAGACCCCGGTCACCCGGTCGCCGCTGACGGCTGCGGGCTCGGCCACGATGTCCCCTTTCCCGAAGACGAGTTGACGGAGTGTCAGCTTCAGTTCAGCTTGACGACGCCGCCGGTGACGGCGACGGACGGCCCGCCGTCGACGGTGACGCCGGCCCGGCCGGAGAGTTTCAGCTCTCCGGTGGCCTGGAGGGTGAGCCCGCCCTGGGCCTTGACGGTGAGGTCGGCGCCGCTGGAGATCTCCACGCCCCGGCTGCCGCTGATCGAGACCGTGCCGGAGCTGTCGACCACGATCCGGGTCCCGGACGAGTCCAGGGTGATGGTCAACTTGCCGTCCCCGGTGGCGAGTTCGACCTCCGAGCGGGAGTCGTCGTCGGACAGCACCAGGCGGTGCCCCTGCCGCGACACCAGGGCCCGACGCTGGACCGTCCCGGCGGTGTCGTCGACCAGGGAGCCGGCGAGCGGCGGCCGGTCGACGCCGTTGTACAGGCCGCCGACCACGTACGGGGCCCGGACGTCGCCGTGCGCGAAGCCGACCAGCACCTCGTCGCCGACCTCCGGCAGCCAGGCCAGGCCGCGCCCGTCCCCCGCACCCGGCTGGGCCACCCGGGCCCACCAGGACTCGTAGTCGTCGGCGAGCCAGGGGAAGCGCACCTTCACCCGGAACTGGTGCCGCGGGTCGCCGACGTCGGTGACCTCGGCGACGACCAGCCCGTAGACCGGCGGCCCGCCGGCCCGGTGCGCGCCCTTGGTGGCGCCCAGCGAGGCGAGCCCCAGCAGCGAGCGCTCCTGGCGGCCGCTGACGGTGAAGTCCGTGTGGTAGCCGTCCTCGTCGTAGCGGTGCCGGGTGGCGGTCAGCACGTACCGGCCGTCGTGCGGCCAGCCGGCGCAGCCGACCGAGACCGCCGCTCCCGGCACCAGCCGCGGGTCGCCGTACGCGGTGCCCTCGGCCTCGGCGTGCGCGCCGGCGATCTGCTCCGCAACGGCCCCCGCGACCGCGTCGGCCTCGCTCTGGCTGTCGACCGGCCGGTCCACCACCACGAAGGGCGCCGCGTCGAAGATGCCCGCCAGTTCGCCGGGCGTGATGCCGACCGCGGCGCTGGCGGTGGCCGCCGTGGCGCTGCCCAGCACGGCCTGCTTGGCGGCCGGGTCCCAGCCGCGCACCCGGACCTCGCCGACCTGCGCGGAGGCGGTGACCCGTGGGCGGAACCGCAGCAGGTTGCGGCCGAGCACCAGTTCGTCCGGGCCGGGCGGCGTGACCAGGTCCGCCGCGGGCGCGGGCGCGTCACCGCTCGACCGCAACGCGCGCCACTCCAACCTGCCGCCCACCGCGGCCAGTTCGTGCCCGGTCTCCTGGGCCCGGGCGCGCAGGAACTCCCAGTCGGACAGGTTGACCTGGCTGACGTGCGGGTAGACCGGCCCGTCCCGGTCGACCGCGCCGAGCGCCACCCCCGCCTCGCCGGCCACCCGGGAGACGATCTCCGCGTCGGTGGTGTCGCGGAAGCTCCGGGTGCGCCGCCCGCGGCAGAGCCGGTGGCACGGGTCGTAGCCGCGGACCACCACCCAGGTGCCGGTGGCGTCGGTCTCCTGCTCCAGCGCGGTCACCTCTCCCGTGACCAGCGCCGTCATGGTGCCGTCGCCGGCGGCGGTCGCGGCGACGGCGACCTTGCAGCCGAACCGGATCCGGCTGCGGTCGAGGACGTCCCGGCCGTGGTCCTGGAACCGCAGCACGAACATGTCGGGCAGGTGCAGGTGACCGTCGACCACCACCTGCACCAGCGCCGGGACGACGTCCGCGGCCAGCGGCTCACCGTCGACGGTGACCGCCGGCCGGCTCCCGAACCGGCCCTGGGAATCGGCCATCTAACCCACCTCCTCCCCCGCACCCGCCAGCCGGACCGCGTGCGCCCGCGGCGGCAGCAGCAACCGGGTGCCGGGCGGCACCCGGGCCGGGTCCTCGATGCCGTTGGCGATCGCCACCGCCCGCCACAACTGCGGGTCGCCGTACTCCCGGTACGCCACCGAGGCGAGCGTGTCGCCCTGCACGGCGACCACCGCCCGACGGCCGGCGATCCCACCGGACGTCGGGTTGGTGCCCTGCGGGTCGTCCGGGATCGCCTGCAGGGTGACCTCGGCCGTGGCGCGCAGCGGCAGGCCGGTCGCGCCGAACATGGTGTACTCGGCGTCGACCTGCATCACGAAGCCCGTGAAGCGCAGGCCCGCCGCCCAGGCGAAGGTGACCGCGGGCGGCTGCGGGTTCTCGGCGTGCCGGCGGTCCTCGGGCACACAGGTCCAGGCCAGCAACCGGTCGACGCTCTCCTGCACGCTCGCCGGGCCGACCCGCTCCCCCGGCCGGTCCGGGCCCTGGTCGAAGCCGTCGAACAGCAACTTGACGGTCAGTCGCTCCGGCCCGGTCCCCACGAACTGCGGCACCGGGTGGTTGGCCGAGCCGCGCGTCGGCCGCTCGGTCCAGGTGGAGGTCTTGCTGCGCCGGACCGTGGTCGGGTTGAACTGGCAACGGACGGCGGTGCCGTCGGCGCCGGTCAGGCGGGCGCGCTGGATCTGACCACCGATCACGGCGAGAACTCCTTGAAGCCCTGGAAGGAGAGTTCAAGGGTCTCCACCGCGACCGTCTCGCCCTCGGGTGTGGTGGTCAGCCGCGGACCGGTGTACCGGACGGGCAGCGCGCCGACCAGCGTCCAGCGCGCGACGACCTTGCGGTTGCCCGTGTCGTACAACTCGATGACGGCCGTCCGCCGGAACGGGGCCCGCTGCTGCGCGCCGAACCAGGACGCGAGCCGGGCACTGTGCTCGTCCACGTTGCGGTGGAGCTGCACCGGGCGGCAGGAGAGCCGGCCCGGCAGCCTGACCACGGTCGAGTTGTCGCCCCCCTCCGGCCACTCGAACTCCTCGTAGGACGCCTCCATCCCGGAGATGCCGGAGAAGGTGGCGACTTCGACACCGTCGACACGGACCCCGAAGTTCAGGGCGAGGCCGGGCTCGAGTTCCATGGTCCCTCCGGATCGGTCAGTACAGGTCGGTGAGCAGGTGCGCGCGTTCGCGGCCGACCAGGAGGTCGGCCGCGAGGTGACCGGCGAGCCGCGCGTGCAGCCGGGCCGCCAGCCGGTCCAACTCCGCCTCGTCGGACCGCACCGGGACGACGAGAGGAGCGCGGACGGGCTGCGGAACGGGTGCCGGTGGGGCGGGGGCCGGCGGGCCGACGGCCTGATGAGCGGTGGGCGTCGTCCGGACGGGCGCGGCGGAGGGTGGGTGGCCTGCGGCCGAGGTGACGGCGGAGCGGGCATCGGCGGTCGCGTCGAGCGGCGGTGCCGGGAGGCTCGGCGGTGCCGGGCGCGGCGAGGCTGTCGGGGGCGGCGAGGCTGCCGCGAGCACCGCGAACGGCCGGGCGAGGGGAAGGGCGGCGGTCGGGGCGACGGGCAGGGCCGGCGCCCACCCGGCCGGTGCCGGGGCGAACGACGACTCGGTCGGGTCGGCGGGTTCGCCCGGCTCGGCGGCGTCGGGCGGGGCGGCGGCGTCGAGCGGGGCGATCGGGCTGGCGGGCGCGGGCCGCACGGTGCTGGCGGTCGGCAGGATCGGGCGCAGGGACACCAACGGGGCTACCGCGGACGGCCGTTGGGGCCCGTGGCCGGAACCCGGAGCGGCCGGTTCGGTGGACGGGAGGGACGGCGGGCGGGAGACGGACTCGCCGAGGTTCGGCAGCAGCCGGGTGATCGGCAGCACCGACGCCGCGACGGGCCGGACGGCGACCGGACGAGCGGGGGGTTCCGGCGCGAAGGACGGGGCCGGTGCTTCAGGCGCCACGGGGGATGCGGTCGGCGCGGCCGGAACGGGGGATGCGCCCGGTGGTACGGGAGTTGGCGCGGGGAGGGCGGCCACCGCACCTCCGCCGGTCCGGTCCGGCGGCACCGTCCGCCGGACGCGTCGGATGGCCTGATCGGCGGTGGACGGCTGAACGCCTTGCCCGCGAGGGGAGTCGTCCGGGTCAGCGGACACCGCGGTCCTCACGTTCCACTCGTCCGAGGCAGCCTCGCCGAGCGACGGCACGCCCGTGGACGACGTGCGGTCGGACGTGCCGTCAGTCGTGGGGGCGGCGATCGGCCAGGGTGGCGGCGGATCGATGGCATTCGCCGGCTGGGGTGCGGTCGGCCCGGCGAGGGGCGGCCCCAGCCGGGAGCGGCGGCGGACGACGCCACGGCCGAGCGACGCCGGACCGGAAGCCGACGGCCCGAACAGCGAGGCGGGTACCTCGGGAAGACGACCGGCAGCAGCTGCGGCAGCGGCCGAGAGGCCGGTCGAGGCCGCCCCCTCGGTCGGCGCCACCCCATCGGTCGACGGTGCCCCAACGGTCGGGACCATCCCAACGGTCGGGGCCATCCCAACAGCCGATGCCGACACACCAGTTGGGGCCGTTCCCCCGGTGAGGGCCGGGTCGGCGACGGGCTGGGGATCGGGCGCGCCGAGCACGGCTGACAGCAGCGAGATGCCCGCGTGCCCGGCCGTGGCCTCGCCCTCCCCCGGCTGCGGGCCGGTCCTGGGAGCGCTCGGCGGCGCGGCGTCCGGCGTGCCGAGGCCGCGCAGTACAGCCGGCACGGCGGTCAGGTCGGCCGCCGCTCGGGCCACCCGGGCGTCGTAGCCGCGCCCGAGCAGGGGTGCCAGGAGCAGTGGCGACGGCTCCCCCGCTCGGGGCACATCAGCCGACCCGGCCTGAGGTGTCGTCACAAGTCCGCCGTCGTCGCCGAGAAGACGTTCGGCGGTGCGGCCCGACGGACGGGCGTCACGGTCGCCGGGCAGCCACGCACCACCGATGGCCCGGCCCGTCGGGCCCGTGTCACCGCCACCAGGAATGCCTTCGGCCGAGCGGCCCGACGAGCCCGCGTCACGGCGGCCGGGCAACCACCCGCCGCCGAGGAGCCGTTCGACCATCCGGGACGACGGCCGCGCGCCACCGTCGCCCGGCGACTCGGCGGAACGGGCAACCGGGCGTGCGTCAGGCGCGCCGCTCGGCCACTCGCCCGCAGGGCCGCCGAGCGGGGCCACCGCCGTACGCCAGAGCAACCCGGCCGCGCCCGACGGCGTCGCGTCACCCGACGTCGCGTCGACCGCCGCGAGCGGCGCGGCCATCGCCGAGAGCTGCCCGCCGGGCGCGTCCGGGCGCACCTCATGCCCCAATCTCCCGACCATGGTGGGAAGTTGCCAACGACTGGGCAGCGTCCGCGCGAACGTCGCGCTGCCCGCCGTGGCGACCGTGCCGAGCACCGCGCTGGACGCGCCGAGGTCGCGCCAGGCGTCGACCGGACGTGGCACGGCCCCGGAGCGGGCTGCCGAACCGGGAGCAGCAGCGGCTGGGGCGACGGGACGGCGGAACGGCCAGCGCATCCGTCACCAGCCCGGGGGCAGGTCGAGTCGCGGCCGCTGCGCGACCTCGGCCGCGGACTCGCCGAACGCGCCGGAAGCCGCGGCCGACTGCTCGTTCAGCCGTTCGTTGATGGTGCCGATCTGCGCGACGAACTCGCGGCGCAGCGGATGCTCGAGGTCGAGGATTTCGGCCATCGGCCAGTGGAAGTGGTAAGCGACGTACGACACTTCCTCGAGCAGCTGCTGCGTGCCGTACGTCACGATCCCCCCTTGCGGCTCCCGGCGCCCGACAGGTCGGCGGCGAAGTGGTGCGAGCACTCCGGGCACGACACCGCGACCCTGGTGTGGCCCTCGGCGTTGATCCGGCGGTAGAGGTCCTGCAGGAAGGCCAGGTCGGCAGCGAACATCCCCTCGACGACGGCGGGGTTGATGGTGGTGAGCGTGCCCAGCTCGGTGATCACCCGGCTGAGCAGGATCACGGTGAGGTACGCCTCGTTGGCCTGCACCCGCGGGTCCCGGAGCGGCATGATCTCGTCGCGGGCGGTGGCGAGGCGCATCCGGCCCTCCCGGTGGGGCACCCCTTCGTCGTCCAGGTAGCCGACCGGCAGCGTGAACGCGAACTCGGTCCGGATCGCCTCGACCGCTCCGTCGTACGGGGCCGGCATCAGGCGACCTCGATCCGCTCCACGGCGAGCACCACGGTCTCCAGCAGCACCTGTTCGCCGCCCGCGGTCAGCTTGCCGATCTCGACCCGGATCGGCCAGGCGCCGAAGAAGTTGATCCGGTGGATCTCGCTGGCGAAGTCGAAGTCGAGGAGGATGATGGAGCCGTCCTTGCGGGCCTGGCTGATGTGACCCTCCTTCACCTGCTTGATCCAGTTCCAGAACTCCTTGTCGCTGACCTTGCCCCGGGAGAGGTGGATGTCGTCGTACTTCACGGTGCCGGGGAGCTTCTGGAGGACGGGCTGCTGCTTCAGCTGGTTCTGCCGGTTCTCGATCACTCCGATGGACATGCCGATCCCGGAGATCTCCTTGAACTGGGCGATGGCCATCCCGTGGATCTCGATGGCGAAGCAGTAGTTGGCGAGCGGGTCCACGAGCGAGGGCATGGTGCGGTCTCCGTATCTCGGTGTGTCTCGCGGCTACTCGCTGAGCGCGGTGCCGGTGGGCAGTTGGGCCAGGCGGAACACGACGAACTCGGCGGGCTTGACCACCGCGAGGCCGATCTCGCAGACGAGTTGGCCCGCCTCGATCACCTCGCTGGGGTTGAGTTCGTCGTCGCAGCGGACGTAGAAGGCCTGGTCCACCGTGTCGCCGAAGAGCGCGCCGTCCTGCCAGACCCGGAACAGGAACGAGCGGACGGTCCGGATCACCCGTTCCCACAGGTCCTTGTCGTTCGGTTCGAAGACCACCCACTGGGTGCCGGTGAGCAGCGAGGACTCGACGTAGTTGTACAGGCGGCGGACGTTGACGTACCGCCAGCTCGGGTCGCTGGAGAGCGTCCGCCCGCCCCAGATCCGGATGCCGCGGCCCGGGAAGGCGCGGACGCAGTTGATCCCGACCGGGTTCAGCAGGTCGTGCTCGGCGCGGGTAAGGTCGCTCTGCAGGCCGAGGACGCCGCGCACCACCTCGTTGGCGGGCGCCTTGTGCACGCCGCGGGTGGCGTCGTTGCGCGCCCACACCCCGGCCACGTGGCCGCACGGCGGGATCGGCGTGGTGGCACCCGAGACCGGGTCGTGCACCTTGATCCACGGCCAGTACAGCGCGGCGAACCTGGAGTCGTAGCCGGCCTCGTGCATCCGCCAGTCGTGGACCTGCTGCGGCGTCAGGTCGGGCAGTGGGTCGAGGACCGCCATCCGGTTGCCCATCAGCTCGCAGTGGTCGATCATGCCGGTCTGGACGGCGCGCACGCCCTCGCGGTCGATCAGCCCGGCCCGGTAGGCGGCCATCAGGTCGGGGACGCACACCATGGTGATGGTCTCGATCGACTCCAGGCCGCCGAAGCCGGTCCGGTCGGCGGAGTCGCCGACGTAGTCCCGGGCCCGCGGCGCGACCTGCTGCGCGACCGGCGCGGTGAGCGCCACGGTCGCGTTGGCGGGCCGCCGCCGGGACGGCTCCGCGGCGCTCTCGGCCAACCGGACGAGCTGCGAGGCGGCGTTCACCTGCGTGACCACGTTCTGCCGGCCCCGCCGGGTGCCGACCGCTTCGTACACCTCCTCGCGGCCGCCTCCGCGGACCACCAGCCGGAAGCTGTCCTCGGGCGATCCCTCCGGCGGGTCGGCGACCTCGACCGTGATCGCCCCGGACGCGGCCTCGGCGCTGACGGCGGTGACCGTGTACGCGGCCACCGCCAGGTCCGTGGCCGCCGGCAGCTCGGCCCGCGGCGGCTCCGGCCGGCCGGCGTCGAGCACGGGGCTGCCGATCCGCACCACGTAGGCCTGGCCACCGCCGTTGAGGAAGTAGCCGTAGACGGCGTGCGCGAGGTACGACCCCGGGACCGGCTCGCCGAAGGTGTCCGTGAACTGGGACCAGTTGGTGACCAGGGTGGGCTGGTGCAGCGGTCCGTCCGAGGCGAGGCCGACGAACGCGGCGACCGCCGTCCCGACGCCCTCGATCGGCCGGACCCCGGCCTCCAGCTCCTGGACGTAGACGCCGGGCGATTGGTAGTTGGGCACGGCGATCAGCCCTCCATCGACGCGTCGGGCTGGTAGTCGAGGTACGGGTCCGCCTCGACCGGGACGGGCTCCGCGCCGCCACCCGCCTCGGGGACGACCTCCGACGACCCGGGCTGGTCGACGATGGCCCCGCCGTCGGCGAAGCTCTCGACGACGGGACCGCCGAGCAGCGGGTCGTCGCCGGCGAACGCGAACGCGTCGTGGCCCGGTTCGAGACCGAAGGCGTCCCCACCGTGGTCGCCGCCACCGACGTCGAACAGCTCGGCGCTCTCCAGCAGGTTGCTGTTGTGGTCGCCGCCGAAGACGTTGTTCCCGCCCTCGATGATGACCGTCCCCTCGAAGATCACATTGCCGTGCCCGTCCCCGTGGCCACCCGCCGGAAGACCCCCACCACCACCGGGCTCACCACCCCCGTGATGACCCCCGGGCGGCTGGTGCCCGGGCGAGCCGTGGTGGCTGCCGCCGCTGGTGTGGCTGACCGAGGTGTTGTGACTGTCAGACGTCGACAGGTTGTGACTGTCGCTCGTCGACGTGTTGTGGCTGTCGGACGTCGACAGGTTGTGGCTGTCGGCCGTGTTGTGACTGTCGTTGTGGCTGTCACTGTCCGAGCGGTTGTGGCTGTCGTTGTGACTGTCGTTGTGGCTGTCGTTGTGACTGTCCGACGTGTTGTGGCTGTCGGCCGTGTTGTGGCTGTCCGAGGTGTTGTGACTGTCAGCGGTGTTGTGGCTGTCGTTGTGGCTGTCGGCCGTGTTGTGACTGTCGTTGTGACTGTCCGAGGTGTTGTGGCTGTCGTTCACGATGACGGTGCTGCCGGGTGCGGCGTTGATCGTGGTGCCGCCCCCGCCCCCGCCCGCGGCCGGGTGGTCTCCCCCGCCGTGGTCACCGTGGCCGAGCCCGAGCGCCGGGTCCACGACCTCACGGACCGCGTCGATGCCCTCCTCGACCTTCCTCACGACCTCGCGCACCGTGTCCACGCCGGGAATCAGGTGCTCGATCCCGCCGAGAATGCTGTCGTCTTCGTCGCTCATGGCGTGCTTCCTCCAGGTACGGGGGGCTGCGGTTGGGCCGCCGGCCGGGCGCCCGCGGTCTCGGTGGCGGAGACGGCACGGGACCGGTCGGCGCCGGGCACCGGCGCCATCCGCAGTTCGGGCTCCCGGCGCACCGGGGCGGCGAGCGGCAGGACGGTGGGCGGGGCCAGCGGTACCGTGACCGAGAACTCGAAGCCGCCCTTGAGCTCGCCGCCCAGGTTCAGGAACATTCCTCGCTTGTGGCCGCTGTCGACCGACACCAGTACCTCGTAGGGGAGTTCGGCCAGTCCGGGCGGCAGCAGCTCGCGGGGAAGGGCCGTCAGCGAGCTGAAGCACTTCAGTACGGCCGCCAGGATCCGGTGCTCGACCAGGACGTTCGGCGCCGCCCACACGGTCGCCGTGTAGTGCAGGTCGAAGCGTGCCGGGGGTTTCTGACGCCCGGTCAGCACGCCGTCGGGGTTCCGGACCTCTTCGAACATGACGTCGCGTCGGCCGGTGTTCTCCTTGATGTCGAAGAGGAAGAAGTTCACCGTCGGTCCCTTGAGGCCCTGGATCCACGGCCGGTTGGGCGGATCGAAGGCGATGCCGATCGGCGAGCCCGCCAGCGCTCTGGCCTTCGCCGTGGCGGCGATCGCCTGGTCCGTCTCGTAGATCACACCGTCGAGCATGCGGCGGAAGCCGGCGCAGCGGAACGGACTGCCAGGCGGCCGAAGTTCCCCTTCCGGCTGCCCTTTCGGGAAGCCGGAAGTCCGGCGCTCAGCCCGTCATGCCCCCGTCGCCGTACCCGCCGTCCCCGTACCCGCCGTCCCCGTAGGCACCGTCCCCGTACCCGCCGCCGTCGTATCCGCTGTCCTCGCTCGCGTACATGGCCTCCCCAGGCTCCGCCGGGTCCGGTGCCAGGTCCGGCGCGCCGGGCTGCTCGCCCGGCAGGTCGGACGGCAGCAGCAGCGGGTCGAGGTGGAACGGGTCGGGGTTGAGGTGGAACGGGTCGGGGTCGGGGGCGAGATGGAACGGATCGAGGTGGAACGGGTCGGGGTGGGTGGCCTGTTGGATCGCCCGGTCCAGCGGGTTGTGCTCCGGGTCGAACGGCGTGGTGCCGTCCGGGGTGCCGCCGTCGGGCAGGTGCCACTCGTCGCTGTTCGAGGTGTCGCCCCACGGCGTGGTGACGGTGACGCTCACGTGGCCGGCCGAGTCGACGCGGGGTGTGAGGCCCACGTCCGGGCCGGGCGGCGATTCGGGGCCGACCCCGGGGTGGGCGTGCGGGTCGTCGAACGGGCCGGGGTCTGCGGTGTCGTCGGGCATCGGCATCTCCTGTACGCGCTACGGCCGGCGGGCTCCCAGTGTTCGGCGCCCAGCCTTCAGCGGCGGGCGGCCGCGGGCCAGAGTCGTTCGCGCAGTTCGCCGGGGGGCTCGCGTTGCCCGCAAGGGCAGCCGGACGGACCGTCCCGACGGCCCCGAGGGCTGCCCGGCGCACTCTGCCCCGGTCGGCTCGCCCGGGCCTACCGTCCATCAGCGTGGGAGCCAATGCAGCGTTGACACCTGCCTCCGTGCCGGTTCTGCCGGGCAGCGAGGCCACGGCGGAGATCTCCGTCACCAACACCGGTCCCGTCGTCGATTCCTTCACCCTCGAAGTGCTCGGCCCGGCGGGGGCGTGGGCCTCCTGCGAGCCGGAGTCCCTGTCGCTCTTCCCGGGGCAGAGCGGTACCGCGCGGGTGCTGTTCCGGCCGCCGCCCGGTTCGGCGGTGCCGCTGGGACGGGTGGTGTACGCGGTCCGGGTGCGTTCCGCCGAGGACCCGGCCGGGTCCGTGGTCGAGGAGGGTGCGGTCGACGTCGGCGCCCTGCCGGTCGTGCAGGCCGAGCTGTCGCCGCGCACCGGCCGGGCCCGCGGGCGGCGCACCAGCCGGCACCGGGTCGCGGTGGACAACCTGGGCAACGCACCCGTGGTGGTCCAGCTGATCGGGCGCGACGAGGACGACGTCGTGGACGTGGTGTGCGACCCGCCGGAGCTCGAAGTCGGCCCCGACAGCGCCGTGTTCGCCAAGGTCCGGGTGCGTGGCCGGCACCGGTTCTGGACCGGTGCGTCGCAGACGCACCGGTTCCAGGTCCTCGCCCAGCCGCCCGGGGCCGCGCCGGTGGCGATGCGCGGCACGCTGCTGCAGGAGGCGGTGCTGCCGCGGTGGCTGCCGAAGGCCCTGCTGGCGCTGGCCGCCGCAGCCGTCGCGCTGGCGGTGCTCTGGTTCACCGTGCTGAGCCCCGTGGTCAAGAGCGCGGCGACCGACGCCGGTGCCGAGGCGGCCCACCAGGAGCTCAACAAGGCGCTGCAGAGCGCCCAGCAGGGTTCCGGTGGTGGCGCCGGGTCTGGATCCGGTTCCGGGTCCGGCAAGGGCACCGGGACGAGTCCGTCGCCGAGCAGCGGCGCGTCGTCATCCTCCGCGCCTTCGCCCTCGCCGGTGATCGCGCTTCCGCCGCCGGTGCCGCTCGCGGTCGAGCTGGACAGTCACACCACCAGCGTCACCGCCGCCGCGAAGCACCAACTCTCCATCACCGACCTGGTGTTGCAGAACCCGGCGGGCGACAAGGGGTCGCTGACCATCAGTGTGGGCGGCAAGGTGCTGCTCAACACCAGGTTGAACAACTTCCGCGACTACGACCTGCCGTTCGTGACCCCGATCGCGGTGGCGGCGGGGCAGACCCTGCAGCTCAAGATCGGCTGCGAGAACCCCGGAGGCGCACCGTGCACGCCCGCAGTGCTGGTCAACGGCACCGACGCCACCACGGCGTTCTGACCGCGGTGCGGCTCAGGCCGGGCCGGGGGGCGGCGCTGGCCCTCGCCCTCGCCCTGGCGGGCCCGCTGTCGGGGCCGTCGGCGTCCGCGGTCGCCGCGGGGCCGGTCTACTCCCTGGTCCCGAACCCGTACATGCTCGTCGGCACCGATCTGAGCGGAGTGACCGTCAGCCTGTACGAGAGCGGCGGGGTGCCGGAGCCGGAGGGCAGCACGGCGCGGGTGTACCTGAACGGCGTGGACATCGGGCCGATGACGCTCTCCTACCCGGGCAACGGGAAGTCCGGGTCGACGACGCTGCACGCGACGGGCGTCTGCGGCACCAACACCGTCACCGTCGGCTCCCTCCGGCAGCCGCTCGCCTCCACCCGGCTGACCGTGCTGTGTCCCACGCTCGGGGTGAAGCCCGGCGTGGTCTACCCGGGCGACCTGCCCTCCTGGTTCTTCCTCACGGTCCAGGGCTTCGACAGCGGCGAGGGCAGCTCCCGGGTGCAGATCCTGCTGGACGGCGTGGCGCAACAGGTGACCTCCGGCGACGCCCTGGCCTTCAGGGCCGCCCCGTCCTGCGGTCCGCACCAGGTCAGGGCCGTCCAGCAGATCGCGGCCGGCCCGGTGACCGCGGACTCCACGATCACGGTCCGCTGCGGGCGGATCGTGCTCGACCCGGCCACCGTCGCCAAGTCCGCCGAGCCGACCGGCACGGTCGTGTCGGGGCAGGAGTTCCCACCGAACGTGCGGGTGCGGCTCGCGATCGACGGGGCGGCCGGGCCCGCGGCCGCCACCGACGGTCAGGGCGGTTTCACCGCGAAGCTGCCGGTGGCCGGCCTGGACTGCGGCCCGCACCAGGTGACGGCCACCGCGGACGGCGCGATCCCGACCACGGCCACCGCCCAACTCACCGTCGACGGCTGCCCGCCCGCGGCCGGCGCCTCGCTGACGGTCGATCCGGACGTCCTCGTCCCGGGCCTGCTCACCCACGCCACCGGACAGGGGTTCGCCCCGGGTCAGCAGCTGGTGCTGAGCTGGCAGACGCCGGACGGCGGCGCGCTGATCGGCGAGACCGAGGTCACGGCCGGGCCGGACGGCAGCGTCGACGCCTGGTGCATGGCGATGCCGCACGACCTGGTCGGTGCCCGGAAGCTGGTCGCGACGGCGAGCACCGCGCCGGGCACGGTGCTCACCTCCGCCGACCTGGTGGTGGACACGGCGGGCATGGAACCGACCGCCGGCAGCCACCTGGTGTTCCGCCGATGAAGCGTCAAGTCCCTTGGCAGGGAACTCAGATGAGGCCTTCGCGCAGCGCGTACGCCACCGCGTGGGGCCGGTTGCGCAACTGCAGCCGGACCATGACGTCGTGCAGGATGTTCTTGACGGTCCGTTCGGAGTACGACAGCGTCCGGGCGATCTCGGCCGTGTCGTGACCGTCGGCGACCAGGCGCAGGACGGCGACCTCACGCTGGGCGAGGCCGGTGAAGGCCAGTCCGCGCGGGTTGAGCACCTGCCGCTGCAGGCGGCCGACCTGTTCGAGCAGCCGGCCGAGCAGGTCGGCCGGCACGGTTCCGTCGCCGCGGGCGGCGGCGGTGATGGCCTCCACCAGCCGGTCCGGGGTGGCCTCGGAGCGCCGGACGATCCCGACCGCTCCGCACTCGATCGCCGTACCGAGGTCCGCCGCGTCGACCTCGGCGGCCACCAGGACGATCCGGGCCGCGAGGCCGGCCTGCCGGACCTGGCGCAGCGCCCGGACGCCCTCCTCCCGGGTGTTGTCGACCACGGCGACCACGACGTCCGCCTCGGCCCGGCCGGCGTCGGTGAGGACCCGGAGTTCCGGGCGTACCTTGAGTTGGCCGGCGACGCCGGCCTGCGAGATGGGATCCGTCGCGAAGACCGATACCCGGACACGATCCACCGGCACCCCCCGATGACGGGCCGCCGGATCGCCGCACGGACCCGGCAGCCTGTGGACACCGCGGACCGTGCCGCGGCTTTCGTTGCGTGAATTGTCGGGGCCCGCGCCCGGCTCGGCATCCGTAATGGACTACGGAGCCCGCCCCGGAGCACTACGCAGGTCGGGACAACTACCCACACAGGTCGACGAGTTGATCGCGGCGGGTGATGCCGAGCTTGCCGTAGGCGTGCGCGAGGTGGGATTCGACGGTGCGGACCGAGGAGCCGAGCAGTTCGGCGATCTCCCGGTTGGAGCGTCCGGCCGCGGCCAGCCGCACCACCTCGTGCTCGCGCGGGGTCAGGCCGGTGGCGACGGTGCGCTCGGCGATCACCGGGCTGAGCGCGCCCTGACACGCCACCAGGTGGCCGGCGGCGGCCGAACCGGACGCGGTGGCCCGGGCGGGCGATCCCTGCCGCCGGTGGGCGTCGGCGGCCTCGGTCGCGGTCTCGGCCGCCAGCAGCCGGGCGCCGAGGGCGGCGAAGAGCCGGGAGACGGCGTCCAGGCGGTGGCCGTCGCCGCTGTCGCGGGCGGCCGCGTGCGCCAGGCAGGCGTCGGCCAGCGGGCCGGCCGCCAGGGCGGCCGCCGCCTCCAGCCGGGTCCGGGCGGCCCGGTCCGCGCCGAGCCGCAGCGCGTCGTGCGCGGCGGTCAGCGCGATGGTGTGCAGGCCCTGGGCGGTGGCGGTGTCGGCGGTGTCGAGGGCGAGCCGGCGGGCGTCGGCGGTCCGGCCGTGGGCGGCGGCCACCCAGGCCCGGCCCAGCTCGACCTGGAGGACCCAGGCGCGTCGGGCCGGGTGCTCGGCCTGCTCGGCGGCCTCCTGCGCGGCGGCCGCCTCGGCCGCCATCGGCCGCCGGTGCTCCGGGTCCGGGGTGAGGGCGAGCGTGCGGGCGAGGGTCGACCAGGCGAGGCCGGCGCAGCCGGTCCGCTCCGAGCTGTCGAGCAGGGTGACCGCCTCCTCCAGCCAGCCCCTGGCCTCGATCACCCGGCCCGCGTCGAGGGCGATCAGACCGAGCAGTTGGGCGGCGGCGCCGACCGTGACCCGCAGGCCGCGGTGGCTGGTCTCCAGGTAGGTCTGCCGGGCCAGTCGCCGGGCCTCGGCCAGCCGGGACGCGGCGCGCAGCGCGGCCGCCACGGCGAGCGCCAGGTCGGCGGCCGCCTCGGGTCCGTCGGGGAGGTCGGGTGGGAGGTCGCCGTGGGCGTTCACCAGGGCGAGGCACCGCTCGCCCTCCGTCAGGGCCTGCTGGATACGCCCGGTGACGGCCAGCGCGGCGACGGCGGTGCGGTGCATCCGGATCCGGCTGGCCGGGCCGGACGGCGCGGCGAGCACCTCCTCGGCGGCGGCGACGGCCTCCGGGGCCCGGCCGGCGCCGTACTCGACGGCGGCGCGCAGCGCCTGGAGCTCCTGGCGGTGGTCCGCGGACGCGACCTGCCGCTCGGCCGCGAGCAGGACGGCCACCGCGGCGGCGGGCTCGCCGCGTCCCCAGCACGCCGCGGTGGCCCGGGCCCGGGCCAGCCGGACCCGTTCGGTGTCGGATCCGACCAGCGGGTCGAGGCGGGCGAGTACCTGCGCGGCCTCGGCGGTGCGGCCCTGCCGTCCGAGCGTCTCGCCGAGCAGCAGGCCGGCCGCGAGCGAGTCGGGTGCGGCCCGGACGGCGGCGCGGGCGAGCCGTTCGGCGCGCAGCGGGTCCGCGCCGGTCAGCTCGCGCTGCGCGGCGGCGAGCCAGAACGCCGGGTCGACGTCGGCGCCGCCGTCGCCGACCGTGAGCTGCCAGCCGGCGATGGCGAGCGGGTCGGTGGCACGGCGGGCGCCCTTGGCCCGGACGGCGTCGATGAGGGTGCGGCAGATCTGGTCGGCGCGCAGGCGCGGGGTGGCGGCGCGCAGCAGCTCGGCGTCGAGCGGGCGGCGCAGCCGTACCTCGCGGCGCCGGTCCGCCGCGTCGACCCGGATCAGCCGGCGGCCTTCCAGGGCGACCAGGTCGGCGTCGGGCACCAGGTCCTGAAGCAGCCGGGCGCCGAGCGTCTCGCCGTGGGCGAGCAGTTCGAGGACGGTGCGGGTGGCCGGGTCGAGTCCGGCGAGCCGGGCCGTGACCAGCTCGCCGAGGCGGGAGTCGGGCGTGACGGTGCCGCGCCAGGACCAGGCCGCGCCGCAGCGTTCCAGCGTGCCGTCGCGGACGGCGTCGTGGACCAGTTCGCGCAGCGTGACGAGGTCGCCGTCGCAGAGCCGGTGCATCCGGTCCAGGGTGTCGCCGTCGACCGGTGCGCCCAGCGCGTCGGCGAGCAGGGCCGCGAGGCCGTCCCGTGGGAGGGGTGCCAGGTCGATCCGGGGCAGGGTCTCGTCCCGCCAGAGCGCCCGCACGGGTTCGGGGGCCGGTTCCTCGGTGCAGACGGTGAGCAGGACGGCGGCGATCTCCTGGGCGGCGGCGTGCCGGATGACCAGGGCGGAGTCGTGGTCGAGCAGGTGGGCGTCGTCGACCACGAGGAGGCGTCGCCCGATCTCGGCCCGCTCGGCGAGCCGCAGCACCGCCTCGCCCACGGTCTGCGGCGGCCGGTCGGCCGCGGAGCCCGCGGCCGGGCCGGGCAGGCCGGCGAACGCGGCGAGCGGTACGGCGGTCGTGGTCGCGGAGGCCACCAGCCGGTCGACGGCTGCGCCCCGGCGCTGCGCGGCGGCGACCAGCTCCCGCGCGAGCCGGGTCCGTCCCACGCCGCGCGGCCCGGCCAGCACGAGGCCGCCGCCCTCCAACGCGGCCGCGCCCGACCGGAGTTCGTCCGCCCGTCCGACCAGCGCGGGCACTCCCCCCGGCCCCCCGTTCCAGCAGGACGCTCCCGCGCCCGGCTTCGACCCCGCCATCGCGACCCCTTCCCCCTGTGACCGCTCCCGCTGTCGGGTTGTGCCCGCAGCCCGGTCCCGGCATCCCCGGTCGAGGACACCTGCGCGCCGCGGAGCCACTGCCGCGCACCAGCCTGCCTGCCCGCCACCCGCACGACGTCCCCGCCGGGTCACCGTTCCGCCACAGACCGTCATCCCCCGGGGGAGCGCAGCGCAGCCGGCTCAGCCCGCATCGCGGGCCGTCCACTCCACCGCTCCGCGAGTGCGCGCTTCGCTACCGCTTGGTGAAGTAGCCGAAGACGTCGGCGATGACGTCGGTGCTGCCCACGTGGTTGAAGACGTCGAACCTGCCGTCGGTGCCGAGCGGGGTGACGACGTGGTTCGGGACGGTCTTCCCGGCCGTGAAGTTGACGTTGCTGGTGCCGGGGCGGGGGGCGCCGTGGGCCCAGACGGTGAGGTAGCTGTCGTCCTGGGAGTTGGTGCTGGTGACGTTCAGCACGGCGGCGGTGGCACCGGCCGGGGCACCGGCCGAGGCGGTGAGGGTGGAGAAGGGGCCGAGCTTGGCGGGGTCGGCGCCTTGGCGGGTGTCGACGGCCCGTCATGGCGGACCGGCTCCACCCTTTCGACACTGCCCCCGGGTCGCCGCCGGTGTCGTCGGCGGGCGCAACCCGAGGGCGTGGACGGTCTGGACTTGCTCCGACAGCCGCGGACCGGTCGGTTGGGCAGGTTCGGACGCCGGAGCGCGGTTCGTCAGATTGCGCCCGCAGCGCGCAGTCATCGGGTCAGCGGCCCCGGCCATCGGTCCCTACCGGTACCTTCTGGGCAGGGGACGGACGAAGTGGGGTGGGCAGTGGACGCGTTGGGGCCGGGCGACCCGCGGCGGGTCGGCGAGTACCGGCTGCTGCGGCGGCTGGGCGCGGGCGGCATGGGCGAGGTCTACCTCGGTCGCAGCCCGGGCGGGCGGACCGTGGCGGTCAAACTGGTCCGCGGTGAGTACGCGGCCGACCAGGAGTTCCGCGACCGCTTCCGCCAGGAGGTGGCCGCGGCTCGCCGGGTCGGCGGGCAGTGGACGGCGCCGGTGCTGGACGCCGACACCGAGGGCGAGCACCCGTGGGTCGCCACCGGGTACGTCGCCGGGCCGCCGCTGAGCGAGGCGGTCCGCGAGTTCGGCCCGCTGCCGCTGGCCGTCGTCCGGGCGCTCGGCGCGGGGCTGGGCGAGACGCTGGCGCACGTGCACGGCACGGGCCTGGTCCACCGGGACATCAAACCGTCCAACATCCTGCTCGCCCTGGACGGGCCGCGCCTGATCGACTTCGGCATCGCACGCGCGCTGGACGCGGCCACCGCCCTGACCCGCTCGGGGTACGTGGTCGGCTCGCCGGGCTTCATGTCCCCGGAGCAGGCCAACGGCCGCCAGGCCGGGCCGCCGGGCGACGTCTTCTCGCTCGGCGCGGTGCTCGCATTCGCCGCCACCGGGATCGCCCCGTTCGGTGAGGGCGTGAGCGCGGCCGTGCTGCTCTACCGGGTGCTGCACGAGGCGCCCGACCTCGGCGGGCTGGACGGCGCGCTGCGCGCGGTGATCCTGGACTGCCTCGCCAAGGAGCCGGAGGACCGGCCCGACCCCACCGAGCTGCGCCGCCGCCTGACCGCCGCCGGCCCGGGCACGGTCCGGCTCGGCCAGCGCGGTTGGCTGCCCACGGCCGTCTCCGAGTCGGTCGGCCGGCTCGCCGTCGAGCTCCTCGCCCTGGACGTCGAGCCCGCCGACGCGGTCCCGGCACACCCGCCGACCGTCACCGACGGCACCGCACCCGCCGAACAGCCGCCGGGTGAACAGCCGCCGGGTGAGCAGCCGGTGGTGCTCGGCACGCCGACCGCACCGCACGGCCCGTCAGGCCGCCGGACCCTGCCGATCGTCCTCGCCTCGGCCGTCGCGGTGGCCGCGACCGCCGGCGGGATCACGCTCTGGCTCACCCACGACACCGCCGCCCCCGCGGGCAACGGCGGACCCACCGCTGCCGCGCCGCCGGCCTCCCCCAGCCCGTCGCCCTCGCCGACCCCCAGCCCCTCGCCGTCCCCCAGCCCGTCCCCGACCAGTCTGGTGCCGGCGGCCTTCCTCGGCGTCTGGCAGGGCGACGTCCACCAGGTCGACAAGGACACCCAGGGCAAGTACCGGATCCAGTTCTCCCCCGGCAACCCCGGCGCCAACGTCGGCCGCGCCTCCACCACCTGGGAGACCACCGGCGTCCCCTGCGGCGCCGTGGACGAGCTCGCCTCGGTCAGCGGCAACACGGTCACCGTCCTGGAGACCACCACCTCGATCAGCGCGAGCTGCGCCGGCGACGTGGCCCTGAAGATCGTCTTCACCCTCACCGACGACGGCCACCTGATCGCCCGGCAGGACGGGTTCGACGACGTCCACATGTCCCGCCAGCAGTGACCGCCGTCAGGCCGGGCGGGGTGGATTTCCCACTCAGCTTCCAGTTCGGCGGATCGCACCACTGAACGGCCGGAACCCGACCCCGGGAAGGCTCATCGTCAGGCGAGTCCCGCCCGCTCCAGCGCCTCGACGCCCGTGCGCAGGGCGGTGATCCGCTCGTCGAGGGTGAAGCCGCTGGGGGCGAGGGTGAGGGTGGTGACGCCGGCGTCGGCGTAGGCGTGCATGCGGTCGGCGATCCGGGCGGTGTCGCCGAGCAGGGCGGTGGCGTCGATGAAGTCGTGCGGGACGGCGGCGGCGGCGCCGGCCTTGTCGCGGGCCAGGTACCGCTCCTGCACCTCGTCCGCGGCCTGCTCGAAGCCCATCCGCCGCATCAGCTGGTTGTAGAAGTTCTTCTCCTTGCTGCCCATGCCGCCGATGTACAGCGCCGCGTAGTCGCGCAGCGTGTTCGCGGCGGCCGCCACGTCGTCCCCGACGGCGATGTTGACGGTGGGGCAGAGGTCGAAGCCGTCCAGCGTCCGGCCGGCCTTGGCGCGGCCGGCGGCCAGCGCGTCGACGGAGAGCGCGGCGTGCTCGGGGGCGAAGAACAGGCCGAGCCAGCCGTCGGCGATCTCGCCGGTGAGTTCGAGGTTCTTCGGGCCCATCGAGGCGATGTACAGCGGGATGTGCTCGCGCACCGGGTGGACGGTCAGCTTGAGCGGCTTGCCGGGCCCGCCGGGCAGCGGCAGGGTCCAGTGCGCGCCGTCGTGGGAGAGCCGCTCGCGGGACATCGCCTTGCGGATGATCTCCACGTACTCGCGGGTGCGGGCCAGCGGCTTGTCGAACTTGACGCCGTACCAGCCCTCGGAGACCTGCGGGCCGGAGACGCCGAGGCCGAGCCGGAACCGGCCGCCGGAGAGGGTGTCCAGGGTGGCGGCGGTCATCGCGGTCATCGCGGGGGTGCGGGCCGGGATCTGGAAGATCGCCGAGCCGACGTCGATCCGCTCGGTCTTCGCGGCCACGTAGGAGAGCACGGTGGCGGCGTCCGAGCCGTACGCCTCGGCGGCCCAGCAGACCGCGTAGCCGAGCCGGTCGGCCTCCTGGGCGACCGCGATGTTGTCGGCGTCCATGCCGAGGCCCCAGTAGCCGAGATTGATCCCGAGTCGCATCTGCCCAAGCCTTCCAGTCGGGTGGTTCGGCGAGCGTAGCCCTGCCGCCGCCCGCCACGCTACTGGCCGGTAGTGGTGCGCCGCGTCACGCCCTCCGACGGCCGACACGACGCCGCGCGGGGCGTCCCCGGCGGCGGGGCCATTCGCCGCTACCCTTCGTCCACGTGGGGGCCGCCGGTCCCGACCTGCGTGTTTCCAGCCGACGGAGGGTCCGATGGAACAGCGACAGCTCGGCCGGACGGGCCTGCGGGTCTCCCGGCTCGGCCTGGGCACCCTGACCTGGGGCCGGGACACCGACGAGCACGAGGCCGCCGAGCAGCTCAAGGCCTTCGTCGACGCCGGCGGCACCCTGGTCGACACCGCCGACGTGTACGCCGACGGCGGCGCCGAGTACCTGCTCTCCCGGCTGACGGACAGTCTGATCCCGCGCTCCGAACTGGTCATCGCCACCAAGGCGGGCCTGCGGACCGGCGCGGGCCGCCGCCAGGACGCCTCCCGCGGCCACCTGCTGAACGCCCTGGACGCCTCGCTGCGCCGCCTGGGCACCGACCACGTCGACCTGTGGCAGGTGCAGGCGTACGACCCGGCCACGCCCACCGAGGAGACCCTGCACGCGCTGGACCTTGCGGTCTCCTCGGGCCGCGCCCGGTACGTCGGGGTCTGCCAGTACAGCGGCTGGCAGCTCGCCAAGTCCGCGGCCCGCCAGCACGCCTCCCCGGGCCGCAGCCCGCTGGCCTCCGTACAGCTGGAGTACTCGCTGCTGCAGCGCGGCATCGAACGCGAGGCGCTGCCCGCCGCGCTGGACGCCGGGGTCGGTCTGCTGGCCTGCTCGCCGCTCGGCCGGGGCGTGCTGACCGGCAAGTACCGGCACGGCGTGCCGCCGGAGTCCCGCGGGGCGTCGCCGCACCTGGCCGGCTCGGTGCAGCCGTACCTGGGCGAGACGTCCCGGCGGATCGTCGACGCGCTGGCCACCGCCGCGGACGGCCTGGCGTCCATCCCGCTGAAGGTCGCCCTCGCCTGGGTCCGCGACCGCCCCGGCGTCTGCGCCACCCTGCTCGGCGCGCGCACCGCCGCCCAGCTGCAGTCATCGCTGTCGGTCGAGGCCCTTACGCTTCCGGGTGAGATCCGCGCTGCGCTGGACGACGTGTCGGCCCCGGTGCACCGCTACCCGGACCAGGACTGGACGGAGCTGTAACCGTCCGGCCGTCGAAGGAGCCTGCCGCATGACCACCCCTGGGGAGACCCCGGCCGCCGACCAGCACGCCGGGACGGTCGCCGCCCTCGCCGAAGCCATCCGCGCGGTCGGCCAGCCGCCCGCCGGCCAGGCGCCCGCTGACGGCCCGTCGACCCCCGCCCCGCGCAGCGGCGGCCCGGCCGACGACGCGCAGCGGCGGGCCGCCCGGGCAGCGGTCGAGGAGGTGCTCGCCGCGGGCGGCGCCCCCGCGCAGCTCGCCCCGGTCGCGGTCGCCGAACTCGGCGAGGGCGCGGCCGAGCTGCTGCGCGAGGACCCGTGGGCGGTGCTGTCGCTGCCGGGCGTCCGGCCCGAGCACGCCGACGGCTTCGCCCGCGGACTGCTCGGCGCCGAGGCCACCCCCGGCGACCCGCGCCGCGCCCAGGCCCTGGTCGCCTGGCTGCTGGAGCAGGCCGCGCTGCGCGGCCACTCCGCCCAGGAGCTCGGCGAGGTCACCGAGGCGCTGAGCGCCCAGCACGTCCCGGACCCGGCGGGCGCCCTGCAGGCCGTCCTGGAGGACGGGCGGGTGATGCCGTTCCAGGAGGAGCTGCCCCTCCCGCCCGGCAGCCACGACGAGGACGAGGAGCCGCCGGTCCGCACCCTGCTGGCCCTGGAGCGGCTGGCGCTGGCCGAGGAGAGCCTCGGCGAGGGCCTGGTCCGCCTCGCCTCCACCTTCGCCCCCGGCGAGGACGACACGGAACCGGCGGACGGCCACCCCGACGAAGACGCCGAGGACGCCGAGGACTCCGAGGACGCCGCTGACGGGCCGTCAGCCGCCGACGACCGCTCCGCCGAACTCCTCGCCCCCGTCCAGCCCGGCCCCGCCGCCTGGGCGGCGGCCGCCGCCGCCGCGCCGTCCAAGTCCGCCCAGGAGCTGATCCGCACGGCGGCCGACAGCGGCCTCACCCTGCACACCGGCGGCGAGGCCGCCCGGGCCGAGCCGGCCGCGCTGCTGCACGCCGCCGCGGGGCTGGGCCTGCGGGTGTGGGGCGCCACCTGGACCGGCCAGGGCGGCGAGGCCCTCGCCGGGCTGCTGCCGGACGGCTCCCCCGCCGCGGGCCGGATCGGCGCCCTCGCCGAACTGCTGTACGGCACGGCCGTCCCGCGCGCCGCGGACGGCACCCTCGCGCTGGACCTGCTGGTGGTGCTGGACGCCCCGCTGCTGGACGTGGAGACCGCCGCGACCCTGCTGGAGGCGCTCGCCGACGGCACCCGGCTGGTGCTCAGCGGCGACCCGGGCGGCCTGTGGTCCGCAGGTCCCGGCCGGTTCTTCGCCGACCTGCTGGCCGCCAGGTCCGGGCCCGCGGTGGCGTCCCGGACACCGGACTTCGGCCCGATCGGCGAGCTGGTCTCCGGGATCGGCATCGGCGAGCTGCTGCCGGTGGACGCCCCGGACAAGGAGGTGGTGATCCTCACCGCCAAGGACGGCGGCGAGGCGGTGCACCGGGCCGTACAGCTGCTCACCGACTCCATCCCGCGGGCGCTGTCCATCCCGGCCGAGCAGACCGTGCTGCTCACGCCCGGCCACGCCGGCCCGGCCGGCACCCGGGCGCTGAACGCGGCCGCCAAGGCCCGGCTGAACCCCGGCCCGGGCCGGTTCGGCGGCTTCGACCCGGGCGACCGGGTGGTGCACTCCCCCGCGCTGGGCGTCAACCTGCCCGGCCGGGTGCTGGACGGCGACGCGAGCGGCCTGCACGTCGAGCTGGCGGACGGCGGGCGCCTGACGCTGAGCCCGGCGCAGGCGGCGAAGCTGCGGCACGGCTGGGCGGTGACGGCCCATCAGGCGGTCGGCCGGCGCTGGCCCGCGGTGGTCGTGGTGCTGCCGGAGGACGCCGCGGCGCAGCTCACCCGGCAGTGGGTGTACTCGGCGTTCGGCCGCGCCGAGCGGCACCTGTCGGTGGTGCACGCGGCGGGCCCGGCGCTGGCCCAGGCGGTCGCCGAGCGGCCCGCCCGGCCGCGGACCACCCGGCTGCGGGCGGTCCTCACCGAGCAGTAGCGGCACACAGGACCCGCGGGACGCGCGGAAGGGCCCGGGAGGCGGTCTCCCGGGCCCTTCCGCGTGTCGGTGCCGGTCAGAGCTCGTCGAGCTCGTCGTCGTAGACCTCGCTGACGTCGAAGCGGCAGATCAGCAGCTCGGGGTCGGCGCCGTCGAAGGGTTCGGGCAGCCACTCGCCGGGCTCGGCCGGTTCGGCGGCCGAGACCCAGAGCGTGGAGTCGCCCTCCTCCAGGCCGAACTCCTCGGCCCGCGCGGCGATCTCGTCCGGTTCGTACTCCCCGAACAGCACCCCGATCGCGGCCGTCACCGCGCCGCCCTCGTCGCCGCCGCCCGGGGTGAGCGAGTCGTCGACCCGCTCGGCCTGGGCCCGCAGGCGCTTGGGATCGGCGACCAGGTAGTCGCGGCGGATCAGCACGCTGATCGCCTCGGGCTGGTCGGGACCCTGGTAGCCGGTCCCGGACTCGTCGCCCGGGACCTCGAACGGGGTGACCTCGTCGTAGACCTCGTACAGGATCTGGTCGTAGGCGATGGCCGCCGCCGCGAGCTCCTCGTAGGCGTGGACGACGACCGGATCGCCGGGCTCGGTGGAGCTGGAGACGGCCTGCAGGTGGCGGTCGATGGCGGCCTTGACCGCCTCTGCGGCGGCCCGTACCTCGGTGATGGTCAGCTGCGCGGCATCAGACATGGTGCAGACGCTATCTCCACACGGCTCCGACACGCACAGCGGTTGTCACCTACAGCCGCTAAATCCGGGCAAGTTCACCCCCGATGTCCGATCCGGGTGGTTCTGCGCCCGGAATTTTCCGGGGTCGCCGGTGGATTTCCGGGGGCGCGCGGGCGGGGAGCCCCGGGTCGGCGGGCCGCGGTGCACCCGTGGTCGGGGCGGTGCGCGCATCCGATCGGGCCCGACGGGGTATCCCTGTCCGGGAGGGAAAACTGATTGACGGTCAGGTCGACCGGGCGGAAGGCTCGTCGCCGTCGCGGGGACCGACCGTGCCCGAACCGGTCGGCTGTCTGCGGCGCGCCGTAGGCTTGCAGGCAGCACAGCAGCGGAGGAGACGCCTTGATCCCTACCAAGCCGGTCCGGCAGCCGGAGTACGAGTACCAGTCCCTGCGACTCCCGCGCGGCACCACCCGCAACGCCGCGCGCCAGCTCCTCACCGAGCACGCCGAGTACGGGCACTGGGAACTCGACCGCCTCCGGCTCGATCCGGACGGCACCCGCACGGTCCGGCTGAAGCGGCGGATCATCCGGCAGCCCCGCGGCGGCTGGTAGGCCCCGCACGGGCGCGTCGGCGCCCGGGTGCCCGGCACGGTCCGTGCCGGGCACCCGGGCGCCGGCTGCTCAGCGGCCGGCCAGCACCCGCGCGCGGCGGTACAGCACGCCGCCGCCGATCAGCAGCAGGGCGCCGGTCGAGGCCAGCACCTCCAGGCCGGAGGCGCCGGTGGAGGCCAGCTGGGCCTGCTCGCCGGTGGGCGCCGCGGCCCGGGGCTGGGTGGTGGTGACCGCGGAGACCGGCGTGGTGCTCGGCGTGCCGGGCGTGGCCGGGGTGCCCGGCTGGTCGCCGCTGGGGCCGCCGGTGCGGTCGCCGCCCCCGCCGGAGGTGCTCGGCGGCGGGGTGTGGTTGCCGGGGTGGTTCGGCGGGCAGTCGTCCCCGGGCGGCGGGGTGGTGTGGTGCGGCGGCGGGGTGGTCGGGTGCTTCGGGGTGCTGACGTTGCCGCAGTCGTTGCCGAACGCCGGGTTGCCGAGGCCGACCACGTCGACCGAGTTGCCGCAGGCGTTCACCGGAGCGGCGATCGGGACCTGCACGTTGTTGCCGGAGCCGACGCCCGGGGAGCCGGTCGTGCTGCCGCTCGCCGAGGAGCCCGAGCCGGCGTGGCTGCCGCCGCCGGCGGACTGGTTCGAGCAGTCGTTGCCGTAGGCCGGGTTCAGCAGGCCGATCACGTTGATGGTGTTCCCGCAAGCGTTGACGGGGAGGTCCACGGGGGCCTGCACGGCGTTCCCGGAGCCGACGCCGGGCGAGTTGGCGGTGGCTCCGTGGGCACCTGCGGCGTGGGCGTAGCCCGCGGTCGAGGCCAGCACGCTGCCGGTGGCCATGGCCGTGAGCAGGCCCTTCTTGGCGACCTGTCGCATTGACTCCCCTTGGTTTCTCAGATAGTCGGAATTGCCGCCCGCATCGGGAGCGACATGACGGTTCAACGACGCACAGTGATGAAGGTTGAGCCGAATGCAGTCTGTTCATCCGATCGAGTGAGCACCTTCCGGGAATAGGACCGCGGCCGCCCATCTCCCAGCCCCGGAACGCGAGCGCCCCCCTCCCGGGAACGCGGACGCCCCCCGCGCGGCACAGGGACCGCGCGAGGGGCGAGAGCTGACGTCGGGTCAGCGGGTGACTCCGACTCAGACGTTCTGGCAGGCGTTGCCGAACGCCGGGTTCAGCAGGCCGATGACGCTGATGGTGTTGCCGCAGACGTTCACCGGGATGTGCACCGGCACCTGGATCAGGTTGCCCGACAGCACGCCCGGGGAGCCGACCGCGGAGCCGTCGGCGTGCGCGCCCCCGTGCGCCGAGGCGACACCGGCACCCGCGAGCAGCAGGCCACCGGTGGCGGCGGCAACGGCAGCGATCTTCTTGGCCTTCATCTGACTGTTCCTCCTGGTCGTTTCCAGCCCGTTCCCCCGGGCTGCACACGGAAGAACGAAGGCCCGGCGAGCGGGATGCGGGGGAGATCGACTATTCACCCATCACAGTGATCAACCGAACGTCTGATCGCCAGCTATCCCGCTCGCCTGACTAGTCGGAATTGGCTATCTGGCTATCAGCACAGATCCAGGAACCGGTCCAGCACCCGCACGCCGAACTTCAGCCCGTCCACCGGCACCCGCTCGTCCACGCCGTGGAACATCCCGGCGAAGTCCAGCTCCGGCGGCAGCTGCAGCGGCGCGAAGCCGAAGCAGCGGATGCCCAGGTCCTGGAAGGACTTGGCGTCGGTGCCGCCGGAGAGGCAGTACGGCACGGCGCGGGCGATCGGGTCCTCGGCGCGCAGCGCGGTCTGCATCGCCTCGACCAGCGCGCCGTCGAAGCTGGTCTCCAGCGCCTTGTCGTAGTGCAGGCTCTCGCGCTTCACCCGGGGGCCGAGCACGCTGTCCAGCTCGGCCAGGAACTCCTCCTCGTAGCCGGGCAGGAAGCGGCCGTCCACGTGCGCGGTGGCCTGGCCGGGGATGACGTTGACCTTGTAGCCCGCGCCGAGCATGGTCGGCTGGGCGGTGTTGCGCAGGGTGGTGCCGATCATCTTGGCGATGCCGCCGAGCACCCGCAGCGTCTCGTCCATGTTCTCCGGGTCGAGCGGCACGCCGAGCGCGTCGGAGAGCTCGTCCAGGAAGGCCCGCACGGTCTTGGTGATGCGCAGCGGGAACTGGTGCCGGCCGAGCCGGGCGACCGCCTCGCACAGCTCGGTGATGGCGTTGTCGTCGTTCTCCATCGAGCCGTGCCCGGCCCGGCCCTCGACGGTCAGGCGCATCCAGTGCATGCCCTTCTCCGCCGTCTCCACCAGGTACAGCCGGACCTGGTCGTTGACGGTGAAGGAGAAGCCGCCGACCTCGCCGATCGCCTCGGTGACGCCCTCGAACAGCTCGGGGTGCTTGTCGACCAGGTAGCGGGCGCCGAAGGTGCCGCCGGCCTCCTCGTCCGCGACGAACGCCAGCACCAGGTCGCGCGGGGGCTTGCGGCCGGTGCGCAGCCGGTCGCGGACCACCGCGAGGGTCATCGCGTCCATGTCCTTCATGTCGACGGCGCCGCGGCCCCACACGCAGCCGTCCATGATCTCGCCGGAGAACGGGTCGACCGTCCAGTCCGCCGCGTTGGCCGGCACCACGTCGGTGTGGCCGTGGATCAGCAGTCCGGGCCGCGAGCGGTCCTCCCCCTCGATCCGCACCACGGTGGAGGCCCGGCCCTTGGTCGACTCGTAGATCTTCGCCTCGACGCCGAACTCGGCGAGCTGCTCGGCGACGTACTCGGCCGCCTTCCGCTCCCCCGGTCCGGAGCCGTCCCCGTAGTTGCTGGTGTCGATCCGGATCAGGTCCCGGCAGATCTCGGCGACCTCCGACTCGGCCGTCACCGTCCGCTCGCTGCCCACGCTCATCGCTCCCACCTCGTCTCCAGCCCGCCCGGCGCTCCACTCGCCCTCGCGCCGCCCGGTCCTCCGGGTACCACGGGCACCATCCCGCCATCCTCCCCCACCCCTCGCCCACCCCCAAGGGCATTCCCGGCCCGCCGCCCCGCCTTCCAAGCCGCACCCGCCCCGGCACCCCCGGTTTTGGGTCTGCCAGGCGATCTTTGCTACTGTTATCCATGTCAGCGCGGGCACGGTCCCGCACCGACGACACCCCGTCCGGGTGGCGGAATGGCAGACGCGCTAGCTTGAGGTGCTAGTGCCCTTTATCGGGCGTGGGGGTTCAAGTCCCCCCTCGGACACCAGCGGTGAAGAGCCGGTCGAGATCTCTCGGCCGGCTCTTCGCGTTCCCGCCGCCCGTTCGCCGGCGCTCCGCGCACCCTTTTCCCCCGGCTCCGCTCGGACTAGTGTGCGTTGGCGCATGCAGACGGGGGTGGGCAGCGGCATGGGCAACCAGATCGTCAAGGCGCTGGAGGACAGCGCGCAGAAGCTGGGCAAGACGCTGGTGGAGGACGCCGGGAAGGCGTTGAAGAACTTCTACCGGCACGCGGGCGACAACCTGAAGAAGGTCGCCAAGAACGTGCGGGACATCGAGGAGAAGCACGCCAGGGACCTCGAGAAGATCTTCAAGGGCGAGGGCGGCAAGGGGTTGCCGCACCCGCGCACGGGCGGCGGTCGGCGCGGCCGGGGCGAGCAGCCGCTCGGCCGGGGCGGCAAGCGCGGACAGGGCGTCGGCGGGAACATCGGCTGCCACACGGCGGGCGACCCGGTGGACGTGGTGTCCGGTCAGATGATCACGTCGGAGACGGACCTGGTGCTGCCGGGTCTGCTCCCGGTGGTGCTGCGCCGCGCGTACGCCTCCGGGTACGTCGGCGGGCGGCTGTTCGGGCCGGGCTGGTCCTCGACGCTGGACCAGCGGGTCGAGATCGACGCGGACGGCGTGCACTTCGCCGGCGACGACGCGCAGATCCTGCACTACCCGCTGCCCGCCCGCCCGGGCCAGACCGTGCTGCCGAACGGCGGCGCCCGCTGGCCGCTGACCTGGGACGACACCGACGGCGCGCTCCGGATCGAGGACCCGGACCGGGGGTTGGTGCGGCACTTCGCGGCGGCCGGCCCCGGCGCCTACCGGATCGGTGAGGTGCGGCCGCTGACCGCGCTGAGCGACCGCAACGGACACCGCGTCAGTTTCCTGCGCGACGAGCACGGGGCGCCCGTCGAGGTGAGGCACAGCGGCGGCTACCGGGTCGCCGTCGACACCGTCGCCACCGCGGCCGGCCCGCGCGCCGAGGCCCTGCGGCTGCTGGACGGCACCGCGCACGGGCACGGCACCACCGTGGTCGGCTACCAGTACGACCCGGCCGGCCGGCTGACCGGCATCGTCAACTCCTCCGGCCTGCCGTACGTCTACGAGTACGACGACGCCGACCGGATCACCGCGTGGATCGACCGCAACGGCGAGAGCTACGAGTACCGGTACGACGAGGCGGGCCGGGTGGTGAGCGGTGTCGGCGTGGACGGCAACCTGTCCGCCGAGTTCGCGTACGACGACGGCGGCCGGGTGACCACGACCACCGACAGCCTGGGGCAGCGCACCGAGTTCCACTTCGACGAGCAGCACCGGGTGGTCCGGGTGGTCGACCCGCTCGGGCACTCCACCCGGACCGAGTACGACGAGCAGGGCCGGGTCACCGCGTACGTCGACGAGTTGGGCCGCACCACCCGCTACCGGCTCGACGAGCACGGCAGCCCGACGGTGATCACCGCCCCCGACGGCAGCACCGTCCAGCTCGCCTACGACGCGCTGCGGCTGCCGGTGTCGGTCAGCCGGGCCGGCCGGGTGCTGGGCGCCTTCGAGTACGACGAGCGCGGCAACCTGCTGACCCACACCGACGCGGCCGGGGCGCGCTCGGTCCGGCGCTACGACGAGGCGGGCCGGCTGCTGTCGCTGACCGACCCGCTCGGCCACACCCGCACCTTCACGCACGACCCGGCCGGACTGCTCACCTCGGTGACGGACCCGCTCGGCAACACCGCACGGGCCGAGCACGACGCCTTCGGCCGGATGGTCGCGGTCACCGACCCGCTGGGCCTCACCACCCGCTTCACCCACCGGCTGGAGGGCGGGATCACCGAGCGGGTGTTCCCCGACGGCTCGCGCGAGCAGTACGACTACGACCCGGAGGGCAACGTCACCGAGCACCGGGACCAGATCGGCGCGGTCACCCGGTTCACCCTCGGGGCGTTCGGCCGGCTGCGCTCCCGGACCCTGCCCGACGGCGAGGAGCAGCAGTTCGGCTACGACACCGAGCTGCGGCTGACCTCGGTGACCAGCGGCGCGGCGGCGTGGCGCTACCGCTACGACGCGGCGGGCCACCTGGTCGGGGAGAGCGACTTCAACGGCCGCGACCTGACGTACCGTCACGACGCCGCCGACCAGCTGCTGGAGACCGTCGACCACACCGGCCGGCGCACCGCCTTCGCCTACGACCTGCTCGGCAACCTGGTGGAGCGGGTCTCCGGCGACGGGTCGCGGACCACCCTGGACTACGACGAGCACGGCGAGCTGGGCCGGATCACCGGCCCGGGCGGCGTGCTGACGTACCGTCGGGACGCCGTCGGCCGGGTGCTGTCCGAGGAGGCCGACGGGCGCGCCACCAGCTACGCGTACGACGCGCTCGGCCGCCGCACCCGCCGCACCACCCCGTCGGGCGCGGTGTCCACCTGGTCGTACGACGCCAACAGCCGTCCGAGCACGCTGGCGGGTGCGCTCGGCACGCTCTCCTTCGGCCACGACGCCAACGGGCGGGAGACCTCCCGGCGGCTCGGGCGCGGCGCGGCCCTCAGCCAGACCTGGGACGACTGCAACCGGCTGAGCGCGCAGGCGATCTGGGCGCTGGACGCGCCGCCCGCGGGCTCGCCGGAGGGGACGGCGGGCAGCTACCGCAGCCTCCAGCAGCGCGGCTACGGCTACCGGGCCGACGGCATGCCCGCGTACGTCACCGATCTGCTGCGCGGGCGGCGGGACTTCGAGCTCACCCCGGCCGGCCGGGTCACCCGGGTCTCCGCCGAGACCTGGACCGAGAGCTACGCCTACGACCCGATCGGCAACATCACCAGCGCCGCGGACAGCCGCCGCCCGGACGGCGCGACGCTGGGCGAGCGCCGCTACACCGGCTCGCTGCTGCGGACGGCCGGCCGGACCTCGTACGAGTACGACGAGCTGGGACGGCTCTCCCGGGTGCTGGTGCGCACCCTGTCCGGTCAGCGCCGCACCTGGCAGTACACCTGGAACGGCGACGACCAGCTGGTCCGGGTCGACACCCCGGACCGCGGGGCGTGGACGTACCGCTACGACCCGATCGGCCGGCGCAGCGCCAAGCAGCGCGTCGATCCGGGCGGTGGCGCCGCCGCCGAGCAGGTGGTGTTCACCTGGGACGGGACCTGGCTGATCGAGGAGGCCGCCGCGCTGCCCGACGGCTCGGTGCGCAGCCGCACCTGGGAGCGCCAGCCGGGCGCCTGGGAGGTGGCGACGCAGACCGAGCGCACCTCGCGCCCGGGCCCGGGCGGAGCGGGGTCCGGGCCGGGCCTCGGGCAGGCCGAGGTCGACGAGCGGTTCTTAGCGATCGTCACCGACCTGGTCGGCGCGCCCAGCGAGTTGGTGACCGAGGACGGCCGGATCGTCTGGTCCTCGTCGACGGACCTGTGGGGGCGACGGGCGGCGGGCGGCTCGGGCGGTGACGCGCCGTCATGTCCGCTGGGGCTGCCCGGGCAGTACCACGACGAGGAGTCCGGCCTCGAGTACAACTATTTCCGCTACTACGACCCGTCCACCGGCCGCTACCTGAGCAGCGACCCGCTGGGGCTGGGCGCCGGGCCGAACCCGCACGGCTACGTGCCCAACCCGCTGGCGTGGATCGACCCGCTGGGCCTGAAGGGCGCGCCCTCGGGCATGGGCGGCTGGTACTACAAGCTGCAGCCGGCCAACTGGAAGACCGGGCCGAACGCCGCGCAGAAGTACGAGATCAACCACATACCGGCCCAGGGCTCCTACAAGAACCTCGGCACGACGGCCGAGCTCAATCCGGGATACGGCCCGTCGGTGCGGATGGAGTACGACGACCACCGCAAGTTCATCAGCACCGGTCGCGGTGCGGGCCCGGACGCCTGGCGGGCGGCGCAGCGCAGCCTGATCCTGCAGGGCAAGTGGGACGAGGCGATGAAGAAGGACATCGACGAGATCCGGCGCGTGCACGGCACCAAGTACGACAGCGCGATCAGGGAGATGGTCGACTCGCTGCCGCACAACGCCGAGTTCCAGAAGTTCCTCAAGGACAACAACTGGAATGTCAGGACCTGCCTCCTACAATGACGGCCATGGAGATCACCCTCGATCCGCCGCACGGCATCACCGGCTTCCCGCTCGGCATGCCCGCGGAGGCGGTCAAGGAGGCGGCGCGCGCGCTGGGTTCCGTCCAGGTCCAGGACGAGGGCGCCGCGGACCGGTTCCGGTACATGAAGGTGCTCGCGGTGCACCCGCAGTTCGAGATCGTCTTGCACCTGGAGGACGGGAAGACGCTGCGGGCGGCCGAGGTCTGGATCCCGCGGCCGGGGCCGGAGCAGGTCACCGTCCGGTTCCGCGGGCTGGACGTCTTCGGCACGCCCGCCCTGCAACTGCTGGACCGGCTGGCGGAGATGGGCGAGACGGTGCTGCGCGACGACTACGGGGCGACCGTCCCCGGGCTGCCGCTCGGCTTCACCCGGGAGGCCGGCCACGAGGTGCCGCTGGACACCGACGGCGAGCCGCTGTACTTCCAGGCGGTGCTGGTCGGCCCGACCGGCTACTACGACTACCTGCTCGCGGAGTAGGCCCCGCGAGCGGCCGAGCGCCCCGCCCGCACCCCGCTGAGGGGGTGTCGGGCGGGGCGCTCGGCGTGTGGCCCCGCGGTCGGCGTCAGGAGACGTTGACGTTGACGTCGTCGAGGACGAACGAGGTCTGCTTGGTGTTGTCCTCGGTGCCGGTGAACTTGATCGTGACGCTCTGGCCCGCGTAGGCGGCGAGGTTGAAGGTGCGCTGCTGGTAGCCGGCGGCGGCGTTGGTGTTGGAGTAGGTGGCGAGGGTGGTGCCGTTGGCGGTGACGGTGAGCTTGTCGAAGACGGTGGTGGTGGAGGCGGCGCTGTCGATGTGCAGCCAGAAGCTCAGGTTGTAGCTGGTGCAGCCGGTCGGCAGGGTGACGGTCTGCGCGAGGGTGTCGGTGTTGGTGGTGCCGTAGCCGTCCAGCCAGGCGTCGTAGCTGCCGCTGTGCGCGGGTTCGCTGGAGCTGGAGTTGATGGTGCTGGCGCCCCCGCTGTTGGTCTCGGTCCAGGACGAGGTGGAGCCCGTCTCGAAGCCGGGGTTGGCGATCAGCTGGGCGGCGGTGCAGCTGCCGCCGCCGGCCGGGTTGACCGTCCAGGTGAAGGTGGCGGTGGCGGTGGGGCCGGTGGAGTCGGTGGCCTTGGCGGTGACGGTGTAGCTGCCCGCGGTGGTGGGGGTGCCGCTGATCAGGCCGGTGGCGGAGTTGACGGTCAGTCCGGCGGGCAGGCCGGTGGCCGAGTAGCTCAGGGTGCCGCCGGCGGTGTCGGTGGCGGAGAGCTGGAGGCTGGTGGCGGTGCCGGCGGTCGCGGTGCGGGTGCCGGGGTTGGCCAGGGTGACGGTGCCGGTGCTGCTGCCGCTGCCCTGGGCGAGCCAGGCGGTGGCGTTCAGCGCGAGGGCGGCGTCGGTGCCGGCCGGGTCGTCCCAGCCGTTGAAGAGGGTGTTGCCGGACTGGCCGGTGCCGTCGTCTATCGGCGAGGAGTCGCCCCAGATCGCCACCCGGCCGCTGCCGAAGGTGGAGGTGGCGAACGCGGCGCCGGTGTTGCCGCTGTAACCGGTCCGGTAGAGCAGGCCCTTGACGGCGGAGTTGTCGGCCGGCTTGAGGGTGAAGGTGGTGCCGTTGCGGATGATCGAGCCGGTGACGGTGCCGAACGGGCCGCCCAGCACCGGGTCGCCGGCGGAGCTGATCGCCCGCGGGTTGTCGGTGGTGATGTTCAGCAGGTCGACCGAGAAGCCGAACGGGTCGGTGCTGTCGACGCTGTTGGTGGTCAGCAGGTCGTTGATGATGGCGGGCGAGTCCCAGCCGTCGTTGTTGCGGTCGCTCTGGGTGTGGTCGGAGATCAGGAAGAGCCCGCCGCCGTTCTGCACGAACGTCATCACGGCGGTCTTCTCGGCGTCGCTGAGCCGGACGTTGGGCTCGGGCAGCACGAACTCGTCGAAGTTGGCGAGGTCGAGCGCGCCGCCGGTGCCGTAGGTGATGGTGGAGCCGGCCGGGAGGGTCTTCAGGCTGTACTGGCCGGTCTTCTGCAGGGCCACGCCCCAGGCGGAGAGCGCGCCGGTCCAGGACGTCTCGGTGGTGGGGTTGGCGTTCTGGGCGAGCGGGTCGGGCTGGCTGGTGGAGATGATCCAGTCCGCGTTCCCGGCGGTCTCGGCCTTGCTGTTGTCGAACAGCACCCGCTTCGGGGCGGTGGTCGCGGCGGCGGCCGCGGTGCTGTGCAGGGGGACGGTGGCGGCCGCCGCGAGGGCCACCAGGGCGGCTGCGGCGAGAGCGGCCGGTCGGGTCGTCTTCCGAGCTCTGATCATCTGTCAATCTCCTCGTGCCGTGGGGGGAAAGAGACGGTGCGCTACGCGCGTAGGTGCGCGGGACACCGTCCCATGGTGGGGTAATCGGAGCTTGAACGGAACACGTCGAGTCGGCGCGGGCCGAAAGTTCTCGCTACGTGCTGGAACCGGGGCAAACTGCTCCCGGAACGGCCCGGATATAACGGTGTTTTGCAACACTGGGGGCATGAGCCCCCGTCGATCCGATCCCAACACCCGTCCCGCACTGGTGGACGTCGCCGCCCGGCTGCTCTCCGAGGAGGGCCCGCAGGCCCTCTCGGCCCGGCGGATCGCCACCGAGGTCGGCAGTTCGACGATGGCGCTGTACACCCACTTCAACGGCATGGGCGGGCTGGTCCGGGCGATGGTGCACGAGGGATTCGCAAGACTGCAGCAGTACTTCACCCGGGTGTCGCGCAGCGACGACCCGGTGGCGGACCTGGCGCTGCTGGGCCGGGCGTACCGGTGCAACGCGCTGGCCAACCCGCACCTGTACGCGGTGATGTTCGGCGGCTCCTCGCTGGCCGGCTTCTCGCTGGACGGCGAGGACCGCCAGTACGGCCGGTACACGCTGGCCGGGGTGGTGGAGTGCGCGGGCCGGTGCATCGAGTCCGGCCGGTTCCAGTCCGGCGACGCGGACCTGATGGCCCACCAGATGTGGTCGGCGGTACACGGGTTGGTGACGCTGGAACTCGGCGGCTACCTGATCGGCCCGTACGACGCGGACCGCTGTCTGGACGCGCAGCTGATCGGCCTGATGGTCGCCGCCGGCGACAACCCGGAGGCCGCCACCAGGTCGGTGGCGGCCTCGGCCCGCCGGCTGGATCCGGAGGTGGTCGCCGCGGGGTGACGGGCGATCACCAGGCGGACTAGAGCGGGATGTTGCCGTGCTTGCGCTGCGGCATCGGTCGGCGCTTGCCCTGGAGCATGGCGAGCGAGCGGGCGATCGCGGCGCGGGTGTGGGCGGGGTCGATGACGTCGTCGACCAGGCCGCGCTCGGCGGTGTGGAAGGGGTGCATCAGGCTGTCGGCGTAGTCGGCCATCAGTTCGGCGCGCAGCAGTTCGGGGTCGGGGGCGTCGGCGAGTTCGCGGCGGAACAGCACGTTGACCGCGCCGTCGGCGCCCATCACGGCGATCTCGTTGGTGGGCCAGGCGAGCGAGACGTCGGTGCCGATGGAGCGGGAGTCCATCACGATGTAGGCGCCGCCGTAGGCCTTGCGCAGGATCACCTGGATCCGCGGCACGGTGGCCTCGCAGTAGGCGTAGAGCAGTTTGGCCCCGCGCCGGATGATGCCGCCGTACTCCTGTTCGGTGCCGGGCAGGAAGCCGGGGACGTCGACCAGGGTGATCAGCGGGATGCCGAAGGCGTCGCAGAAGCGGACGAAGCGGGCGGCCTTCTCGGAGGCGGCGATGTCCAGGACGCCGGCCAGCACCAGCGGCTGGTTGCCGACCAGCCCGACGGTCTGGCCGTCGATCCGGGCGAAGGCGCACAGCACGTTGCCCGCCCAGTCCTGGTGGACCTCCAGGTACTCGCCGTCGTCGACGATCTCGGCGACCACGTCGCGCATGTCGTAGGGCCGGTTCGCCTCGACCGGGACGATCTCGGCGAGGCCGGGCCGCTCGTCGTGGCCGGCCCCGGTGGGCTGGTGGGTCGGCGGCGCCTCGAGGTTGTTGGACGGCAGCATGGACAGCAGGAAGCGCACGTCCTCGAGGCAGGACTCCTCGTCGTCGTAGACGAAGGAGGCGAGGCCGGTGCGGCCGCCGTGCACGTCGGCGCCGCCGAGTTCGTTGTGGGTGACCTGCTCGCCGGTGACGGCGGCGACCACGTCCGGGCCCGTGAGGTACATCTGGGCGGTCTCGCGGACCATGAAGGTGAAGTCGGCGAGCGCCGGGGAGTAGGCGGCGCCGCCGGCGCACGGGCCGAGCACCACGCTGATCTGCGGGATGACGCCGGAGGCCTCGACCATCCGGCGGAAGATGCCGCCGTAGCCGTCGAGGGCGGTGACGCCCTCCTGGATCCGGGCGCCGCCGGAGTCGTTGAGGCCGATCAGCGGCGCGCCGGTGGCGATGGCGAGGTCCATCACCTTGTGGATCTTCGCGGCGTGGGCCTGGCCGAGCGAGCCGCCGAAGACGGTGAAGTCCTGGGCGTAGACGAAGACCCGGCGCCCGTCGACGGTGCCGGAGCCCACCACCACGCCGTCGGTGTGCGGCCGGTTCTTGGACAGCTTGGGGCCGTCCGCCTGGTGCCGGCGGTACATCTCCAGCTCGGTGAACGAGCCTTCGTCCAGCAGGAGTTCGAGGCGTTCGCGGGCGGTGCGCTTGCCGTTGGTGTGCTGGCGCTTCACCGCCTCGGGCTCGCCCGCGAGGATCCGGGAGCGCAGTTCGTCGAGTTCCTCGCGGGCGGTGCCCATCGGCCGGACCGGGCGCGGCGGCGGGACGGTGCGCAGCTTGCGGCCGTCGCCGGGGGCCGGGACTGCGGGGGTGGCGGGGGCGGTTCGGCTGCGGGGCTTGGGCAGGACGATGGGGCCGACCTGCTGTTCAGCGGTGCTCATCGGTTCTTCTCCCCTGCGATCGCGCCGGCCTGTCGGTCGGTCAGCAAGCCCTGGCCGTGGAGCCAGCGCACGGTGTCGGCCATGGTCTCGGCGGCGGGCCGCGGCTGCAGCCCGCCGGTGCTCGCCCCCGGCTCGACCGGCACGGCGGTGGCGCAGGTGTAGACGGCGCCGTACTCGGCGGGGATCTGCCAGGGCCAGGCGCGTTGCAGCAGGTCGGCGGCCGCACCGATCGGCAGCATGGCGCGCGCGGGCAGGTGGAGCGCGGGCAGCGGGCGTCCGGTGACCTCGCGCAGGGCGTCCAGGTACTGACGGGTGGTCAGGTGCCGGCCGGGGCCGAAGTGCCGGTCGGTGCCGGTCGGCTCGGCGGTGAGCAGCCGGGCGTGCAGTTGCGCGGTGTCGCGGACGTCGCCGACCGGGAACCCACCGGTGGGCCAGAACGGCATCAGGCCGCGCAGGGTGTTGCGCAGCCGCCGGGTCTGGTCGCCCAGTCGCGGGTCGGCGGGGCCGAGCAGGGCGGGCGGGTAGCTGATGACGACGGGTGCGCCGGCCGACTGGTGGCTGCGGGCGATGTGTTCGGCGGCGGCCTTGGTGGCCATGTAGGTCTCCCGGGGGCGGCCGACCGGGGAGTGCTCCCCGATCGTCCGCCCGCCGGCGGGCAGCAGCGCGACGATGCTGGAGACGTGGATGATCCGGCCGGCTCCGGACCGCCGGGCGGCGGCCAGGACGGTCTCGGTGCCGTGTTCGTTGGTGCGCCGCATCTCCTGGTGACGGCGGCTGTCGAACGAGTAGACGGACGCGGCGTGCAGCACGGCGTCGGCGCCGCGGACCGCGCGTTCGACGGACGGGGTGTCCGTGGCGTCACCGGCGGCCACGTCGACCGCGCCGGGGGCGATCTCCGCACGGGCCAGGGCCCGTTCGGCGGCGGCCGGGTCGCGGGCGAGCAGCCGCACGCGGTGCCCGGCGCGGACGATCGCCGCGATCGAGTGGATGCCGAGGAATCCGGTGCCTCCGGTGACGCTCACCAACATCGGGGTGTTCTCCTCCGGTTCAGCCGTTGCGGTCGGCCGGCCCGCGGCCGACCCGGTGGAAGCCGCCGCCGTAGAACAGCAGCGCGTCGTCCCCGGTGTTCCAGTCCGAGGCCAGCACCTCGCCGAGGAAGATGGAGTGGTCGCCGCCGTCGTAGGCCTCGGCGAGCTTGCACTCCAGTCGGGCCACCGCCTTGCCGAGCAGCGGGGCGCCGGTGAGCGGTCCCGGCTGCCAGTCGAGGCCGTGGAACTGGGCGGCTCCGAGCGGGCGGTCCCGGCTGGCGAAGTACCGTGCCAGCTGCTCCTGTTCGGCTCCGAGGACGGAGACCGCGAAGCTCCGGGTGGTGGTGATGGCCTGGTGCATGACGGCGGTGCGGGCCACGCAGCACAGCACCAGCGGCGGTTCGAGCGAGACCGACGTGAACGAGTTGGCCGTCATCCCGTGGACCTGTTCGCCGCCGGTGGTCAGCACCGTGATGCCGGTGGCGAACCGGGACATCGCCTCCCGCAGGGCCGCCCCCGAGGTGGCGGGCGGCTGCGGGGAGCGCGGCGCCGGCACGGTGGTGCCGGCCCGGGGATGGCCGCTCATCACGCCCGCCCGGGGGCGGCGGCCGCGGCCAGGGCGCGGGCCGCGGCGGCGTTCTCGGCGTACGGCACCAGGGCGCGGCGCAGTTCCTCCGGGACCCGGGCGGGGACGGTGGCGGTGTTGGGTCCGCGCATGCAGGCGATCCGCTGCCGCCCGCGGGCGACCAGGTTCTCCTGGTCGTCCGCGACCCGCAGGTAGTCGAAGCTGAACTGGATCTGGGTCTGGGTCAGCTCCTCCAGCCGCATCCGGATCGACAGCTCGTCGAACGCGGTGATCTCGGCGAAGAAGTCGCACTCGACCTTGAGGGTGAACAGCTTCAGGTCGTCCTGCAGGTCGGCGAGCACCTCGGGGGCCCGCTCCTTCAGGAACATCTCCCGGCAACGCCCCTGCCAGCGCAGGTAGTTGACGTAGTAGACGTTGCCGACGAGGTTGGTCTCCTCGAAGCCGACGGTGTGTCGGATCTCGTAGTAGCCGGTCATCGGGCCTCCCTTCCGGCGAGCACCGCGAACACGGTCTTCTCGTCCCGGTCGTTGATGGTGGTCACCCAGGTGGCGATCCGGGCGTCCCCTGCGGAGAGCAGGGCCCAGCCGTCCGGGTGGACCTTCTCGACGGTCAGGGCCTGGCTGGTGGCGCCGGCCTTGCGCAGGCACTCCAGCGCGCTCCAGACCCGGGTGGCGGAGATCGCCGGGTCCTCGCCGGCCTCGGCGGCCAGCAGGTCGCGGACCGGGAGTTGGGCGGCGCCCAGCAGTCCGGCCCAGTCCTCGGCGGTGCGGTCGAGGACGGCTTCCAGGTCGCAGGCGAGGCGGCCCTGGCCGACCATGGCGAGGGTCATGCCCTGGGCGTGCGAGGCGGTGACGGTGTGTCCGTCGACCTCGGGCCGCCCGTCGGGCCGGTGGCGCAGTTCGGCGGGCCGGCCGAGGGCCCGGCTGACGGCGGTGGAGGTGCCGGCCCGGCGCTCGTCGGCGGAGGTGATCGGTGCGGCCTGCGGTTCGAGGACCACCGCGCGGCTGCCGCCGAGGACCTTCTCCAGCGAGCGCTCCAGGTAGGAGCCGAGCATCGACGGGACCCAGGGCCCGGCGCCGTCGCGCTTCTGCACGGCGACCAGGGTGAGCCCCTGCCAGCGCTCCACCAGGGTGCCGTCGGGGGTGCGGACGTCCAGGTCGTAGACGTAGGTGTCGCCGTCCTGGGAGCGTTCGCGGGCGTCCAGCAGCACGTACTCGGTGTCCTGGGCGGCCCGTTCGGCCAGCCACAGCCGCTCGATGCGCTGCGGCAGCAGGGTGGCGTCGGGGACGCAGCACTGGATGCCGTGCATCATGGCGTCCCGGGTGCCGGGGTCGGCGAGGCGCTGTTCCTGCGGGAGGAAGGCGCCGAACCAGGGGGCGGGCGCGGCGGTGCCGATCTCGGCGAGGGCGTGCCGGGCGGAGGCCCGCCGGTAGCCCATCACCCGCTGGAACCGCTTGCCCTGGAAGAGCACGCTGCCGTACAGCTCGGTGACCGGGTCGACCGGGACGGGCGGCAGTTCGAACTCCACCGGCACCGGGGTGGCCGCGAGTTCGGGCCGGGGGTAGCGCAGCCGGGCCCGGAAGTGGTCGGCGGCGTACCCGGTGGACTCGGTGCGCAGCACCACGTCGACGGTGCCGGGCTCCTGGACGAGTGCGGCGATCCGCACGGTGGCGGTGGTGCCGGGGCGGACCACCACCGGCCGCTGGAACTCGACGTCCTCCAGCAGCGGCGAGCCCTCGTTGCCGCTGACCGCGGCGGCGACCTGGGCCATCGCCTCCATGCCGAGGACGGCGGGGAAGAGCAGGTCGCCCTGGAGCTGATGGTCGCTCAGGTACGGGTCGCTGCCCTCGGAGAGCTCGGCCTCGGTGATCAGTTCGATGCCCGGGTAGTGCGCGACCACCCGCTCGACGAAGCGGGCGAGCGGCAGTTCGCGGCGTTCCAGGGCGAGGGTGGGCAGGCCGGCGGCGCGGCCGGAGACCACCAGCACGGGGCCAGCGGCGGGGTCGGCGAGGATGTCGCGGAGCACCTGGATGCCGTTCTCGGTGGAGATCGGGGTGATGCCCTCGCGGATCAGCGCCTCGACCACGCCGAGCCGCTCGCCCATGCCGGCGCCGGACCACACCGACCATTCCAGTGCGAGCGCCCGGGAGTGCGGGTTCTCCTGCTGGAAGCGGACGGTCAGTTCGGTCATCCAGTCGTTGGCGGTGGAGTAGTGCGCCTCGCCGCGCAGTCCGGCCCGGCCGATGATCGAGCCGAAGGTGATCAGCAGCTTGATCCGGGCCGGGTCGACCGCGGTGAGCACCGCCTTCAGGCCGTCGATCTTCGGGGCCAGGGTGCGCGTGAAGTCCTCGGCGGTGAGGCTGCCGAGCGCGGCGGGCTCGTTGCGGCCGGCGCCGTGCAGGACGGCGGTGACCTGGCCGAGCTCGGTCTCCAGCCGCTCCACCGCGGCGGCGACCTGTCCGGCGTCGGTGACGTCGGCGCGGTCGTAGCGGAACCGCAGCCCGGCGGCGGTCATCCGGGCCAGGTTGTCGGCGAGTTCGGCGTCGGCGGCCGGGTCGGCGCGGCCCAGCAGGGCGAGCGCCGCGCCGGAGTCCTGGGCGATCGCCATGGCGCACTCGGCGGTGATGCCCTTGCCGCCGCCGGTGACCAGCAGGACGTCCTGCGGGCCGAGCGGGGAGGCGCCGTCCGCGGTGGCGGGCAGCGTCGGCCGCAGCACCGGGACGGTGCGCCGGCCGTCGGCGTCGTAGCGGACCTCGGCGAAGCCGTCGGTGGCGGCGGCCTCGGCGACCACCCGGGCCACCGACTCCTCCACCTCGGTCGTCAGCTCGTCGAGCTCGACCACGGTGACCGGGATGTCGGGGTGCTCCAGGTGCAGGGTCTTGGCGAAGCCGGAGGCGCCGAGCCGGCGCTGGGCGACCACCAGGCGGCTGTTGTGCTCCAGCACCACGCGCCCGGCCTCGACGAAGAGCTCGGCGTGTTCGCTGCCGCACTCCTCGGGCAGGCAGAGCAGCACGCCGTCGCCGAGGCCCGCGCCGGCCAGCGCCGCGCGCAGCGGTTCGGCCAGCGGGTGGCCCGGGGTGCTGACGGCGGTCCACTCGGCGGCCGGGGCGTCCGGCAGCAGGACCGGCACCAGTTCGGCCGGGACGTACTCCAGGGCGAACGGCCGCACCCACGGCGCGACTCCGGGGACCTCCGCCTCGGTCGTCCCTCCGTCCTGTGCGGTGGCCGCCAACTGGTCGATCAGGTCGGCCAGTTCGCCGAGTCGCACGGTGGCGAAGTTCGGCGTGGCGGCGAGCACGGGGTGGCCGAGCGCCCGGGTGACGTCGTTGACCAGCTGGCCCACCGTGATCGAGGACAGGTGCAGGTCGTCCATCGGGTGGGTGTCCGCGGTGACGGACTCCGGCGGCAGTTCGACGCGTTCGGCGGTGAGCCGGCGCAGCAGTTCCAGGGTGGATTCGCCGCCCGCCTCGGCCTGCCCGTCCTGACCGGTCGTCACCTCGACCGCCTCGTAAGCGGCGAGGTCGAGGTCGAGGGCGGGCGCGGTCTCGCACGGGCTGGCGAGGAAGGACATCTCGCCGTCCTCCGGCAGCGGCCGGATGACGCGGTCGGCGTACAGTTCGCCGGCGGCGACCGGGACGCCGAGCACGTAGGCGGCGCCGGCCACCCGCAGCAGCGCGCCGAGCGAGCCGCTGTCGGTGTCGACGGCCAGCACCGGGCGGTCCGGCGCGATCTCGGCCAGCAGGCCGGAGAGCACCCGGCCGGGGCCGACCTCGACGGCGAGGTCCGCGTCGGCGACCGCCTCGGCGGCGGCCTCGTGGAAGCGGACCGGCAGCAGCACCTGGTCGCGCAGCACGGTGCGCAGGTCGGCGGCGGCGTCGAGCCTGGTGCCGGTGACGGTGGAGGCGACCGGACGGTCCGGGGCCTGGAAGTCGACGCCGGCCAGGTGCTCGCCCATCGCGACCGCGGCCTGTTCGACCAGCGGCGAGTGGAAGGCGTGCGAGACGTTCAGCCGGGTCGCGGTGGTGCCCTCCGCGGCGGCCCGGCGGACCACCTCGTCGACGGCCTCGGCCGGACCGGAGACGACGGTCTGCCGGGGGCCGTTGTAGCCGGCGATGACCACGTCCTGGCCGGCGGCGAGCCGCTCGGCCTGCTCGGGCGTGGCGGCGAGGCCGGCCATCGCGCCGCCGCCGCGGCTGGCCTGGGCCATCACCCGGCCGCGCACGGTGGCGAGCTCCAGCACCTGGCGCTCCGTCATGGCACCGGCCCAGTGCAGGGCGGTGAGTTCGCCGAGGCTGTGGCCGACGGCGGTGGCGGCCTGGATGCCGAGCCGGTCGAGCACCCGCAGCGCGGCGAGCGAACCGGTGACGATCCGCGGCTGGGCGAACTCGGTGGCGACCTGGTCGTCGCCGGCGGGCAGTGCGGCGTACAGCTCCTCGGCGGCGGCGAACCGGTTGCGCAGCGCGCCGGTGGTGCCGCGGCCGGAGCCCTGGCCGGGGAACAGGTAGGCGATCTTCGGTGCGGTGCGGGCCCGGCCGAGGAAGACGCCCTCGCCGGTGGAGAACGCCTCGCGGGCGCCGGAGTCCAGCAGGGTGACGAGCCGCTCCAGCCCGCGGACGGCGTCGTCCGGGGAGGTCGCGACGATCGCGGCGCGCACCGGCGCACCGGTCAGACGCTGCGTCAGCTGCGCGGCCAGGTCCGCCAGTTCGGCCATCGCGAGCTTGGCGGTGACGGCCAGCAGGCGTTCCGCGTCGGCGCGCAGCGAGGCCGGGTCGGCGGCGTCGAGCAGCAGCAGTTCGGCGTCCTGCCGGCCGGCCACCAGGCGCTCGGTGCCGGCGTCCAGGCTGGTGCGGCGTTCCGCTCCGGGGGCCTGGGTGACGGCGATGTGGGTGTTGATGCCGCCGAAGCCCATCGCGGACACGCCGGCCCGCACGGGCTGGTCGGCGGGCCAGAGTTCGGCCCGCCGCGGGATGTACATCGCGGCGTCCTCGCCCTGCAGCTTCGGGTGGGTCGCGAAGTGGCCGGTGGCCGGCGGGATCACCTGGTGGTGGACGGCGAGCGCGGCCTTGATCAGGCCGGCGACGCCGGCGGCGGCCTTGGTGTGCCCGAAGTTGCCCTTGACGGTGCCGAGGGCGGCCGGGCGGGCGGTCGGGTCGGCGCCCCGCCGGGCCGAGGACAGCGCCTCGATCTCGGTGGCGTCGCCGAGCGCGGTTCCGGTGCCGTGGCCCTCGAAGTAGGAGACGCTCTCCACGCCGTAGCCGGCCCGGCCGTAGGCGCGGGAGATGGCGAGGCGGTGGCCGCCGGCCTCGGGCCGGGTGATGCCGCCCTTGCCGTCGGAGGAGATGCCCCAGCCGGCGATGGTGGCGTAGATCCGCTTGCCCTGCGCGAGGGCGTCGTCCTCGCGCATCAGGACCAGCATGCCGGAGCCCTCGCCGGGCCAGAAGCCGTTGGAGTCCTTGTCGTAGACCTTCATCTCGCCGGTGGCCAGCGCGCCGGTCTTGGCGAAGCCGATCACCTCGAACGGGTCGATCGACAGGTCGACGCCGCCGGCCACCGCCACGTCCAGGTCGCCGTCGTCCAGCGCCTTGGCGGCGGTGACCACCGACAGCAGCGAGGACGAGCAGGCGCCGTCGACGGTGTAGCCGCCGCCGCGCAGGTCGAAGTAGTTGCAGATCCGGCCGGCGATGGTGTTGGCCAGGCCGCCGGCCAGCGAGTCCTCGTCGATCGCCGGGAACGGCGCCTTGTACTGGACCTCGAGGCCCTTGAGGAAGGTCGCGGTCTCGGTCTCGTCCCAGCCCTGCCCGGCCAGTGCGGCGGCGACCGTGCGCCGCACGTACGGCCAGCGCAGCCGCATGATGTTGGCCCGGGAGAACTCGCCGGTCAGGCTGTTGCCGACGACCACGCCGGTGGCCTGCCGGGGCAGTCCCTCGCCGTCCGGGAAGCCGGCGTCCGCGAGCGCCTGGGCGGCCACGTCCAGCGCCAGCCAGTGCGTCAGGTCGGTCGATCGATAGGTACTTCCGGCGACACTGTATTTGATCCGGTCGAACTCGAAATCCCGCAGAACCGCGGCCTTCGACGCGTAGAAGCGGTCCGGTGCATTGCGGTCCGCCGACCAGTAGTCGGCATGGTTCATGCGTTCGTCCGGCAGCCTCCGGAATGCCCTTCGACCACCCAGAACGTTTTCCCACAGTTCACCCGGAGAATTCGCGTCCGGATAGCGGAGGCCGATTCCGACGATAGCGATCCGCTGACTGCTCATATATTCACCGCCCCCTGGAGATGAATTGCCGGCGGGTCTCACTGCGCCCCTTATACCGATCAAGCCTGCGCCCGACGCCCGCCGGATGCCATCTTCCGGAGTGCTTTCCCCCTCCACCGGGGGGTCTCGCCAATTCCATAACGCCGTGATTCCACTGCGCCGGGATTCCATAACGCCGTGATTCGCCGGGGCCCGGCATTCCATAACGGTGTCATCACGGCCGCCGGGATTCCATAACGCCGTGATTCCCGATTACCCGTCAGGGCGCACACGACGGAGCCCCCGCCGGTCGGCGGGGGCTCCGGGGCCGCGCTGCGGGCCGCTGACGGCCCGTCAGGCGGCGGCCAGCCGGGCGCCCAGCTCGCGGGCGGCCGACAGCGCCGCCCAGGAGGTGAGCTCGATCAGCGGCCGATCGCCGGCGTGCTGCCGCCGGAACGCGGCGATCAGCTCGTCGTCGACCTGGTAGGCGGCGATCGCGGTGAGCAGCGCCAGCCGTCCGGCCGGGCGGTGCTCCTCGGGTAGCCCGGCGACGGCCCGCTCCACCCAGCCGCGGCTGATGCCCGGCGGGCGGCCGTCCCAGGCGGCGAGTTCGGCGGCCAGCAGCTGCCGGACGGGGTCGGCGACGGAGCGGTCCGCGGCCTGCTCGGCGACGGCGGCGGCGCGGGCGAACGCCCCGGCGACGGTCGGGGTCGCGGCGGCCCAGCTCAGGTCGGCGGGGAGCGGCGCGGAGGGCAGCAGGTCGAGCGACCCGCCGGCCACCGGGGGCTGCCGGACGCCCTCCCGGACGATCCGGCCGAGCACCGCGGCGAAGATCCGGCGGGCGGCCGCCGGGGCCTTGTCGGGGACCGGCTGGGCGGCCAGGAACAGGCTGACCATCCGGTTCAGGTAGTGGAAGGTGACGGCGGTGCCGACCAGTTCGGGGGTGTGCGCGGCGGGGAACGGCGGTGCGCCGCCGCCGAGCCGCAGCCACTCGGCCGACCCGTCGAGGGTCTTGGCGGCGTCCGCCTCGGGCAGCAGGGCGGCCAGCGCCGCGCCGTGCACGGTGACGCAGTAGGGGCACTCGTTGGCGGCCGACACGGCGGCGGCCACCGCCTCCTTCTCGGCGCGCCCGACCCGGCCGCCCGCGACCAGGGTCTCCCGCAGGATCACCCAGGCCGCGGCGAGCACCGGCGGGGCGGGCGCGTGCAGCGCGATCGGCGGGGCGAGCAGGCCGAACTCCCGCTCCACGTCCCGGTAGACGGCCGCCACGTCGGGTCCGGCCCGGCCGGGCCGGACCGGGGCGACGTGCCGGATCTGCGCCAGCGCCCGGCGCATGGCCGGCCGCAGCAGGGGTGAGGTCATGACGCACTGCCTTCCTGCGCGGCCGCTCCCGGCCGCACGGGGTCGGGAACTGACGGACCCTCGGAACCGGTCCGCCGGGCCGTCCGACCGGAGCCGCTGGACGGCTCCGGCCCGGGGACGGCCCGGCGGGTGGTGGTGTCGCTGCGGAACGCCGTGCCTAGTCCCGCATCAGCAGCGGGAGCTGGGACTGGACGCCGCGCCGGCCGCTGGTGGAGCCGTCCGGGGAGGGGGCGCCGTAGCTGACCTTGACGCCGCGTTCCTGGGCGGCCTTGACGATGCCCGGGATGGCCCGCTCGGCCAGCGCCGAGATGGTCAGCGCCGGGTTGACGGTGAGCGCGCCGGGCACCGCGGAGCCGTCGGTGACGAAGATGCCCGGGTGGCCGCGGAGTTCCTGGCGGTCGTCGAGGGCCGAGGTGGCCGGGTCGTCACCGATCCGGCAGGAGGCCAGCGGGTGGACGGTGTAGGCGCCGACCACGTCGTTGGTCCAGGGCATCACCTTGGCCAGGCCGTCGCGCTCCATGATGTCCTTGACCACGGCGTCCGACTCCGCCCAGCCGCGCAGGGTGTTGGCGGTCGGCCGGTAGCTGATGGTGCCGCGGCCGAGCATCTGCTGGGAGATCCGGTCGGCGTTGCCGCGGGCCGGCGGCGGGCCGAAGACTCCCTCGTTGTCGTCCTCGACCATGGTGAAGATGGTCAGCCAGGACTGCCACTGCTTGACCAGTTCCTTCTTCTCCTTGCCGAACCAGCTCGGCCCGGTGGCGTCCGGCACCTGCGCCAGGATGGTGCCGAAGCCGGGCGGGAAGTACAGCTGCTCCAGGGAGAAGCGGGAGTGCTCGGGCAGCGAGCCGTCCAGGTTGTCCCAGCTCGCGACGACCGGGCCCTTGCCGATCTGGTTGGCCGCGTAGGCCTGGCCGTTCTCGCGCTTGAGGCCGAGCAGGTTGGCGGCCTTCTCCTCGTCGATGATGGCCGTGTTGAGGCGCTCGCCGTTGCCGGAGAAGTAGCGGCCCACCGCGTGCGGCATGGTGCCGAGGGTCGCCTCCGAGCGCTGCAGGATGACCGGGGTGGCACCGGCGCCGGCCGCCAGGATGACGATCTTGGCGTCGATCGCCCCGGAGTCGGTGTGCACCCGGTAGTCGGTGTCGTCGATGACGTTGTAGTGCACCCGGTAGCTGCCGTCGTCCAGCCGCTCCAGGTGCTGGACCTCGTGCAGCGGGCGGATCTCGGCGCCGTGGGCGAGCGCGGCCGGCAGGTAGTTGAGCAGCAGCGAGCGCTTGGCGTCGAACTTGCAACCGGCCATCATCCAGTTGCAGTTGGTGCACAGGCTGCGGTCGACGGCGGCCGGCACCGGGTTGGCGGTGCGGCCGGCGTGGTTGCAGGCCGCGGCGAACAGGCCGCCGGCGTAGGTGACGTCGTTCCAGTCCTGCTGGGTGATCGGCAGGGCCTCGACGACCCGGTCGTACCAGGGGTCGAGGGTGTCCCGGTTGATGACGCCCGGCCACATCCGGCGGCCGATGCTGCCCTGGCGCTCGAAGACGAAGCGCGGGGCGCGCGGCATGGCCGCGAAGTACACCACGCTGCCGCCGCCGACGCAGTTGCCGCCGAGCAGGCTCATCCCGTCGCCGACCACGAAGTCGAAGATCCGGGTGTAGGAGGAGCCGAGCAGGAAGTCGTGCTCGAAGTCGTCGGCCTCCAGCCACGGCCCGCGCTCCAGCACGGTGACCTTCGCCCCGCCGGCCGCCAGGTGGTAGGCGGCGATGGCGCCGCCGAAGCCGCTGCCCACGATCAGGACGTCGGTGCTGTCGCCACGGGTCATGCGGGGCTCCCTGTGGGTGTGGTGTCCGGGTGGAGGTCGGCCAACTGCCGTCCGTAGGAGAAGGCGGGGAAGCGCCACAGCCCGTCGGTGTCCGGCTGCGAGAAGCCCATCGCGGCCAGGCCCGGGTGGCCGTTCGCCATCGCCTCGGAGGTGTGGATGTGGGCGCCGGTGTCGAAGGCCATGTTGCTGAACAGGGTCAGCAGCACCCAGAGTTCCTTCTCCGGGTGCTCCGGCGCGACCAGCGAGCGGACCAGCGCGGTGCGGTCGTCGAATTCCAGCGCGACGAACGGCGGCACGTCCTGATCGAGCGTCAGCCCGTGCTCGTCGGCGTACGCCAGGGCGTGCCCGTTGAGCGCCTCGGTGTAATTGTCGAGCGCGTCGGAGACTCCGGTGGCCGGGGTTTCCAGCAACGCGACGGCGCCGGCCTCGACCGCGCCGCCGCCCGGGGCGACACCGGCCACCGCACGGTCTTCGGGGGATCGTTTTTCGCCGGGCACGATCGTGTCGGCGAAGGCCTCAAGTGTCATGATCCGGTCAGGCCGGTCATCTGGGGTACCCGCACGCACGGGCGCCTCCTCAGCTCTCGATCGGGTAAGCGGGTCGCATCGCGGGGGCGCCCAAACCGCTGACGCGACTCCAGCATCATGCTGAGCCCGCCCGCCCTGGGGCACCTTCGGCGTTGCTGAGGCTCTTCAAACCTTCCCCCCCGGTATGACCGGTTTTCGAGCATCGGCGGTGAACGCCCCATCGAGCGTTGCACTTGGCATGTGCGCCCTGCTACGGTCGTCAATCGTTATCGCCGCGATATCTTCGGCGCCTTTTCCACCCAGAGAGGACTCTCAAGTCGTTCGCTCTGGCATCTCCGACAACAGCCGTCACATGGCTGCGAACCGTGTCCCCCATCCGGTGTCGGAGTGGCACGTCGCCATACCCGTGGAGACCCTGGAGGCGAAATGAAGACAGCCATCGAGCAGGCCGTGATCAGGGCCATCGATACCATGCACGAGAACCTCGGTGAACTGCTGACCATTGACGATATGGCGCAGGCCGCGATGTACAGCAAATTTCACTTCTCCAGAGAATTCCAGCGGGTCACCGGGGTTTCGCCCAGGCGTTTCCTGTCGGCCATTCGCATCGAGGCGGCCAAGCGGTTGCTGCTGGAAACCGATTCCACCGTGACCGAGATCAGCCACCGGGTGGGCTACAACAGCGTCGGGACGTTCAGCTCCCGGTTCGCCAGCAGCGTCGGGGTCTCCCCCACGATGTACCGCCAACTCGGCGGCTACACCGAGCAGATCGTCGTGGACTCGCGCCGCCGCTCGGCCGCCGGGTACTCCACGGTGCGGGGCGAGATCCGCGCCCAGATCGCGGACGAGCTGGGCCGGGTGTTCGTCGGGCTGTTCCCGACCCGAATACCGCAGGGGAGGCCGGCCGCCTGTACCGTCCTGCCCCGCCCCGGACACTTCACCCTCGACCGGGTGCCCCCGGGCACCTGGTACCTGCTCGCCCACTCGGTGCCGGCCTCCTGCGACGAGGTGCTGACCGGGGACCGCGAGGTCTTCGTCGGCTCGATCGGCCCGATCGAGGCCCGGCCGAACGTCCCCCTGCTGCCGATCGAGCTGCGGCTGCGCCCGATCCGCGCGCTGGACCCGCCGGTGCTGCTGGCCCTGCTGGACGTCCGCTCGGCGGCGTTCGAGGCGATCGCCGCCATGGAGCAGGACCACCCGGTGGCGGACGTCGGCTGACCCTCCGTCACAGCTGCGGCGGGACGGGCAGCCGCCGACATCTGCTGACCGGCCGTCGGCCACCCGACTGAGCGTCAGATCCGAGTGAGGGAGCGTCAGAGGCGGGGCCCGTCCGGCCGGTTGGCCGGACGGCCCCCGCCTACGCACTGCCGCATGGCCCTGCACGGGCCCGCATAGCCCTGCAGAGCGCCGCCCGGGCCCCGCTGGGGCCCGGCCCACGTGGAAGCCCCCCGCAGCAGGCTGCGGGGGGCTTCCAGGTGGGCCCGGCGACGGCCGCGCACCCAGCGGCCGCCGGCGGAGAACGGGGCGTCAGCGCGCGGCGTGGACGGTGACCGGCATGCCGCCGCCCATCCGCAGCGACAGCATCGGCTCGGCCACCACGCGGTGGCCGGGGACCTTGGCGAGCCGCAGGTCCCGGGCGATCAGGGCGACCGTGAAGGTGGCCTCCATCAGCCCGAGGTGGTTGCCGACGCAGAAGCGCGGGCCGGCACCGAAGGGGATGTAGGCGTAGCGCGGGCGGTCGTGCGAGCGCACCGGGTCGAACCGCTCCGGGTCGAACTGGTCCGGGGCGTCCCAGAATCCGGGGTGCCGGTGCAGGGTGTAGGGGCAGATCAGCACGTCGGATCCGGCCGGCACGTGGTAGCCGCCGACCTCGTCGTCGGCCTGCGACAGCCGCGGCAGGATCCACACCGGCGGGTAGAGCCGCATGACCTCCTCCAGCACCATGCCGGTGTACTTCAGCTTCGGCAGGTCCTCGAACTCGGGCAGCCGGTCGCCGAGCACCTCGACGGCCTCGGCGTGCAGCCGGTCCATCACCTCGGGGTGACGGTCCGCCAGGTAGAAGGTCCAGCCGAGGGTGGAGGCGGTGGTCTCGTGGCCCGCCAGCAGCAGGGTGACCAGTTCGTCGCGCATGCGCTGGCGGCCGACGGCGGGGTCGGCCTCCTCGCGGGTGGAGACGATCAGCCGGCTGAGCGCGTCGTCGCCCTGGTCGGCGCCGGGGCGTGCCATCCGGTCGGCGACCAGCTGGTCCACCACGACCTGCAGGCTCTCGCGGGCCTGGCGGGAGCGCCGCTGCTTGGCCAGCGGCACCCACTCCGGGACCATGCCCATGGTGACCATGTCGAACATCGCCTGGTCCTGGACGGCCTCGAAGTCGTGGCCGACCGACTCGAAGGCGGCGAGGTCGACGTCGAGCAGGGTGCGGCCGAGCACGCCGAGGGTCAGGCCGGTCAGCTCGGTGGTCAGGTCGACCGGTCCGCCGCCCTCGTGCGCGCGCAGCCGGCTGACCAGCTTGGCGGCCTCCTCGGCGACCACGTCGGCCTGCTGGACGATCCGCTTGTGCTGGAACGCGGGCTGGATCAACCGCCGCTGCTTGCGCCAGAGTTCGCCCTCGCTGGTGAGCAGCCCGTTGCCGAGGGCGCGGCGGGCCTGGATCAGCCCGATGCCCTTGTGGTAGTTGGCGGCGTTGTCGGCGAGCACGTGCTTGGCGTGGTCGGGGTGGTTGAAGAAGTACAGCGTCTTCGGGCCGATGTCGATCTTCACCGCGTCGCCGTACTCGGCCCCGGCGAGGCGCATCAGCGCGAGGCGGTCGCCGGCGAGCTTGCGCAGCAGGCCGAGGGCGGCGGTGCGCGGCGGTCCGGGCGGCACCTTGCGGGTGGCGGCGGCCACGGTCAGCACCCCCCGCGGGCGACCAGCGCGTCGGCGATGGCGCGCCGCCAGACCTCGTAGGCGGGCAGGCCGTCGCGGGTGTCCAGGGTGATGGTCTCCTGGGTGATCCGGGCGGCGTCGGCGGCCTCCAGGCCGCACAGCACCCGGGTGGCGAGCTCGGTGTGCGGCATCATGTTGCCGGCCTTCAGCCGGGCCTCGGCGGCGAAGGCGCTGCCCTGGGCGAGCAGCGGGCGGTACTCGCCGGCCCGCTCCTTGAAGGCGCGCAGTTCGCGCTCGTCGACGCCGCCGGCGTAGGTGGCGGCGAGGCCTGCGCCGGCCCACATGTCGGCGTGCCGGGTGCTCGGGTACTTCTCGATCATGGTGGCGACCAGGTCGGGGTCGGTGCCGCCGACGAACCACAGCGCCCGGCCGACGCCCTGGTCGATGGCGTTGCCGGTGTAGGCCGGGGTGTCGTGGGCGGGCCACGGGAAGTCGGTGTCGCGGTACTGCTCGTGGACGTACTTGGCGGTGCGGAAGTACGCCTGGTGGAAGCCGTAGCCGTCGAGCACCAGCCAGCGCAGCAGCGGGTCGAGGGCGTCGATGTCGGGCCAGCAGAACTTGGGCAGTCGCGCCATCGCCCAGCCGATGCCGACGTAGACCATGTAGACGTGGTCGCCGCCTCGGCCGGCCAGGAAGCGCTCGACGTGGCCGCGGCCCTGGGTGGGCAGGCCGTCGAGCATGGCGAAGCCCATTCCCGCGCCCTCGTAGGCGAAGCCGCGGAAGCGGGCCGGGATCTTCTCCAGGCTCGCCTCGGCCTCGGCGGAGGTGCTGGAGGCCATCGCGTATCCGTAGCCCTCCAGGAAGCGGCTGCCGACGGACTCCAGCAGCTGCTTCGCCTCCGGGGTCTTCTCGTGGAAGCCGCGCTTGGCGAGCAGGGTCTCGGTGGTGCTCGGCGTCAGCAGGCGTCGCCGCAGCGACAGGAGTGCACTGGCCATCGCCATCTCCCCTCGGGTAGTGGTCTGATCGGGTGTCAGTTCGCCAGCCGGGCGTGCAGCCTGCTCCGCCACAGCTCGTAGGCGGGCCGGTCGGCGCTGCCCGCACCGGCTTCGACGGCGCACTCGTCGGCGAGCGCGGCGGCGGCGGGGACGGTCAGCCCGGTGAGCGCGGCGCAGGCCGCCGCGCTGTGCTCGGGGACGTGCCCGGCGTAGTGGCGGGCCTTGGTCGCGAAGACCGAGCCCTGGGCGAGTTCGGCCCGGTGCAGGCCGGCCTCGGCGTGCAGCACGTCCAGTCCGGCGGCGTCGCTGCCGCCAGCGAAGGTGGCGGCCAGGCCGACGCCGCTCCACAGGTCAGCCTGCCGGCTGCCGTCGAACTTCCGTACCGCGGAGCCGACTTGTTCGGGGTTGCCGCCGTTGATGAACCACAGCGCCCGCCCGATGCCCTGGTCGACGGCCCGGTGGAAGTAGCCGGGTGCGCCCTGCCACGGGTACGGGGCGGGGCGGCGCTGCTCGTCGATCCAGCGGCGGGTGTGGAAGTACGCGAGGTCGAAGCCGTAGCCGTCGACCGCGAGCCAGCTCATCACCGGGTGGTAGGGGCTGCTCAGCTCGGGCAGCACCTTCTTCCACACCGGCCTGGGCAGCCGGGCCATCGCGAAGCCGATGCCGATGTACGCCAGGAATATGTGCGGCTTGCCGGGGCCGTCGAGCAGGTCCCGGGTGCGGTGGCCGCGGCCCATGGTGTCGAGGATGGTGAACGCCATGGTCGCGCCCTCGTAGGCGAAGCCGCGCTGGTCGGCGTCGACCAGCTCGAGGCGGCGTTCCACCTCCCACTGGCTGCGCGCGTCGATGCCCCACTCGAATCCGCAGACGACGGCCTGCGGGACGGCCTCCAGCCGCCGGGTGGCGGGGGTCGGCGTCACCGGGAAGCCGCGTCCCTCGAAGGTCACCGATGCGAGCGACGGCGCCAGCAGCAGCCGGCGCAGCGATCCGAAAGTGGTCGGCACAATGCCCTCCCTGCCCGGCCGCCCCGAGTGACGGCCCCTCCATGCTCGCGGAGCGCCGGACGGCGACGCATCTCCGCGGTTGCGCCGGGCGGCCGGGGGCGTCTTCGGGCTTGCCGGGCGGGCCGGGCCGCGTTGTCGCGGGCGGCATGTGCAGGGTGCAATTACTGGCCCGTGGAGCGTTTCTGAGGTGGGATCAGTTCCGCGTTCCCCAACCGTCGACCCTAAGGAGTACGACAGATGACGTCCCGTCAGAGCCAGGCCGAGGCACCGGCGCCGGAGCACTGGGAGCGGGTGCCGGGCGCGCTCGCCTACCGCCGGGCCCGGCAGAACGTGACCGCCCTGCTGCAGGCCCGTCCGGAGGCGGCCGGACTTCCGGTACCCGCCTGCCCGGGCTGGACCGTGTCCGACGTGGTGGGGCACCTGGTGGAGGTCGGCCGCTCGTTCGCCGCCCAGGACCCGGTCGACCTGTGGCTGGTGCCGCACCAGCAGGTACCGGGCCTGGCCGGCCTGTTGGAGGAGTGGGAGCGGCTGGAGGAGCCGATCATCCGGGTGCTCGGCAACGCGTGGGAGCTGCGGCACGCGATGCTCACCATGGACGCGTTCACCCACGAGATCGACGTCCGGTTCGCGCTCGGCGAGCCGGTGCCGGTCGACCATCCGAGCTACCCGACCTCGATCGACCTGGTGGTCCGGGGGCTGGCCAACTCGGTGCGCACGCACGGGCTTCCGGCGGTGCGGCTGGCCACCCCGGGCGCCGGGTGGGTGGCCGGGGACGGCGAGCCGGCCGTCACCGTGACCGGGCACCGGCACGACCTGCTGCGCTCGCTGACCGGGCGGCGCACCGCCGAACAGATCGCCGCGCTGGAGTGGAGCGACGCGCCGGAGGCCTGGCTGCCGGCCTTCACCTGGGGGCCGTTCACGGTGCCGAGCACCGCCAGCGAGCCGCTGGCGACCGGGAGCTGACGGGGGGTGACACGCGGCGGGGCCGCCACCGCTGGAATGCGGTGGCGGCCCCGTCTCCCCTCCGGGTGGCGGTCGGTCAGGCGGCGACGGCGCCGGTCTGGTTGGTGCTCTCGACCCGCGCGGTCTGCTGGGTCGGGGCCCAGGACGCGGCGGCCCGGCGCTTCTGGATCAGGTGGGCGACCCACCAGCCGAGGCCGCGCAGCAGGCAGACCAGGCTGGTGGCGAAGAACAGCGTGTAGACCACGTTGAAGACCATCAGGATGGCGTACACGAAGGCGACCGAGGAGCCGAACATGAACTGCGCCATGCCCTTGGTGGGCGTGGTGCCCGGGTCGCTGATCATGTAGTTGGTGAACAGCACGAAGGCCACACCGGTCATCACGCCGAGCGCGGAGAACAGCGAGACGTCCCAGATCCAGTGGCGGAGGAACGCCTGGATGGCGAACGCGCCGAGCCAGCCGACGATCAGCGGGGTACGCTTGGTGAGCAGCGCGTTGATCACGGTGCCGGCGGTGGCGATGATCAGCGGGATCATCACCCGGAAGTAGGTGTTGGCGTTCTCGGTGAACTGGTACGGCGGGGCGATCGAGAACCACGAGCCGAAGCACAGCAGCAGCACGGTGATCCCGAAGTTGGACGGGTTCATGAAGTGCCGCATCCGGCCGGCCACCGGGGCCTGCAGGGCGTGCTTGCCGCCGACGCCGATGATCACGCCGAAGATGATCGGCAGCAGCTGGTTGTTGCCGTACGTCAGCATGTTGACGGCCAGTGCGGTGATGTGGGCCGGCAGCAGGAACTCGTACAGGCCCCGGAAGCCGCGGCCGGTGAAGCGCGGCGGGCGGCGGTAGGCCCAGGAGCTGATCATCTCGAACACCAGCTCGGCGGTGTAGCCGGTGGCGACCGCGATGAACGGCCACAGCCAGGGCTGCTCGAAGCCGAGCAGCGTGTAGCCGAAGGTGTTGAAGACGCTGATGGAGATGGCGAAGTTGCGCAGCGCCAGGTAGCGCGGATCGGGTTTGGGCTTGGCGGCCGGCGCGGGCGCCGGGGCCGTGGTGGCGGGTTGGGCTGTCGCGGTCATCGGGTCGTAACCTCCTGGGCGGCGTCGCCGTTCAGCATCAGGGTGTGGGTGCCGGGGTCGAGCTTGAGGGTCTTCTCGTGCATCCCGGAGGCGTCCCGCCAGCACACCATCGCGTCGACCGGGCCCATGTAGCTGCCGAGGCCGAAGTGGACGTCGAAGGAGCGGAAGCCGCCGTGGCCGCCGCCGCCGTCGAGCTGGGAGACCTGGGTGCCGTTCGGGGTGGTGACCTTCACCGTGGCGCCGTAGGCGGGGATGCCGGTGCCGGCCAGGCCCTGGCCCGCGGTGCTCTTGTCGGTGGGGTGGAACAGCCGCAGGTTCAGGTAGTCGCCCACGCCCGGCGAGGTGTTGGCGTAGAAGGCGGGCGGGCCCCACTGGCGGGCGACCGCGAAGTCCAGCACGCCCTTGCCGGTGGTGTCGCCGGTGGCCAGCGCCCGGGTCGGGATCTTCACGTCCAGGCCGAGCTGCTCGCCGATGTTGGTGTACTCGCCGCCGTCGGTCTTGGCGTAGAAGGCCAGCGACTCGTCGCCGGCGATGTCGTCGCCGGGCTGGACGTTGGGCCACATCGCCGGGTTGGAGAGCAGGTCGTCGTTCATCATGGCCATCTCCTGCAGCCACGGCCAGCGGTCGATGTCGCCCTTGACGAAGCCGTCGGTCTGCACGACGGACAGGTCGCCGCTGTTGTTGAAGTCGGCCATCTTCACGTCCCAGCCCCAGCCGGTCCAGGCCATGCCGTGCTCCTGGGCCTCCTGCTTGAACGGGGCGACGCCGTCCTCCAGCTTGGCCTTCATGTCCGCCTCGTCCTTCGCCTTGTTGATCCAGACGAAGTTGGACTCCTCCAGGCCCCAGGCCACGGTGATGTTGCTGACCACCATGTCGAAGTTGCCGTTGTGACCGAGGTCGCCGAAGTCGACGCCCATGCCCTTGAACGAGCCGTTGCCGAGCTGGAAGGACTTCGGGGTGCCCGGGTTGCGCTCGCCCTTCGCCTCGGAGAAGCGGATCTTCCCCGGCGTGGAGCGGTTGTACAGCAGGTGGCCGTGGCCGAAGTCGTTGGCGATGTACAGCTCCGGCAGCGCGTCACCGGTCAGGTCGGCGCCGGAGACGGCCAGCGTCCAACCGGTGGACAGCGCGTACGGGATGGCGTCCTTCTCCTCGATGTACGAGGCGGTCGGCGCGGTGCCCGACGTCGCGTCGTACCAGCGCAGCACGTGGTCGCCGCCGGCGTTCTTGGCGTTGGACAGCGAGGTGTTCATCACCACGTTGTTCAGGCCGTGCGGGTCGAGGACGTCGGAGTCCGGGAAGTAGTTGCCGATCACGATCGCCGGGTGGCCGGAGCCGTCCAGGTCGCCGACGTACGCGGCGTCGGTGTTCCACCGCGGGCCGTGGTACTTGCCGTCCAGCGACTCGCTGGCGACCAGTTCGCGCGGCTGGTAGGCGGTCGGGCTGAGCGCGGTCGCGTCCGACTTGGCCAGGAACAGGATCGGGGTGCGGCCCCAGTACGTCACCAGCAGGTCGGTGCGACCGTCACCGTTGAAGTCGCCCGGCGTGCAGCCGGTCGGCGCCATGGTGTTGTCGATCGGCAGCGGCGCCGCGTCCAGCGTGAACGGCGTGAACTGGTCGGCCTGCCGCGCGGTCGGCGTGTAGGTGACCACCACCGCGTTGGTACGGGTGTCGACGATGCACATGCCGTCGGCCAGACCGTGCCCGGTCAGGTCGTTGATGGCGATGCTGGCGCCGACCGAGGAGATCCAGGACCGGATCTTCTGGTACGCCGGATTGACCTCGCGGACCGTCGCCATCGGCCGGTTCTCATAACCCGGCGGCATCGCGATCGGCATTTCCTTGAAACTGTACTTCTTGGCGACCGCGTCCCCGTCGGCCGCCGCCACCGAGGTTCGGACCGTGAAAAACAACGAGACGGCGACGAGAATCACCGCCAGGCCCGGAATCAGTTTTCGGAATCGCTCACGAGAAGCCACCGAGTTCCCCTCTCCACTGGTCAACGTGGTCCATAGCTCGCGCCGTGCGCACGGGCGCGGTGAATCCCTCCGGCTGTCTGGAAATCGACGCACCCCGGGAATCCGCAGCTGCACGACCATGACGAAGGAGAACCGCGACTCCACTCGCCAGGCTCACGGTTGAGGATGCCCGGGGCCCGGGACGGCGGCTTCTTCCGCGTTGCTCACCGGACGCTCCGTGCAGGCAGCGCCCCCTTCTTCAGCACTCGGGAATAAATCCGCGAGCCCTTTGCGCGCCTACGCTCACCAGTGACGAAGGGAGGGCGCGCATCATGGCGCAGCACGCACCGGCCCGCCTCGGGCTGCGGGCAATGGCGGACCTGGCGACCCCGATGGCGGTCCGCACCGCCGCCACGCTGAGGGTCGCCGACCACCTCACCGGGGAGCCGCGCACCGCCGCGGACCTGGCCGCCGCGATCGGCGCGGACACCGACGCACTCGACCGGTTGCTGCGGCACCTGGTCACCCTCGACCTGCTGGTCCGCGACCGCGAAGGCCGCTACGGCCTGACCGACTTCGGCCAGCAACTGCGCGACGACCATCCGGCCGGCCGCCGCAAGTGGCTCGACATGGACGGCGCCGTCGGCAAGGGCGACCTGAGCTTCATCGACCTGCTGCACACCGTCCGCACCGGCGACCCGGCCTACCCGGTCCGCTTCGGCCTCGGGTTCTGGGACGACCTGGCCGCCGACCCGGCGCTGTCCGCCTCCTTCGACGACCTGATGGGTCATCACCAGGAGCTGGACAACCCCGAGTTGATGGACCTGTTCGACTGGGCCGCGCTCGGCCACGTGGTCGACGTGGGAGGCGGCAGCGGCGCGCTGCTCGCCGCCCTGCTCGGCGCGCACCCCGAACTGCGCGGCACCCTGGTCGACCTGGCCGGCCCGGTCGCCGCCGCCCGTCGGCGCTTCGCCGAACTCCGGCTCGCCGGACGGGCCGAGGCGGTCGAGGGCAGCTTCTTCGAGCAGCTGCCGGCCGGCGCGGGCGGCTACGTGCTGTCCGCGATCATCCACGACTGGGCGGACGAGCCCGCGGTCGCGATCCTGCGGCGGTGCGCGGAGGCGGCCGGCGAGAAGGGCGCCGTCCTGGTCATCGAGGCGATCGGCGCGGACGGCGAGTCCCCCAGCACCACGATGGACCTGCGGATGCTCGCCTACTGCGGCGGCCGCGAACGCGGCCTGGACCAGCTGCGCGCCCTCGGCGCCCGGGCGGGCCTCGCGGTCCGCGCCGTGCACCCCTACGGCTACATGTCGGTCGTCGAGTTCCGCGCCGCCTGATCCGCCGAACCGCAACGCGAGAGATGACCGGCCACCGCCGGTCGGACCACGATGCAACCAACCGACCCGCTACGAACGAGAATTGGGGATCCCCATGACGACCACCGCAGACCAGCAGGCCGTCGGCGCCGTCCCGCAGCGGATGATCGCCGCCTGGGCCGACAACGACGCCGTCGCCTTCGCCGCCCTGTTCGCCGAGGACGGGACGATGATCCTGCCCGGCGACATCTTCCAGCAGAGCAGCACCGAGATCGAGCAGTTCATGACCGCCGCCTACGCGGGCCCGTACAAGGGCACCACCGTCTTCGGCGCCCCGCGCTCGGTCCGCTTCCTGAACGCCGACACCGCCGTCCTCGTCACCCAGGGCGGCGTCATCGCCCCGGGCGAGACCGCCGTCGCCCCCGACCGCGAGATCCGCGCCACCTGGGTCCTCGCCAAGCAGCCCACCGGCGAGTGGAAGATCGCCGCCTACCACAACTCGCCCGTCCGCATTCCCTCCTGACCTACACGCCCCGGCAGGGGCGCGGGGAACTGCGCGAGCAACCACTGAACGTCAGAGATCCGCCCGAGGAGGGAACCCCCCGCCTCGGGCGGATCTTGCTGTCGGTGTCCTTCCGCTCCGCGCAGTTCCCCGCACCCCTGACGGGGCACCTCCCGGGGCGCACAAAAGAGCCGGCCGGCCCTCCCCCGGAGGGGAGAACCGGCCGGTCGTGGGCTGTCGTGGGTCAGGCTGCGACGGGGACCGTCAGGGTCTCCAGGACGTGGCCGGACAGCGCGGAGACGGTCGGCTTGGCCCACAGGATCGTGGGCGGGAGGTCCAGGCCGAAGCGGCGCTGGAGGCGCACTCGGAGGGCGACCGTCATGACGGAGTCGACGCCGAGTTCGACCAGCGGACGCTTGAGGTCGACGTCGGCCGGGTCGAGGTTGAGCTCGGCCGCGACCTGCCCCCGCACCTCGTCGGTGACCTTGGCCAGCGCCTCCTCCTCGTCCAGCCCCTCGACGGTGAAGAGCTGTCCGGTCGCGGGCCCGGCCGCGTCGTCGGAGACCGTCAGCTCCCGGAACATCGGCAGCTTCGGGCTGTGCGGCGGGGTCGGGATGACCCGCAGGATCGCCTGGTAGGAGGCCTGGAACCGGTCGCCGAAGGCCCAGGCGCGGAGCGCTTCGGAGGTGGAGACGGCTTCCAGGCCACGGGAGTTGGCCTCGAACATGGTGGTGGCGATGTCGGCCGAGAGGCCGACGCCGCGCCAGGCCGTCCAGCCGAGGCTGACGGTGTCGTTGTGGCCGCCGGCGTTGCGGTGCGCGGCGAGCGCGTCCATGAAGGAGTTGGCGGCCGCGTACGAGGTCTGGCCGGAGAGCCGGGCGAACTGGCCGCAGGAGGAGAACAGGACGAAGAAGTCCAGCGACCCGGGCGGGAACATCCGGTGCAGCACCAGGGTGCCGTCCACCTTGGGAGCCAACACGTCGCGCAGGCCGTCGAGTTCGACCTTGTCGACGAGCGCGTTGTTGACCACGCCGGCGGCGTGCACGATGCCGCGCACCGGCGGCAGGCCGAGCGCGCCGGGGGCGAGCGCGGCGGCGACCGCGTCCGCGTCGGTGATGTCCAGGCCCAGCGCCTGGACGGTGACGCCGAGGGACTCCAGGGCGAGCACGGCGTCGATCTGCCGGCGCACCTCGGGGTTCTCGACGCTCGCCCACTCGGCGCGCGGCGGCAGGCCGCGGCGGCCGACCAGGAGCAGGCGGCGGGCGCCGCGTTCGACCAGCCAGCGGGCGACCTCCAGGCCGAGGGCGCCGAGACCGCCGGTGATCATGACGGTGCCGCCCGGGTCGCACTGCAGCGGGGTGCCGTCGGCACTGCGCTCGATCCGGCTGAGCCGGGCCGCCTGGGTGCCCTCGGCGGTCAGCGAGATGACGTCCTCCTGGCCGGCGGCGGTGCGCAGGACGGTGAGCAGCTGGCTGCCGGTGTCCTCGCCGAGGTCGGTCAGGTCGACGGTGCCGCCCCAGAGTTCGGGGTGGTCGCCGGCCACGATGCGGCCGACGCCCCAGAGCGGGCCGTGGGCGACGGTGGCCTCCTCGCGGGCGTCGCGGACGCCGTTGGTGATGGCCCAGATCCGCTGCGGGGCGAGCTCGGCGTCGGCGTGCAGTCCGGCGAGCCGCTGGACGGTGCGGATCAGCGTCCAGGTGGAGCGCTCGGTGGCCCGTTCCAGGCTCTCGTCGCCGTCGACGAGCGACGGGGCGACCAGGACCGCGCCGGGCCGGGAGAACAGGTCGGGCCGCAGTTCGCCCTCGGCGTCGGGGCCGAGTTCGACGCTGGGCACGCCGGCGATCTCCAGCTGCTTGGCGAGTACCGCGGTGACGTCCGGGTCGCCGATCAGCACGGCCTGCTCGACGGCGGCCAGCTCGGCGGCCTCCTCGGGCAGCGCGCGCCAGACGATCTCGTGCACCAGGTCGCGCGGCAGCACCGCGGTGCCGAGGTGGTCGACGGCCGCGAACTTGAGGCCGAGCACCTCGCAGATGATCTCGCCGTGCTCGTCGCCGACGTAGACGTCCACGGTGTCCAGCGGGGAGCGCGGGGAGCGGACCGAGTAGACGGTGACGGTGGCCGGCGGCTCGCCGCGCCAGGCGACCTTGTCGATCGCACGGCTCATCCACAGCGTGGTGGCGTCGCCGGGCGAGACCACCATGGCGCTGATGGTCAGCGCGCCGTCGATGACGTGCGCCCAGCTGGTGGCGCGGGTGGCGGGGGCGGGTTCGATGGTGAGCAGCGAGAACTGCTCGCGCTCGTCGTAGCGCAACTCCTGGAAGTCCCAGGGGAAGGCGTAGCCCTCGACGCCCATCCGGGCGAACATCTCGTCGGCCTTGGTCAGGGTGCCGTGCGGCAGCCGGCTGCGGATGCCGGCCATGTCGATCCGGCCGGTGGGCTGCGCGGCGGAGAAGTCGAAGGCGGCGGTGGTGTGGGTGATCCACTCGTCGCCGTCGGCGTCGGCCGCGTCGGCGAGCCGGGTGGACAGCGACAGCGCGCGGCCCTCGCGGACGATCTGGACGATGCGCGGCGGCTGCACGGCGAGCGGGGTGCGCAGCACGATGTCGGTGAGCGCGGGCGGCTCGTCCTGGCCGGCGGCCAGGGCGAAGGTGTTGATGATGGAGGCGGCGGGGGTGACCTCGACGCCGACCAGGCCGTGGCTCTGCGGGTAGGGGCGGACGTCCATGTCGAGGCGGGTCTGCCAGACCTGCCGGGCCGGGGAGCCGCTGACCGTCATCCGGCCGCCGAGCAGGCTGTGGCTGAGCGGGTCGTGGCCGGCGCCGAGGCCGGCGGAGCCGGTCTGCTCGGGGAAGATCCAGTACGGGCGGTGCTGCCAGACCGCGGCGGGCATCTCCAGCGGAAGGCCGGTGCCGTGGTCCGCGGTCCAGTCGAACTCGGCGCCGTGGCAGTGCAGGACGGCCAGGTTGCCGAGCAGGGTCTCCACCTCGTCGAGGCCGCGGCGCAGCGTGCCGGCCACGGCGGCGTCCTCGATGCCGTGGTGCAGCAGCGTCTCGGTGACGGAGTGGGAGACCACCGGGTGCGAGGAGATCTCCAGGAACAGCCGGTAGCCGTCGGCCGCGGCGGCCTCCACGGCCTCGGTGAAGCGGACCGGGCGGCGCAGGTTGGCGGCCCAGTAGTCGCCGTCCCGGAGGTCGGCGCCGCGCGGGTCGTCCAGGGCGGTGGAGTAGAGCACCACCGCGGGCTGACGCGGAGTCAGCTGCCGTGCGGCGGCCTCCACTTCGGCCAGCACCTCGTCGACCTGGCTGCTGTGGAAGGCGATGTCGGAGTCGACGCTGCGCACCCACAGGCCGGCCTCGCCCCATTCGGCGACCAGCCGTTCGACGGCGGCGCGGTCGCCGGAGACGACGGTGGAGTCGGGGGCGGCGGAGATCGCGGCCTCGACACCCTCGATGCCGGTCAGGCGCTGCGCGGCGTCGGCGAAGGACAGGCCGACCATCGCCATCGCGCCGCGCCCGTCGAGGCGCTGCAGGGCGGCGGCCCGGCGGCAGGCGAAGCGGGCGGCGTCCTCGAGGTCGAGGGCGCCGGCCGCGACGGCGGCGGCGATCTCGCCGACCGAGTGGCCGATCACCGCGGCGGGTTCGGCGCCGCGCGAGCGCCACACCTCGGCGAGGCCGATCTGGACGGCGAAGGTGAGGGCCTGGATGTGCGCGGCGGTCCACGGGCCGCCGCTCTCCAGGGCGGTGCGCGGGGTCCAGCCGAGCTCGGCCTCGAAGACCGCGCCGAGGGCGTCGATCGCGGTGGCGAACACCGGTTCCTCGGCGAGCAGTTGACGGCCCATACCGGACCACTGGGCGCCGTGGCCGGAGAACACCCAGACGGTCCGGCCGGTGTTGGCGGTGGCGGTGCGGGCGGTGGCGATGCCCGCGGCGCTGCCGCCCTCGGCGAGGGTGCGCAGGCGCTCGGCGAGCTGCCCGGTGGAGGCGGCGGTGATCGCGGCCCGCTGGGCGAGGTGGGAGCGGCGCACCGCGAGGGTGTGCCCGATCGAGGCCAGGTCGGCCTCCTGGTGCTCCGTCAGCCAGTCGGCGACCGAGCCGGCCAGGTCGCGCAGACCGGCCTCGGAGGCGGCGGAGAGCGGGAAGACCGCGGGCACCCGACCGGCGCGGGCGGGCGGCTCCGGCGCGGCGACCGGGCTCTCCTCGAGCACCAGGTGGGCGATCGAGCCGCCGACGCCGTAGGACGAGACGCCGGCCCGGCGGGTGCGGCCGCCGGCCTGCCACGGCTTGACGCCGTCGATCAGCCGCAGGCCCACGCCCTGCCAGTCGACGTCGGAGCGCGGCGCGGTGTGCAGGCTGGGCGGCAGCTGCTCGTGCTGCATGGCGAGCACGGTCTTGATCACGCCGGTGATGCCGGAGGCGCCCTCGACGTGGCCGACGTTCGGCTTGACCGAGCCGATCAGGCAGGGGTCGGCGGTGTCCCGGCCCTCGCCGAACACGGCGGCCAGCGCGACGAGTTCCTCGCGGTCGCCGGTGGGCGTGCCGGTGCCGTGCGCCTCGATGTAGTCGACGGTCGTCGGGTCGACGCCCGCCCGGGAGTAGATCTGCCGGAGCATGTGCTCCTGGGCGCTGCCGTTCGGGGCCATCATGCCGTCGGAGCGGCCGTCCTGGAACACGCCGCTGCCGCGGATGATCGCCTTGACCGGGTTGCCGTCGCGCAGCGCGTCGGAGAGGCGCTTGAGCACCACCACGCCGGCGCCCTCGCCGCGGCCGTAGCCGTCGGCGTGCTCGTCGAAGGCCTTGCTGCGGCCGTCGGGGGACATCGCGCCGGCCGCGTAGAGCGCCACGTTCAGCGCCGGGGTGGCCATGATGTTGAGGCCGCCGACGATGGAGATCGGGGTTTCACCGGACATCAGGCTCTGCGCGGCGATGTGCAGCGCGGTGAGCGAACCGGCGCAGGCGGTGTCGACCGCCATGCTGGGTCCGCGCAGGTCCAGGAAGTAGGAGACCCGGTTGGCTATGCCGTAGAAGGTGGTGCCGTTCACCGCGTAGGCGCCGGTGAGCGGGATGTCCTCCAGCAGCCGGCGGCCGTAGTCGTTGGTGTTCGCCGCGACGTAGACGCCCGCCTCGCTGCCGCGCAGGGTGTGCGGGGCGACGCCGCCGTCGGCGAGCGCCTCCCACGCCAGCTCCAGCATGAACCGCTGCTGCGGGTCCAGGAAGTCGGCCTCCCGGGGGGAGATCCCGAAGAAGTCGGCGTCGAAGCCTTCGATGTCGTCGAGGAACGAGCCGCGCTTGACGGTCTCCCGGATGATCGCGGTCGCCTGCGGGCTGCCGGCGGCGTAGGACTTCCAGCGCTTCTCGGGCATCTCGCCGACGGTGCTGCTGCCGTTGACGAGAAATTCCCAGAACTTCTCGGGAGAGTCGAGGTCCGGGGCGTACCTGCAACTCATGCCGATGATGGCGATCGCTTCTTCGAATTCTGCTTTCTCCGCCAAGTCCTCGCTCCTCTTCAGCTCACCGAACGGAAACGACGCGAATCTGAATCGGCGATCGCCACATCCGGCATGTAGCCCGTGGCGGAATTCCCGCCCTTCGCGTGTGCTTGGGAAGAGCCCACCCGACGGCGATCGGCCCCCCGCTGAGTGACAGGTTCTGCCTGACGGGGCCACGCTGACAACTTCCGGCGTGCGGGTGCCCGGGCCGGGTACGGGGCGGGTGGTGGTGAACAGGCGGGGTGGGCGCATACTGGTGCTCGACCGACGTAAAGTATGCACTGTCCACATCGACGATGTTTACACCGTAAACCCGAGCAGGAGGCATCGCGACCATGGCCGCCGGTACGCGCTCGTATCATCACGGCAATCTGCGCGCTGCTCTGGTGGAGGCAGGCCTGCGCCTGGCCCGGCAGGGCGGCGAGGCGGCCCTGGGGCTGCGCGAGGTGACCCGGTCCGTCGGCGTCACGCCGAACGCCGCCTACCGGCACTTCGCGGACCGGCGCAGCCTGGTGATGGCGGTCGCCGCGGAGGCCCACGAGCGGCTCGCCCGGGCCATGTTGGAGCAGATGCACGCCGCGCCGCCGGACGACGACCCGGCCGAGACCGCGCTGCGGCACCTGCGCGGCGTGGGCCTGGGCTACATCCAGTTCGCGCTCTCCGAACCCGGCTGGTTCTCGCTGGCCATCCTCACCCAGGAGGAGCGCGGCGAGGGCGACCCGTCGGCGGTCGGCGAGCACGTCCCGCCGCCGTTCCAGCTGCTGCTGGACGCCCTGGACGGGATCGTGGACGCGGGCGCGCTGACGCCCGAGCGCCGCGTCCACGCCGAGTGGGCGTGCTGGTCCGCCGTGCACGGCTTCGCCGACCTGGCCACCCGCGGACCGCTGCGCTACCAGGACCGCGCGGTGATCGACAAGCTGGCCGAGCACGTGGTGGAGACCATCATCGACGGCATCCGCAAGGTGGGCTGACGGCCCATCAGGAGGCCCGGCCGCGCCGCGGTGGGCCCGGCCGTGCCCCCGCACCGTGGTGAGGCCCGGCCGCGCCCCCGCGACGGCCGGCCGCGCCGCCGGCCCGGGGGCAGGCCGACGGCCCGCCGGGCGGATGCCTGACGGGCCGTCACAGGGTCAGCGGGCGGGCCGCAGCACCCGCGCCATCACGCGCGGCCGCATCAGCGCGGTCGGCGGGTCGACCAGCCCGGCCGCCCGCAGGAAGGCCTCCGACAGCTGCTCGTCCTTGACCGCGGCGGCCTGCAGCCGCGGGATGTACTGGTTGCCCAGCCACCACTTCAGGTCGCGCTTGCCCTCCACGCCGTCGAAGCCGAGGTCGGCGCCGGCCGCCATGTCCCACGGCCCGTCGACCACCTTCGCCAGGTCGCGGAAGAACGCGGCCGGCTGCGGCACGCCCTGCTCCAGGTGCCGGCGCAGCACCAGCGACTCGATCGAGGCGACCGTCATGCCCTGCCCGTACACCGGGTTGAAGACGCTCGCCGCGTCACCCATCACCAGCAGCCGCTCGGGGTGCCGGGCCTGCCGCTCGTAGCGGCGGCGGATGCTGGCCGGGAAGTGGAAGGTCATCGCCTCGCCGATCGGCTCGACGTCCTTCACCGCCTTGGCGATCTCCGGGACCGGCAGCGACTCCACGTACGCCATGAACCCGGCGTAGTCGGTGGGCGGCTTGTCGCCGAGGATGCCGGTCAGCGAGATCGCGTACGAGTCGGGCATCCGCGCGAAGATCGCGCCGCGCCGCATCGCCGGGGTGGCGACCGGGATCAGCGCGATGTCGTCGCCGATCGGGTCGAAGCTCAGCGGGCCCTTGAACCACATGGTGGTGTAGGTCAGGTCCATCTTGACCCGCTCCTCCTGCACCTGCGGGTACCCGAGCTCGGTCAGCCAGCGCGGGGTACGGGTGCCGCGGCCGGTGCAGTCGACCACCAGGTCGGCCTCCAGCCGCTGCTCCTCGGAGCCCTCGGCGCGGGCCTGGATCCGGACGCCGGTGATCCGGCCCCCGTCGGGGGTCGCGGTCAGCCCGAGCACGTCGGTGTGCTGAAGGTACGTCACGTTGTCGAAGGCGTTGACCCGCAGCCGGATCCGCTCCTCCAGCAGCGGCCGGCCGGCCGCCACGCAGACCAGTCCGGTCTCCGTCTTCTTCATCATGGAGCCGTTGAAGTACCAGCTGAGGCTGGTGCCGAAGTCGCCGACCGGGACGCCGAGCGAGACCAGCTCCTCGGTGAAGCCGGGGAAGACCTCGTCCAGGATCTGCTTCCCACGGGCCAGCAGCGCGTGGATGTGGTGGCCCTGCGGGATCGCCCGGCGCGGACCGGTCGGGCCGAACAGCTCGTCGCGGTCCACCACCGTGACCTTGCGGTAGGCGTCGGCGAGCATCCGGGCGGCCAGCGACCCGCCTATGCTCCCGCCCAGAACCACCGCGTGATCGCCGACGTAATTGCCCACTGCACGGCCCTCCGAATCGGCTGGAAACCCTCGATGTGGTTTCTCAAGGTACCGGCCGCCGGGCGGAGGCAATTCTTCCAGAATGCTCACTGGACCGACCGCTCTTGTCACCCCGTCAGGCCACTCCATACCGTGGCCCGGGGACGGCGCGGCGGCATCCGGGAATTCCCCGTGAACGGCCGTTGAACCGTCATTTTTCCGTGGGTGCATTGACGATGGAAGGGGCTGTTGGTGGAACCGTTCCGCATCGAGATCCCGCAGGCCGACCTGGACGACCTGCACAGGCGTCTGGACTCGGTCCGCTGGCCGGGCGAGCTGCCGAACCAGGGCTGGAGCCGCGGCGTGCCGCTCTCCTACCTCAAGGACCTGGTCGGGTACTGGCGCACCGGCTACGACTGGCGCAAGCAGGAGGCGCGGCTGAACTCCTTCTCCCAGTTCACCACCGAGATCGACGGGACCCGGGTGCACTTCCTGCACGTCCGCTCCCCCGAGCCGGACGCCACCCCGATGATCGTCACCCACGGCTGGCCGGGCTCCTTCGTGGAGTACCTGGACGTGATCGGCCCCCTGACCGACCCGCGCGCGCACGGCGGCGACCCGTCCGACGCGTACCACCTGGTCATCCCCACCCTCCCGGGCTTCGGCTTCTCCGGCCCGTTCCCCGAACCGGGCTGGAACCTGCCCCGGGTGGCCGGCGCCTGGGCCCAGCTGATGGCCCGCCTCGGCTACGACCAGTACGTGGTCCAGGGTGGCGACCTCGGCGCCTGGACCAGCCTGGTGCTGTCCGCCATCGACCGGCCGCACGTGCTCGGCACGCACGTCAACTTCCTGATCACCCCGCCGTCCGACGACCCGGCGGACCTCGCGGACCTCACCGAGGCGGACTTCGGCCGGCTGGGCCTGCTCGGCCGGTTCGCCACCGAGCTGTCCGGCTACATGAAGATCCAGTCCACCCGCCCGCAGACCCTCTCGTACGCGCTGACCGACTCCCCCGTCGGCCAACTCGCGTGGATCGTCGAGAAGTTCATGGAGTGGGCGGAGACCGAGAAGGTCCCCGAGGACGCGGTCGACCGGGACGCGCTGCTCACCAACGTGATGGTCTACTGGCTGACCAACACCGCCGCGTCGAGCAACAACTTCTACGTCGAGATCGCCGACATCCTGCCCACCGCGCCGGTCCCGCCGGCCGCGCCGCCGCCGCTGGACGTCCCGTTCGGCGTCGCCGTCTACCCGGCGGACCCGGCGCAGCCGATCCGCAAGTTCGCCGACCGCGGGTTCCCGAACATCATCCACTGGGCCGAGTACGACCGCGGCGGCCACTTCCCCGCCCTGGAGGAGCCCGACCTCTTCGTCACCGACCTCCAGGCCTTCAACCGCGCCCTCCGCGACACCCACTGACCCCGCCCACCGAAGAGCCCGCGCAGCATCCCACCCCTGCGCGGGCCCTTCGCCGTACCTCCGTCAGCTCCCGCGCAACGCCCCATCTCCCCGAAACCCCCAGGCCCGCGCAGCGGCACACCCGCGCAGCGAAAAGCCCGCGCAGCGGCACACCCCTGCGCGGGCTCCTCGCCGTATCTCCGTCAGCTCCCGGGCAGCGCCCCCATCTCCCCAAACCCCCAAAGCCCGCGCAGCGTCCCACCCCTGCGCGGGCCTTTCGTCGTACCTCCGTCAGCTCCCGTGCAGGGTGCGGTGGTACGCGGTCGGGTACGTGTAGTCGACGCCGCCGAGCCGGCGGACCGTGGCGCGCAGTTCCTCGTTGCCCAGCCGCATCCGCTCGATGAGCTCCGCATCGCCTGGCGGGGCGGTGCGCTGCAGGCCGAACAGCCAGGTCACCGGGTCGGCGGCCTTCGGCATGCCGGGTGCGCCGAGCAGACCCGTCGGCACGGGGTAGAGCAGCACGTTGCCGCCGAGCCCGAGGTCGCGTTCGCGCAGCCCGGCGAGGCTGTCGGCGATCACCGCCTCGGCGTGCCGCCCGGGCAGCAGCACGTTGCACCGCGGGTGCGGATGGTCCTGCCAGGAGCCGAGCTCGCGCAACTGCGCCTCGAACGGGACGAGCCGGTACAGGAACTGACGGAGCGTCATGTCCTGTCGTTCGAGGGCCTGGTGGGCGAGCCCGTCGAGCAGCGTCGCGTCGTCGGGCTCGTCCGGCGGGTCGTAGGCGGCGAGCGCCTCCAGGGTGTAGCTCCAGCCGTCGGCCTCGGTGTGCCGGGCCTGGCCGATCGTCTGGTCGAAGCGGCGGTCGGCCATCACCCGCAACTGGTCGGCGAGGAACGGCCCGAGCTCGCGGTAGGTCAGCACGTACCGGCGGGCCAGCACGCGGGCCGGGGCGAGGGCGACGGTGGCGCGGGTGATGATGCCGTGCTCGCCCTGGGTGCCGCGCACCGCGTCGAACAGCTTGTCGTTGTGCTCGGCCGAGCAGCTGGTCAACTCACCGTCGGGGGTGACCACTTCGAGTTCGAGGACGCGGTCGGCGATGGCGCCGTGCCGGTGGCTGGCGCCGCCGAACCCTCCGGCCGAGAGGATGCCGCCGACGGTGAGTTCCAGGTAGTCGGGCAGCACCGGCGGGACCAGGCCGACCAGCAGCGCGGCGTCCACCACGGTGCTCCATCGGGCGCCTGCGTCCACCTCGATGCGGTCCGCGCCGATCCGGTGGACCGCGCGCAGCGCGGTCAGGTCGATGACGATGCCGTCGGTCTGCGCCTGCCCGTCGACGGCGTGCCCGGCTCCGCGCGGCACCACGGGGATCCCGCAGCGCCGGCCGAACCGGACCATCGCCGCCACGTCGGTGGCGCCGCCGGGCCGCAGCACGGCCAGCGGCCTGCGGTGCACCCGGTTGCCGAAGTCGCGTGCGGCGGCGTCGAGTTCGGCCTCGCCGACGGACAGTTCACCGCGCAGCGGGGGCAGCTCGACGACGCCCGGGCCGGGCCAGTCGGCCCAGGCCCGGGCGGCGGGCTCGAACCCGATGATCACCTGTCGAACCCGAACGAGCCCAGCAGCGTGGCGCCGCTGGCGTCCGGCGCACCGGCGGCCCGGTCGCCGAAGCCCTTCTGGAACTCCTGGAACGCGGCGGTCTCGGCGAGTCCGTTGCTGCCCTCGTCGATCATCCCGACGTGCACGAAGGTCACGCCGTCGTCGAGCCGGAAGGAGGCGTAGCGGACGCCCTCGGGGTTGTTCTCGGCGAGTTCGGCGAAGACGTTCTCGATGATGCCCTGGTTCTGGTCGGCGGTCTCCGGGCGCATTTCATAGCGGATGACGAATGCCTTGCCCACGGTGGCTCCTGAAGTCGCGAGTAATGGGTCCATCGGATACGCGGTGCCGCAGGGGTATTCCCGCCCCATGCTCGCCGTTCCGGCCGGGGGCGGGAATATCCGGAATTGCTGGGCCGCGAAAACGGCCCGGGGCGAGCCGGGCCGCTTTCGTGACGGGGTGTCAGGAGTGGCGCTCCTGCAGGTGGACGGTCACCTCGGCGCCCGCGTCCTTGCCGACCTGCTTCTTCAGGGCGGCCTTGACGGGCAGCCAGTGCGGTCCCTGGCCGGAGGGCATCAGCGTGGCACTGAACGGGTGGCCGTCGATGGTGCCGGAGACCTTGACCGGGCGGCGGGTGCCGAGCAGTTCGGCGGAGCCGGGAACGGTCACGTAGGTCGGGTAGGCTCCGTCGACCTCGATCGGCGCGGTGAAGGTGGTGTCGAGCACCTGGGCGGGCTTCTCGGTGGCGGCCATGGGTGTGTCCTCCAGGGTGTGGCAGCGGTTCGGGTGGTACGGGGGTTCGTCCCGGCCGGGGGCCGGGACCGGTCAGGCGGCCTGCTTCTCGACCATCTCCGCCATCGGGTTGCGCAGCGTCGGGTCGACCTTCTCGAACAGCAGGAACACCAGGATGCCGCCGATCACCATCAGCGCTCCGCCGACCGTGAAGGCCAGCGTGTAGCCGGAGGTGAACGCGACGTCCGGCGCGGTGCCGTCCATGATCGCGCTCTTGGCGTGCCGGAAGGCCAGCGTGACCAGGGTCGCCAGACCGAGCGCGGAGCCGACCTGCTGCATGGTGGTCTGGACGCCGGACGCCAGGCCGGAGTCCTGGGCGGTGACGCCGTGCAGGGCGGCGTTGGTGGCGGCGGGCATGGTCGCGCCGGCGAAGACGCCGAACACCAGCATGCCGGGCAGGATCCCGCCGGCGTACGAGGAGCTCACGGCCAGGTTGCTGGTGAGGAACAGGCCCACGCCCGCGCCGATGAAGCCGACGCCGACCACCGCCTTGACGCCGACCTTCTGCACCAGCGCGGTGCCCGCGCCGATGCCGATGCCGATGCCGACGCTCAGCGGCAGCCAGGCCAGGCCGCCCTGGAGCGGCGAGTACTTCAGCACCTCCTGCTCGAACAGGGTGAGCATGAAGGTGTAGGAGATGAAGGAGGCCATGAAGAACAGCGAGGTCAGGTTGATGACCGAGCGGGTCCGGTTGGCGAAGAACTCCAGCGGGATCAGCGGGTTCTCCACCCGGCGCTCGATGATCAGCATGGCCAGCAGCAGGGCGACGCCCGCCACCAGCGGGACGACCACCCGCGCCGAGCCCCACGGGTGGTCGGCGGCCTGGAGCAGGCCGAAGACGATGCCGAACAGGCCGAGGGTGGAGGTGATCGCGCCGCCCGCGTCGAGTCCGGTGGAGGCGTCGCGCGCCATCCGGCTCTCGGCGACCATCCGCGGGAGCAGCAACAGGACGACGACGGCGACCGGCAGGTTGATGTAGAAGATCCAGCGCCAGCCGCCGAGGTCGGTCAGCACGCCGGAGAGCACGTAGCCCAGGGTGCCGGCCAGGGCCGCCAGGCCGCCCCACAGGCCGAGCGCCTTGGTGCGCTCCTTGGGGTCGGTGAACAGCAGGGCGAGCAGGCCGAGCGAGGCCGGGGCGGCGATCGCCTCGGCGAGGCCCTGCCCGAACCGTCCGGCGATCATCATGCCCTGGTTGGTGGCGGCGCCGCAGACCGCGGAGGAGACGGTGAAGATCACGACACCGGTGAGCAGCAGCCTGCGCCGACCGTAGAAGTCGGCGAGCCGGCCGCCGAGCAGCAGCAGGCCGCCCGCCATCAGCAGGTAGCCGTTGACCACCCAGGCCAGGCCGGACTGCGAGAAGCCGAGCGACGCCTGGATCTTCGGCAGCGCCACGTTCACGATGGTCATGTCCAGCAGGATCATGAACTGCAGCCCGGCGAGCAGGCCGAGGGCCTTCCACCGCCGGGGGTCTCCGGTGGTCTCCGCGGCGCCTGGCGCCGTCACCTCGGCCCCTTCCGCGGCCGAGCTGGAGTCTACGGTGGACACTCTTGTCTCCCTTGGGTGTGGAATGGGCGTGCCGTCTGCCGGCAGGGCCCGCGCCCGGCGGGCCGGACCTGGATGGATCGGATCAGGGGCCGGTGAGACCGACGGTGTTGCCGTCGGGGTCGTCGAAGACGGCGATCCGGCCGCGGCCGGGCACGGCAACCGGGTCCAGCCGGCGGGTCCCGCCGAGCTTCACCGCCTGCTCCAGCGCGGCCTCGACGTCGTCGACCGGGAAGTACACGACCACCCCGGTGTACGGGCTACCGGGGCCGGCCTGGCCGATGCCGCCGCTCAGCGTCCCGCCCTCGCCGCCGACCAGGGCGTAGGTGTCGTCCAGGACGTGCACCGTCCAACCGAGCAGCTCTTGGTAGAAACCCCGGATTCGCTCGGAGTTCGGAGTCGAGATGTCGAACCACGAAGGCACGTGCGAGTGACTTCCCGGCGCAGTGTCTACGCTGTCTACATTAGCCATGTTCACACCGTATACGCGGGTGCGGCAGTGCGCAACGACCGAGGCCGGCCACCGGTTCCCGCGGCGTGTCGCCCCCGGGCCGGGACCGCCCCGAGTGACTGACGATCAGTCAGTCTCCGTGTCCCACGCCCGCTTCGCGCCCCGGGGACCACTCTCGCACCGAAGGTCAGCAACCCGGAAGGTGCCCGGGATCGACGCGGAGTGATCGGATCTCGCTGATTTCCGCACACACGGATGGGGCACGACATGACGGGTACCTTCTCGCCGCCGAAGCAGCTCAGACCGGAGCAGGTCGCCACCCGGCTGCCGTCACTGACCGGCCTCCGGTGGGTCGCCGCGTTCGCCGTCTGGATCTACCACTCCACCCAGAACGTGGAGAAGCTCACCCTCTTCCGCGACGGCCACTTCAACGACCGACTGCACGCCCTCGCGCTGCCCGGCGGCGGCATCGGCGTCCAGACCTTCTTCGTGCTCAGCGGCTTCGTGCTCACCTGGTCCGCCCGGCCCGGCGACACCGCGCGGGCCTTCTGGCGCCGGCGGCTCGCCAAGGTCTATCCCAACTACCTGTTCACCTTCGCGCTCGCCGCGCTGATGTACGCCGCGGCGATCACCCCGCTCTGGGTGCTGCTGCTGAACCTGGCGATGCTCCAGCCCTGGGTGCCGGACATCAACGCCTTCTTCAGCGTCAACATGCCCAGCTGGTCGGTCGGTGTCGAGGCGCTGTTCTACGCCTCCTTCCCGCTCCTGTACGCCTTCCTGCGCCGCGTCCCGGCCGAGCGGCTGCGGCACTGGATCACCGGCCTGGTGGCCGCCAACGTCGCCGTCCCCGTCCTGCTGTCGCTCTCGCTGCCGAGCAGCCCGCACGTCATCACCGGCCCGGCCTCCGAGCTCCAGCTGTACCTGGCCTACATCTTCCCGCCCTCGCGGCTGCTGGAGTTCGCCCTGGGCATCCTGGTCGCCCGCGCCGTCCAGACCGGGCGCTGGCGCGACATGGGCACGCTGCCGGCCGGTCTGCTGATGGCGGCGAGCTACGTCCTCGCGATGTTCGTCCCGTACCTCTACGGCCTGCGCGCCGTCAGCGTCCTGCCGATCGCCCTGCTGATCGCCGCCGCCGCCAACGCCGACCTCCGGGGGCACCGCACCGTGCTGCGCAGCCGGGTGATGGTGTGGCTCGGCAACATCTCCTACGCCTTCTACCTCTCGCAGTTGCTGGTCTACATGACGGTGCGGTTCTCGCTCGGCCCGGACACCTTCTCCACTCCTGTGAGCTTCGGCATCCTGGCCTTCGACCTGGCCCTCACCCTGGCCGTGTCCACGGGCATGTACTACGGCATCGAGCGCCCGCTGATGCGGCGCTTCGCCCGCCCGCGGCCACGCGCCGGACGGTCCGTCACCGCCTGACGGACCGTCATCGGACGCGCCGGGCAAGGGAATCGGGCGCCCGGCGCGAGCCGGGCACGTAGGATGGCGGCATGGCTGATGGAAACAGCGTCGACGCCACGTCGACCGGAAATGTCCCCGTTCCCGTGTGGTTCGACCTGTCGACCCCCGACTCGGAGCGCGCCCGGAACTTCTACCAGGAACTGTTCGGCTGGCAGGTGAACGCCCTCGACGAGAACTACGCCCTCGTCAGCGGCACCAACGCCCCGCCGACCGGCGGAATCGGCCAGGCCGGCCCCGGGGCCCCGTACACCGGGCTGGTCGCGTACTTCCCGGTCGCCGACGTCGAGGCGGCACTGGCACAGGCCGAGAAGCTGGGCGCCACCCGCACCATGGAGCCCACCCCCACGCCGATGGGCAAGATCGCCGCCTTCACCGACCTCGACGGGAACGTCGTCGGCCTCAAGAGCGCCTGAACCACGACACCGGGGCGGCGCACTCCTCGTCGAGTGCGCCGCCCCGGTGTTGCGTCGCCGCCCGCGCCGAGCACGGTCGCGGGCCTCACCACGTCACGGGCAGGCTCCGCAGCGCGTAGACCACGGTGTCGTCCGCGAACTCCAATTCGCTCTCCGGAACGGCCAGTCGCAGCTTCGGGAAGCGCCGGAGCAGCGCCGGAAAGGCCTCCCGCAGCTCCAGCCGGGCCAGCGGGGCGCCGATGCAGAAGTGCACGCCGTGCCCGAAGGCGAGGTGGCTGGTGGGCGGTCGGGTGACGTCCAGCCGGTCGCCGTCCGCGAGCAGCCGCGGGTCCCGGTTCGCGGTCGCGAGCGCGGGGATGACGAGTTCGCCGGCCTGGATCTTGTGGTCGCCGATGACGGTGTCGCGGGTGGCGATCCGGACGAAGCCGCCGTGCAGCACGCCCACGTAGCGCAGCAGTTCCTCGACCGCCCCGGGGACGGCCGCGGGGTGGTCCCGGACCAGGGCGAGCTGCTCCGGGTGGCGCAGCAGGGCGAGGGTGCCGAGCGAGAGCATCTGGGTGGTGGTCTCGTGGCCGGCGATCAGCAGTGCGTTGGCGAGGCCGACCAGTTCGTCGTCGGTGAGCTCGTTGCCGCCGGTGCCGGGGCCGTACTCGCGCAGCAGCATCCCGATCACGTCGTCGCTGGGGTTCTCGCGGTGATGGGCGATCAGTTCCCGGTTCACCCAGCCCGCCTCGCCGAGGCGGCGCAGCTCGTTGAGCGGGCTGGACGGGCCGTCGGGCGGGGAGTAGGTGGTCCAGAAGCGTTCGCGCTCGGCCTCGGGGACGCCCAGGAGTTCGCAGATCACCATCACCGGGACGACCTTGGAGAACATCGCGACCAGGTCGACCGGCGGGCCGGCCTGCTCGATGGCGTCCAGCGCGGTGTTGATGATCTCCACCACGCGGGGGCGGAGCCGCTCGACCCGCCGGGAGGTGAACCAGGCGGTGACCATCTTGCGCAGCCGGGTGTGCTCGGGCGGGTCCAGCATGATCAGGTTGCCGACCTTGCGGCGGCGGTTGACCTCGTCGAGGTCGAAGCCTCGCTCCAGGAGCACGGGCGGGAGCGGCACGGTCCCGACGTGGAAGCCGTCGGTGTCGGAGAGTTGGGCCCGCACGTCGTCGTAGCGGGTGATCAGGGTGGCCTCCTGGCCGAACGCGTCGACCACCTGGCCGAGTTCACCGCCGTCGCGGAGCCGTGCGACCTCGTCGGCGAGGTCGAGTCCGCGGCGGGTGCCGGACAGCAGCATCGGGCATCCGCCCGTCGGAGCGGGTGCCCCGCTGTCGCCGTCGGCAGTGTCCTGGAGCTGTGTCATGCCGTTCATGGTGTGCGTACCCCTCGATCGCGCCGTGGTGCCCGGTCGTGCGCGGATGCGTCGGCGTCGGGCCGCACGTGCGGCCCGACGCGGTCGCTCCGTCCCTCAGGCGGCCTCGCCCGAGAAGAACTCCGTGTAGACCGGTGCTCCGCTCTTCTGGTTGAACAGGTGGCCCTCGCCCTCCATGACGATCAGCTTGGCGCCCGGGATCTCCTTGGAGACCTCGGCGCAGGCGTTGCGGATCGCGGCGGAGGAGTCGGTGCCGGTCAGGATCAGGGTCGGGACCTGGACCTTGGGCAGGATCGCGTGCGGGACGTCGTTGTACTCGACGCTGATGATGGCGTCGTAGAGCGCGGACGGCGCCATCGACTCGAAGGCGGCCCACGCCGGGTGCTGCTTGAAGTAGTCGAGGCGGTCCTCGGTGATGAACCGGACCATGTCCTTGGCGAAGATGGTGACCGCCTCCTCGCGGCGGTCCTCCTCGATGTACACCTTGAGCTGGGCGATCTGCTCGGGGGTGGCCTTCGGCGAGTTGTACGGCGGCTCGTACAGGCCGAGCTTGGCCATCGGCACGCCCTGGGCGGCGGCCTCGATGGCGATCATGCCGCCGGTGCAGTTGGCGAAGACCGAGGTCGGCTCGCCGGTCTCGGCGATGACCGCGGCGAGGTCCTCGATCTCCTTCTGCATGCTGAACTGCTCGGGGTCGCCGTACTCGCTGTCGCCCCGGCCGCGGCGGTCGTAGTTGTAGACCGTGAAGTGGTCCGACAGCAGCGTCGCGAACGGGGTGAACATGGCGCGGTCGTTGAGGCCGCCGCCGATCACCACGACGGCGGGGCCGCTGCCGGACTTCTCGTAGGCGATGGTGGTGCCGTCGGCCGACCGCACGGTCCTGACCTCGAGGTCGCGCGGGCCCATGTAGTCGTCGTCGAGGGGCAGGCCCTCGGGTGCCACGCCGTGGTCTTCCGCCGTCTCGTCAACTGCCATTGCCGGTCTCCTTCGTGGGTGCCTGACCTTCGTGGACCTATGCGGGCCCGGGCGCCCCGCGGGTGCGGGGCGCCCGGGCCCGCCGGGGGTGTTACGCGGCGCTCGGAACCTTGGCCCGCAGGCGGACCGGGATGTTCGCGTGGCCGTTGACGACGAAGCTGCCCTGGCCGACCAGCTCGTCGCGGGAGACCGCGAGCTGCATCTCCGGGAAGCGGCGGAACAGCTCCGGGATGCCGATCATCCACGCGTGCTTGGCGAGCCGGGCGCCGAGGCAGTAGTGGACGCCGTGGCCGAAGGACAGGTTGGTCTTGTCCTCGCGCATCGGGTCGAACTCGTCCGCGGTGTCGCCGTGGATCGACGGGTCGCGGCCGATGCCCGCGAAGTCGACCAGGATCGGGTCGCCCTTGGCGATCTTCATGCCGCCGAGCTCGAAGTCCTCGGTGGCGTAGCGGAAGGGCAGGTGGGCGACCGGGGACTCGACCCGCAGGGTCTCCTCCCAGACGTTCTCCCACGGGATCTCGCCGGAGACGACCTTCTCGCGCAGGTCGGCGTCGGCCAGCAGGGCCACGGAGGCGTGGGCGAGCGCGTTGACCAGGGTCTCGGAGCCGGCGCCGAGCAGCAGGTGCAGGGTGCCCAGCAGCTCGGAGTGGCTGAGGCGGGAGTCGTTGTCGCGGGCGGCGATCAGGCCCGACGTCAGGTCGTCGGCGGGGTTGGCCCGCTTGAAGTCGACCAGGTTGGAGATGGCCTCCTGCCACTGGTACAGGTTGGCCTCGGCCTCCTCGGGGCTGATCCGGGTGTCGATGTTCTTGTGGCCGCCGACCAGCACCTCGGCGCGGGTCTCCTCGGGCACGCCGAAGAGGTCGCACATCAGGCGGGTGGGCAGCTCCGCGTGGAACCAGCCCTTGAGGTCGAGGATCTCGTCCTGGTTGGCCTCCATCGCGTCGAGAAGGTCCTTGACGGTCTTCTCGATGTGCGGCTTCATGGCCTCCACGCGGCGCTCGGTGAACGCCTTGAGGAGCAGCCGGCGCAGCCGGCCGTGGTCCTCGCCGTCCTGGGTGGCCATGGTGTCCATGGCGATCCAGGTGATCAGCGGCCAGCCGTTGGAGATCTCGCCGTTGATGTACTTCGGCCAGTTCTTGCGCGGGTTCTTGGAGAACCGCTCGTCGCCCATGATCTGCTTGCCGAGCGCGTAGTCGTGGACGGACCACGCCTTCACGCCGTCGGCGAGCTCGACCAGCGCGATCGGGCCCTGCTCTCGCAGCGCCTTGGTCTCCCCGTGGGTGTCGGCGCCATCGGGGTCGAGGCGATAGGGGCACACATCGTTGGACATGGAACGCGACCTCCACCAGCAGTCTTCGGAATGATGGGCTGTCAGTGGACCGGCTGGGCACGGGAGTTGCACCGCGCGGTGCCGAACAGCCTGGTCCAGCACTCGAGTTGTTCGATCCGCTGCTCACGCTAGCCGTCCCCCGGGGGCGGAACATCTTCGCGATTGCGCACCGGACGGGCGCCGGGGCGGCCGGAGCGGGCAGGTCGGATCGGCAAGAAGGGAGAAGCCGCACCTGATCACCGCGTGCCACCGTATGGGCAGCTTCGATCACGAAGGAGAACGGATGTCTACCGTCAAACCGGCCCCGGTGCCCACCACGTCCCCCGCGCCCGGCGAACCGGCCGACCTCGGCACGGGCGCCGCTCACCGCTGGGCACTGGGCGGGATTCTTCTGCTGGCGCTGCTGTTGTACGTGTGGGCGATCGATGCCGGCGGGTTCGGCAACGCATACTACTCGGCGGCAGTGAAGTCGATGACCCGTTCTCCGGGCAATTTCCTCTTCGGGGCCTTCGATCCGGTCGGGGTGGTCTCCACCGACAAGCCGCCGATGTCGCTGTGGCCGCAGGCGCTGACGGTGCTGGTGTTCGGCTTCCACTCCTGGACGGTGCTGCTGCCGCAGGCGGTCGAGGGGGTGGCCGCCGTGTTCCTGCTGCACCGCACGGTGCGCCTGTGGGCGGGTGAGCGGGTGGCGCTGCTGGCCGCGCTGATCCTGACCCTGACACCGGTGACGGTGGCGATCGACCGGGACAACAACACCGACGCCCTGCTGGTGCTGCTGCTGCTGGCCGCGGCCTACGCGTTCACCCGGTCGGTGCTGGCCGCAGCGATCCGCTCACGGCGCAACTGGCTACTGGCGTGCGGGTTCTGGATCGGCTGCGGGTTCTCCACCAAGTGGTTGGAGGCGTGGATCCTGCTGCCCGGGCTGACGCTCGCCTTCCTGGTGTGCACGGCCGGCCCGGTACGACGCAGGGTGCTCGACCTGCTGGCGGCGGGCGGGGTCCTGCTGGTGTCCTCGTTCTGGTGGCCGGTGCTGCACGACCTGTGGCCGGGCCACACGCCGTTCGTGGACGCCTCGACCGACGGCAGCGCGCTCCAGGTGATCTTCGGGTACAACGGCTTCGGCAAGATCTTCGACTTCGGCCAGGTCTACAACGGCGGCGGCATCAACGTCGCGCTCGGCATGGTCGGCATGGGCGGCGGCGAGCCGGTGGTCACCCGGATGTTCTCCCCGGAGGTCGGCGGGCAGATCTCCTGGCTGCTGCCGCTGAGCCTGCTGGCGCTGGGGGCGGTCGGCGCGTCCGGGTACCGGCGGCTGTGGTTCCGGCAGCCGGGTGACGCGGCGGAGCGGGCGGGCTGGCTGTTGTGGGGCAGCTGGCTGGTCGTCACCGCCGCGGTGTTCAGCTTCGTCCAGGGCATCTGGCACCCGTACTACACCGCGATGCTGGCCCCGGCGGTGGCCGCCGTCTCGGCCGCCGGCCTGGCCCGGCTGTGGCGGGACTACCGGGAGGCCTCGGGCCGCGGCTGGACGCTGCTCCCGCTGGGCGTCGCGCTGACCACGGCCTGGGCGTTCGTGCTGGTCTCCCGGGACACCTCCTGGTACGGTTGGACCCGCTGGGCGGTCGCGGCGCTCGCGGCGCTCGCCCTCGCCGGCCTGCTCCTCGGTCGCCTCGCGCCGGGCCGAGCCCGCTCCCTCGGGCGTCCCGCCATGGTGCTCGCCGTGGTGTCGGTGCTGTTCACCACCGCGGTCTGGTCGGCGGGTACCGCCCTCGAACACGGCACCAACGGCGGCTTCCCGTCCGCCGGTCCGCCGAACCGGAAGCTGGACGCGATGCTGCACGGACGGCTCGCGTTCGTGGTCGAGCTGCCCTCCGTGATGTTCGAGTCCGGCGGGACGGGCGCGGCGGCCGCGGCCGGCATCCAGCCCACCGGCGGCGGCAACCTGCCCGCCGGCGCTCCCCCGAAGCTGGACTTCCGCCTCGCCCCCGAGCAGTACCGCCGCCAGCCCGCCCGCGGTGCGGGCCTCGGCGGCGCGGAACTCTCCGGCGAGAACCGCAGGGCCCTGGACTACGCGGTCGCGCACGCCGACGGCGCGCAGATCGCGCTCGCCGTGGAGGGCGGCGGGATCGCCGCCGCGCAGTTCATCGTCGACTCCGACGCCACGGTGGTCGGCATGGGGGGCTACCTCGGCGCCGACAACGTCCCCTCGGTCGACCAGCTGACCGGCTGGATCGCTGACGGCAGGCTGCGGTTCGTCCTGTCCGCGGCCCCCGGCGCGCCCCGGCGGGGAGGGATCGCCGGCATGGGCGGCGAGGCCCAGCGCCGGCGGGTCGCCTTCGTCCAGCAGCACTGCCAGGCCGTCGACCCGGCCGCGTACGGCGGCACGGCTCCCGACACCGACGGCAAGCTGCCCTTCCCCAGCTTCGCCGACTCCGTGCTGTACCGCTGCGGCTGAACGGCCCCGATCGCCCACCCCGGACCCCCGCTGAGGAGGCGCCAGCCATGGATTTCCCGCCCACGCTGTCCGTCGTCGTCCCGATGTACGACGAGGAGGACGCCATCCCGGCCCTCGTCGCCCGCCTGCGCCCGGTCCTCGACGGCTGCGGCGTCGACTACGAGGTGGTGGCGGTGGACGACGGCAGCAAGGACCGCACTGCCTCTGCCCTGCTGAAGGAGCGCCACCGCTGGCCGCAGCTGCGTCTGGTCCGGCTGCGCCGCAACAGCGGCCACCAGGCGGCACTGACCGCGGGCCTGCACCTGGCCCGCGGCGCCTGGGTGGTCAGCATCGACGCCGATCTGCAGGACCCGCCCGAGGCGATCCCCGAGATGCTGGCGCTGGCCCGCGGCCGGGGCGTCGACGTCGTCTACGGGGTGCGCTCCGACCGCAGCACCGACACCGCGTTCAAGCGGCACACCGCAGGCGTCTACTACCGCCTGATGGGCCGTCTGCTGGACATCGAGGTGCCCGCGCACGCCGGCGACTTCCGACTGCTCAGCCGCGCCGTGGTCGAGGTGCTGCGCGAACTGCCCGAACGCACGCCGGTGTACCGGCTGCTGGTGCCCTCCCTCGGGTTCCCCAGCGCAGAACTGCGGTACGCCCGGGAGGAGCGGGTCGCCGGGCGCACCAAGTACCCGCTGCGCCGGATGATCGCCCTCGCCTGGGACAGCACGGCGGGCTTCTCCTCGGCGCCGCTGCGGATCGCCACCTGGCTGGGCGGGTTCAGCTTCACCGCCTGCCTGCTGCTGGCCGCCTTCGCCCTGGCCGGGTTCGCCGCGGGCGCGGCCATCCCCGGCTGGACCTCGCTGTTCCTCGCGGTGCTGCTGCTGTCAGCCTTGCAGCTGATCTGCCTCGGCCTGCTCGGCGCGTACGTCGCCCGGATCTTCGCCGCCGTACAGAATCGCCCCGTGTACCACGTCGGTTTCGACTCCGCCGAGAAGTCGCCGCGCCCCGCCGGGCTGCCGGCCCGGCGGGCCTCGTCGTGAACGGGTGACCCGGGTGTGCACGCCAACCGATCCGATGGAACGTCATGTCCCCCCACCTGAGAGGACGCACTGATGCGAGCCGCTGAGATCCGCCGGATGACCGAGGTCGAGGAGCGGCACTGGTGGTTCCGGGAGAAGAGACGGCTGCTGGCCCGCGAGCTGCGCGGGCTCGGTCCGGCCGGACGGGCGCTGGACATCGGCGCCGCGGGCGGTGGCAACAGCCGGGTGCTGCTGGAGCACGGCTGGCGGACCGTGGTCGCCGACCTGTCCGAGACGGCGGTGCAGATCGCCCGCGAGCGGGGCCTGGACGCGCACCGCGCGGACGCCCGCGAACTCCCTTGGGAGGACGGCTCGTTCGACCTGGTGACGGCGTTCGAGATCCTGGAGCACATCGAGGAGGACCACCTCGCCGCCGCCGAGATCCTGCGGGTCCTGCGCCCCGGCGGCACCGCGCTGCTGACCGTCCCGGCGGACATGCGGCTGTGGTCGGCGCACGACGAGGCGGTCGACCACGTCCGCCGCTACGACCGCGCGGGGCTCTCCGCGGTGCTGACCGGCGCGGGCCTGGTGATCGACGAGCTGTACAGCTGGAACGTGCTGCTGCGGCCGCTGGTCGCACTGCACCGCCGGCGCTCCACCTCCAGCGACATCGACGCGCCGCCGCCCGCGCCGATCAACGCGCTGTTCGGCGGCCTGGTGGCGGCCGAGCGGTACCTGCCGGTGCGCTCGCTCAGCGGCGTCTCGCTGATCGTCCGCGCGCACCGCCCGACCGCGCCGCACCCGCGGGTCGCCACCGCCTGAACAACCGTCAGGACCCGCCTCCCCGAAGGGAGGCGGGTCCTGACGCGTGGTCGGAGCTCAGAGCGCCTCGGTGGCCTCGGCGTCCAGCAGGCGGGCGATCTGCGAGCGCAGCGCCTTCTTGTCGACCTTGCCGATCGGGGTGGCGGGCATGGTGTCGGCGAGCACCAGCCGCTCCGGAAGCTTGAAGCGGGCCACCCCGGCGTCCAGCAGCACCGACCGGACCTCGTCCAGGGTGACCCTCCGTCCGGCCTTCGGCACCACGAACAGGCAGACCGTCTCGCCGAGTTCGGCGTCCGGCATGGCGACCGCGGCGGCCTGGTCGACGGCGTCCAGTTGGTGCGCGAAGTTCTCGATCTCCTCGGCGTTGATCTTCTCGCCGCCGCGGTTGATCACGTCCTTCTCCCGGCCGGCCACGATCAGGTTGCCCTCGGGGGTGCGGCGCACCACGTCGCCGGTGACGTACCAGCCGTCCTCGGTGAAGGCGCGGGCGTTGAGGTCCGGCGAGGCGTAGTAGCCGCGCAGCGTGTAGGGGCCGCGGGTGAGCAGCAGGCCGGGCTCGCCGGGCGGCACCTCGACGCCCGTCTCGTCGACGATCAGCACCTCGTCGTCGGGGCTGACCGGGCGGCCCTGGGTGTGGTGCAGCACCTGCTCGGGGTCGTCGAGGCGGGTCAGGCAGAGCAGGCCCTCGCCCATGCCGAACACCTGCATCAGGGTGCAGCCCAGCTTGGGGCCGATCTGCCGGGCCACCGCGGGGGCCAGCCGCGCGGCGCCGACCTGGAGCAGCGTCAGCGCGGACAGGTCGAGGTCGGGGTGCTCGTCGCGGAACTGCAGCCAGCGCTGCACGATGGCCGGGACGGCGGCGGTGGTGGTGACCCGTTCGCGGGCGGCGATGGCGAGCGCGGTCTCGGGGGCGGGCGAGGCGGTGATCACCACCCGGCCGCCGTTGATCAGGGCGCCGAGCACGCCGGGGCCGGTGTTGGGGAAGCCGTGGCCGAGCGGCAGGGTGGCCAGGTAGACGGTGTCCGGGCCGTAGGCGCAGATCTCGGCGGCCTGCCCGATCATGTAGCACAGGTCGTTGTTGGTCCGGGGTATCACCTTCGGCAGGCCGGTGGTGCCGCCGGACAGCAGGAACATCGCGACGGCGTCCCCGGCGGGCGTCGCGGCGTCGAGTGCGGCGGCCGCCGCCTCCGGGTCCTCGGCGGGCGCCAGCAGTGCGTGCAGGTCGAGGCTCCCGTCCCGCAGTTCACCGCCCGCGACCAGCACGTGGCGCACGCTCGGCACCGCCGCGGCGACCTCGTGCGCCATCGCCTGGTGGTCGAAGTCCTTGACCGCGCCGGGCACCACCAGCACCCGGGCCTCGGTGTGCGCGGCGACGCCGGCCATCTCGTGCCGGCGGTGCTGCGGCAGCGTCCACACCGGCAGCGCGCCGAGCCGCAGGCAGGCCACCGAGAGCACCACGTGCTCCCAGCAGTTGGCCAGTTGGACCACGACCCGGTCGTCGGGGCGCACCCCGAGTCCGGCCAGCCGCTGCGCCGCGCCGTCGGCCCGGGCCAGCAGTTCGCCGAAGGTGATCCGCAGCTCGCCGTCGACCAGGCAGACGGCGTCCGGGGTCCGGCGCGCCGCGGCGGCCAGCAGCGCGCTCAGCGAACCCCCGGCCCACAGGCCCTTCGCGGTGTACCGGGCGGCGAACTCGGCGGGCCAGGGCACCGACCCGGCGCGGCTCGACCGTACAGCTGTCTCGGACATGACTGCTCCTCAACTCGTCGGAAACTCGCCGGACGGCTTCGACACCGGTGCGGCTCCGCGCTCGCAGCGACCCGGCCGACGGTGCCCTCGGGGCAGCCTAGGGAGCCCGGCCGGTGTCGGGCGTCTCGGCGCTTGCTGATCCCGGAGCGGCCGGCCCGCGCGGGCGGCCGGCCATGCCGCACGACGGGAGTTGTCCGCCCCGCGCACCGGACCGGAGGCTGGGCAGCACGCACCCGAACGCGCCGCCGAAGACCGTCCGCTGACGGTCCGTCACGACGCGGCCCCCAGTCAGAAAGGAAGCCTCCGTGGCCGACTCCCAGGACGTCTTCTCCGACCTGATCGCCGAGGGCAAGGACCTCGACCGGCTGGTGGCCGGCCTGGACGAGGCGGGCTGGGCGACGCCCACCCCGGCGGAGGGCTGGACGGTCGCCCACCAGATCGCCCACCTGACCACGATCTTCAAGATGGCCGCGCTGTCCGCGACCGACGCCCAGGCCTTCGTCGACTACGTCACGCCGCTGGCCGGCGACTTCAACGGCTCCGTGAACAAGATCCTGGTGCCCTACCTGGAGCTGGGCAACGAGAAGCTGCTGACCGCCTGGCGCGAGGAGCGGGAGGCCGCCGAGCAGGCGCTGGTCAAGGTGCCGGCCGGCCAGGTGGTGCCGTGGCTGGTCCGCCCGCTGCCCGCGCCGGTGCTGGCCGCGGCCGGCCTGATGGAGCTGTTCGGGCACGGCCAGGACGTCGCCGACGCGCTCGGCGTCAAGCGCGAGTACACCGACCGGGTCGGGCACCTCGCCTGGTTCGCCGTCCGCACCTGGGACTTCGGCTACCAGGCCCGCGGCGAGGCCACCCCCGAGGTGGAGTTCCGGTTCGAGCTGACCGGCCCGTCCGGCGTCGAGTGGAACTTCGGCCCGGAGGACGCGGCCCAGCGGATCACCGGCTCCGCCGCCGACTTCTGCCTGCTGGTCACCCGCCGCCGCCACCGCGCCGACCTCGACGTCACCGCCGTCGGCCCGGACGCCGACCACTGGCTGGACATCGCCCAGGCCTACCGCGGGCCGGCCGGCCCGGGCCGCCGGCCGGGGCAGTTCGCCCACCTGCACTGACACCCCGTCATCCGGCGGGAGCCCAACGGCGGCTCGGAGGTCTCCTCCTGACCCGCCGTCGGGCTGCCCGGCGAGCGGGGGCGGTCTGGACACCGGAGGTGCACAACCTATGCTGGTGGCCGCCGAACCCTGATCGCGTCGCCCACCGCCCGACCGCGTCCGCCCAGGGGGAGGTTCTTCACGGGGGAAGGGCCACTCTTGACCAGCAACGACCAGCTCAGCGACGACCGCTACGCCGCGCCCGCGGACGGCCGGCCGCCGCGGTACGCCGACACCACCGACCGCCCGGTCGACTACCTGCCCGCGGTCAACGACGGCGGGGACCTGACCGGCTACCTCTGGTACTCCGAGGCCGACCACGCGGCGGGTTTCCAGCCCCGCACGGCCAGCACCGCCGACCACGCCCCGCTGCACTGGGCGGCCCGGCTCGCCGACGCCCGCGAACGGGGACTGACCCCGGCGCAGGCCGTCGAGCGCTTCCTGACCGAGCCGGGCGACCCGCTGGACGGCACCCTGCGCGCCGACGCCAGGGCGACCGCCGACTCGCTGCGCCGGCTGCTGCTGCTCGCCGCCGAGGGCTCGGACGAGTCGCCGCCGCCGGTCGAACCGCGCGGCTACCGGCCGTTCCCGGAGATGACCCAGCAGCAGTGGGAGCAGGCCAGGACCGCGCCCGGCTGGCTGTTCCACGCCGACCCGGGCCACCACCTCGACGGCCCCGTCCCGCCGCACGCCGTCCAGGGCGCCTGGCAGCTCGACCGGGACGGCACACCGCTGCGCTTCTGGCCGAACCCGCGCCACGGCGTCCCCGCCACGCCCGAACCGGACGGCGAGGCCGCGCCCGTGCCGCCGCTGCGGGCCGGCCGCCGACCGGCCGGGCTGGCCCTGTTCGGCTGGCTGGAGGACGCGCGCTCGCCGCGCCTGTGCCGGGTGGCCGGTTCCTCCGGCAGCGGCCGGACCCACCTGCTGAACTGGCTGGCCGCCGCCTGCCCTCCGGACAACCCGCGCCCCGCCCGCCGGGTCCACGCGGCGCTCTCCGCCCGGGAGTTGACGGTCGACAGCGCCGTCTGGCTGCTCGCGGACCGGCTCGGCGTGACCGCCGGCACCCCCGAGGCGCTGGTCCGGGCGCTGATCGACGGCGTGCCCCGGGTGCTGGTGGTCACCGACCTCGACCGGGCGGGCCACGGCCTGCTGCCCGGCATGCCGGAGCAGATCGCCGCCCGGCTGCTGCTCCCGCTGCTGCGGATCCCGTGGCTGCGCCTGGTGGTGGAGTGCGCCAACGGCACCCCGGCCGCCGAGCTGCTGGACTCCGCGCTGCCGGCCGCCGCCGTCCTCGACCTGGACGAGCCCCGCTGGACCGACCCGCACTCCTTCGCGCTGTGGTGCTCGGCCCTGACCGGCCATCAGGTCGACCAGGCGGCCGTCCACCCGAGCCCCGCCCTGGCCCTGCTCGCCGCCCGCACCCCGTCCGCGCCCGTCCTCGACCCGGCCACCCCGCTCGCGGACCGGGCCGCCGTCCTCGCCGACGCGTGGTGGGACGCCCTCCCGATGGACGTCCGCCCCGCCCTGGCCGCACTCGCCTCGGTCGGCGGACACGTCGACGACAGCCTGTGGGCCGAGCTCCCGGGCGTCGGCATGCTCGACGCCGTCGACCGCGCCGCCACGCACCTGCTGCCGCCCGACCGCGACGGCGCCTGGCGCCTGTGGCCGGACCTCCTCACCGAGCGGCACGGCGGCTACGGCGTCGACGCGCTGACCCTGCGCCAGGTCCTGGTTCCCCCCGACCCCGCCACCGCCGACCCCCGCTTCCTGGGCCTCGCCCTGCGGCAGTCGGCCCTGGCCGACGACGCCGCCGAACTCCTCGCCGACCCGAACGTGCTCACCCACGCCGACCCGCTCGCCGTCACCGCCGCGTTCGAACACGCGAGCGTCGCAGCGGCGGAGCGCGACCGGGACGGTGCGGCGGGGCAGGGCGAGGTGAGCGGTCCGCACTCGGCAGTCGACGGCGCGGCTGTGGCTGCACCTGTGACGCCGGATCAGGATGCGGCGGTGGGTGCGGAAGCAGGGCCGTCCACCGAGTCGGCGTACGCCGCTCTCGCCGAGGCCTGGTGGCTGGCCGGGCCGCTCGCCGTGCCGAGCGCCGATCCGGCGATCCGCGCCGAGGCGCTGTGCACGTGGCTGGCCGGGCGGGACGACCGGGCGACCGCGCGGCTGCCGCAACCGACGGGCCGGAACTGGCGCCTGCGCTGGTCGTTCGACCACGACCGCGAACCGGTGCACCGGATCGCCGAGGCGCACGGTCCGCTGCCCGGCCGGCTCGCGGTGGCCGTGGGCTCCTCGATCCTGACGGTGGACCAGGAGTCCGGCGCCCTCGCCGACGGCACCGCACCGGCCCCGCTGGAGGACCGCGCCCTGGTCGCCCTGGCCACCGGCGCCGACGGGACGATCCTCCGGCTGCGCCGCGACGGCTCGGTCCAGGCGTCCGCCGACCGCCTGCCCGGCGCCGTCACCGCCCTGCTCGACCACCTCCAGGACGGCGCCACCGCGCTGGCCTCGCTCGGCGGCGAGCAGGCCGTGCTCGCGGTCGGCGATGCCGGCGGCCGGGTGCACCACCTCGCCGACGCGGACGGCGGCGCGCCCCGCTCCGCCGACCAGCCGCTCCACGACGGGCCGGTCACCGCGCTCGCCCTCGCCCGCACCGACGGCGAGATCCTGACCCTCAGCGGCGGCCGCGACGGCGCCGTCTGGACCTGGATGCACGGCCGCAAGCCGATGCCCGACCCGCTCGCCGCCCGCGACGTCCCCGTCACCGCCACCGCCGTCGCCACCACCCCCCGCGGCATGATGATCGCCGCCGCCTGGTCCGACGGCCTCACCCGGGTCTGGCGCTGGGGCGACACCGCGACCACCGCCGACCTCGACTTCGGCGCACCCCCCACCGGCCTGGTGATCACCCCGACCGGCCGCCTCTGCCTGGCCCTGCCCGCAGGCGTCCTCGCCGTCGACCTCGACTGACCCCTGACGCCCCGTCGGATCCCGCCCCGGGCCGCGGGTCCGACCGCTCCCGCTACGGCCGGAGCGGTTCGCCGCAGCGCAGGTTCCACCGGCCGGCGCGGCCGGTCAGGTGGGTGGCGGTGAGCGGGCGGACGTCGAGCCGCCAGAAGCTCGCGGGCGGGAGGGCGAGCGCGTGGACGACGGTGGCGCGGATCGCGGCGGGTTCGGCGACCGCGAGGAGGGTGCCGCCCGCGTCCGGCAGCGCGTCGAGCCACGTGCCGACCCGGGCGCACAGGGCGCCGACGGACTCGCCGCCGGGTGCGGGCGCGTGCGGATCGGTGAGCCAGGAGGTGAGCGACTCCGGTTCCCGCTCGGCGACCTCGGCGAGGGCGCGACCGCGCCAGCGGCCAGGGTCGAGGTCGCCGAGGGCGGGTTCGACGGCGGCGTCCAGTCCGAGCGCCTCGGCGGTCTGCCGGCAGCGCGGGGCGGGCGCGGCGACGACCCGGCCGCCCGCGGGGAGCGGGAGTCCGCGCGCGGGGGCGAGTTCGGCGTCGGTCAGCGGCCGGTCGTCGCCGAACGCGGCGCTCCGCTGCTCGGCCCCGAACGCCGGTGCGACCAAGATCACGCGAACCGTCACCGGCCGTCCCCTCCCGGCGCACCACCGCAACCGTTCGCCCACCAACGCTACCGCCGGTACTGCTGCGCCCCTTGGCGGGGCTCCCGCGAAACGGTACCGTCTCGGCGGACAAGTTCATACGACGGTCGTGGAAGTCCGGTGAAAGCCCGGCACGGTCGCGCCACTGTGTACCCGCCATCGCCCTCCAGGCTGACGGGAAGTCAGACCCGCCCCGTCGTCCGTGCTCCATTCGACCGGGACGCGAGTTCCCGCAAGGAGGTCAAAGGCCATGGCTCTTCCCATCGCCCCCGCCGCCACGCCGGCCATCACCCCCATCTCCGTCAAGGCGATCGCCCCGTGGGCGCTCTTCTTCGGCATCCTGCTGCTCACCCTGCTCTACTTCGTCGGCGCCGAGCAGGGAGCCACCTCCCTGATCTCCGGTGAGAGCGTGCACGAGTGGGTGCACGACGGCCGGCACCTGCTCGGTTTCCCCTGCCACTGAGCGCGGGAAGCGAACACCTGCAGATGAACTCCGCAATCGTCAGAAACCTGCTGGTCCGCGGCATGCTCGCGGGCCTCGCCGCGGGCGTCGTCGCCCTGGTCGTGGCGTACTTCCTCGGTGAGCCGAGGGTGGACGCCGCGATCGCGTTCGAGGAGTCCCACAGCCACGAGCACGGCGAGGAACTGGTCAGCCGCACCCTGCAGTCCACCGCGGGCCTGGCCACCGGCATCCTGATCTACGGCATCGCGCTCGGCGGGATCGCCGCCCTCGCCTACTGCTTCGCCCTCGGCCGCATCGGTCGCTTCGGCCCCCGGGCCACCGCGCTGCTGCTCTCCGGGGCGGCGCTGGTCGCGGTGTACGTGGTGCCGTTCCTCAAGTACCCGGCCAACCCGCCGTCGGTGGGCGACCCGGACACCATCGGGCGACGCACCCTGCTCTACTTCCTGCTCATGGTGCTGAGCGTGCTGCTCGCGGTCGCCGCGGTGACCTTCGGCAAGCAGCTCGCCCCGCGCCTCGGGACGTGGAACGCGACCGTGGCGGCCGTCGTCGGCTACCTCGTCGTGGTCGGCCTCGCCTACGTCCTGCTCCCCGCCGTCAACGAGGTCCCGGAGGACTTCTCGGCCACGCTGCTCTGGCAGTTCCGCGTCGCGGCGCTCGCCATCCAGCTGACCATGTGGGCCTCCTTCGGGCTGATCTTCGGCCACCTCGCCGAACGCCGGCTCCTCCCCAAGCCCGCCAAGGCCCCGGCCGCGGCGGCACCCGTCTCGCACTGAGACCACGCTCCGCGCGAACCCCGGCCGCAGGCCGACGCCCCGCCGCTCCGGCGGACGCGTCGACCTGCGGCCGGCGCGCTTCCGCCTGACGACCGGTCAGCCCGGCACTCCGTGCCGCTGACGACTTGTCAGGCAACCTGACGGTCAGGTCGAGGGTGGCACCGGCCAGGCGTCGGGCGTCCCGGCGGCCCCGCCGGTAGCATCGTCGGCATGCCGCACCGCAGCCCGGACGAGGACGCCCCCTCCGGGGACGCCGGTGCGCGGCGCACCGTGCTGCTGGCGTTCCGCTCGGCGGGTGCGCTGCACCGGCTGCTGGACGTCCTGCCGGTGTTCGAGGGCGACCCGCGGATCTCCCGGCGGTTCACCCTCGTCCCCGGCTCCCGCTTCGACGTGGAGGCGCTGGCGGCGCTCGACCGCTCCGGTGCCCGCCTGGTCGACTGGGAGCAGGCCCGCACCGGCGCCTACCACCTGGTGCTGACCGCCAGCCCGAAGGGCGAGCTGCGCAGCCTGTCGGCCGGCCGCCGGGCCCTCCTGCCGCACGGCGTCGGCTTCAACAAGGCGCTCGGCGACGAGGGTTCGCCCGAACTGCCGTCCGGACTCGACCCGGCCTTCCTGCTGGACGAGGGCGAACCGTGGGCCGACCTGCACGGCCTGGCGCACGACGACGAGCTGGCCCGGCTCGCCGAGGCGTGCCCGCCCGCCGCGCCCCGCGCCGTGGTGGTCGGCGACCCGACCCTGGACCGGCTGCTGCGCACCGCCGACGCGCGCGAGTCCCGCCGCGCCGCGCTGGGCGTCGGCGACCACCGGCTGGTGGTGCTGCTCTCCACCTGGGGCCCGGAGAGCCTGCTGGCCCGCCGCCCGGAGCTGCCGCAGCAGCTGGTGCTGGGCCTGCCGGTGGACCGCTACCGGGTCGGACTCGCCGTCCACCCCAACGAGTTCAGCGAACGCAGCCCGCTCGACCTGGCCGAGCAGTTCCGCCCCGCCACCCGGGCCGGCCTGCTGCTCGCCTCCCCCTACCAGGAGTGGGCGGCCCTGCTGGCCGCCGCCGACGCGGTGATCACCGATCACGGCTCCTCCGCCCTGTACGCCGCCGCGGCCGGCTGCGCGGTGATCAGCGCCTACGACGGCGGCAGCGAACTCCTCCCCGGCAGCCCGATGGCCGAACTGCTCGCCGCCGCACCGCAGTTCACCGGTCTCGAGGAGCTGCCCGGCGCACTCCGCACCGCGGCCGGCCAGGACGCCCGGAAGATCGCCGCCACGGCGTTCGCCCGGCCCGGCGAGGCACTCCCCCGGCTGCGCCAAGAGCTGTACCGGCTGCTGGAGTTGACGCCGCCGGCCGGTCCGCTGGAGGCCGAGCCCTTCCCGCCCCCCGCCCACCGGGTCGCGCCGCCCGACACCCTCGCCGTGGGCGCCGAGGTCTCCGGCACGCGCGTCCGGCTGGACCGCTACCCCGTCCAGACCACCCGCCCGGTCCACCACCTCGCCGCCGACCACCCCCGCGCGGGCCTGCGTGCCCGGCAGAGCTCGGCGGTGCTCTGGCGGCACGCCGACTCCCCTGTCTCCTCGGCTCCCTGGACGGCCGACGGCTGGCTGTCCCACGTCCTGGCCGAACACCCCGGCTGCCGCACCGCCGCCGTCGTCCTCGCCCCCGACCGCTGCCTGCTCCGCCACCGCCGCCTCGGCGCCCTCACCCTCCGGGCGGCCGCCGTCCACGACCTCGGCCGCATCCGGCGCGCCGACCCCGCCGCGCTGGTCTCCGCCGCCCACGCCTGGTTGGACGGCCGCACCGAGCTGCGGCTGCCGGTGACGCTGCACTGCGAGATCGGCGCCCTCACCGTGGACGTCGACCTGGTACCGGCCGAATCGGCGGACGGCGAACGCGAGGTGTGAGCGGCCCGCCACAGTCCCCCCGGGGTCGGTTCACTCGTCCGGCAGGCCGCCGTTCTTCCTCGTCAACTCGGCTGCCAGGTTCCGGTGTTCAGCCGCCTCGGCAGCACGTCCCTGTCCCTCGGCGAGCGCCGCGAGCTCCTTGCGCACCCGGACCTGCTCGCGCTCCGACCCCCGCCCCTCGGCGTCCCGCAGCGCCACCTCCAGCAGCGGCCGCGCCTCGTCGAACCGCCCGAGGCGGCGCAGCGCCTGCGCCCGGCCGAAGCCCGCGCGCGCGGCCATCCGCGGCCGGTCGACGCCGACCTGCCGGTGGGCGTCGGCGAACAGCTCGGCGGCGCGCGCGAGTTCGCCCGCACCGAGGGCGGCCTTCGCGAGCTGGTAGGTCTGCAGCATCGCGCCGTACCCGTTGCCGATCGCCAGGTGCACCGCCCGGGCGGCCTCGAAGTCCTCCGCTGCGACGGCGAACTCGCCTCGGGCGAGCGCGAGTTGTCCCCGGAAGTCGATGGCGGAGGCGGCCAGCCTGCGGTCCTCGTCCTGGTCGCCCAGCAGTGGCGTCGCGCCGACCGCCTGCCGCAGCACCTCGGCGGCCTCCTCGTAGCGCTGCTGCTCCCAGAGCGGGCGGGCGAGCTGCGAACGCATCCGGATCCGGGACTTGAGGTCGTCCAGCCGGTCGGCGGCGGCCACCCCGGTCCCGAACGCGTCGGTGACGTCGGCGAGGTGCGGGTGGTCGAGGTAGTGCGTCCAGAGGGCTTCGCAGAGCGCGACGGCGTCCGCGTCGGCCCGGTCGGCGTAGGCGGTGGCGACGGCGGCGTGCAGGGCCAGGCGGTGGCGCTCCAGCCAGGCGTAGCCGCGGGCCGCGTCGGCCTTCCGCTGCTCCTCGGACGCGTGCGGCGTGCGGTCGAGCGCGGGTTCGGGGAGACCGGGCACCGCCTCCGGGAGCGGCTGGACGGTCAGCCGGCTGCCCGCCGCCAGCAGGTCGGCGCGGCCGGCCTGGCGGCGCAGCCAGTGGACGGCGCGGCGGCGGGCGGCGGCGCGTTCGGTGCCGTCCGGGTCGGCTTGGCGGGCGCGGCGCTGGGCGTGGCTGCGCAACAGGCCGTGCAGGCGGTACTGGTCCGCCTGGTGGAACGTCAGCAGTCCGGCCAGTTCCAGTTCCTCGACAGCGTCCTCGACGGTGTGCTCGGTGGGGTCGTCGCCCGGGTGGCTGCCGGGGCCGAGCAGGACGGCGGCGGTCTGCACGGTGACGACGGGGCCCGGGAGTTCGGGCAGCAGCCGGTAGAGCCGGGCGGCGTCGGGGCCGAGTTCGCCGTAGGCGGCGTCCCAGATCGCCTCGACGGGTGCGAGGCCCTGCTCGTGCAGGTCGGCGGTGAGCCGGTCGACCAGGCGGGCCAGGGTGCGGCGCGGGTGGCGGGCGGCGAGGCGGCCGACCGCGTGGGCCGCTCCGGGCAGTCCGTCGCAGCAGCGGGCGAGGGCGCGCAGCGCGTCCGGCTCCTCGGCGAGCCGCCGGTCGGCGGGGAGCAAGCGTTCCAGCAGCTCGACGACCTCGTCCAACTCCATTGGCCGGAGCGGGAGTTCCAACGGCGCGGCATCGACGAGGCCGGGCAGCTGGCCGTGGCTGGTGACGATCACCAGGCTGTCGGCCGAGGCGGGCAGCAGCGGGTCGACCTCGGCGCTGCTGCGGGCGTTGTCGAGGACGATCAGCAGCCGTTTGCCGTTGGTCCGGGTCCAGTACTGCTTCACCCGGCGCGGGTAGCCCGACTCCAGCCAGGCCGGGCGGACGCCGAGGCCGCCGAGCAGGTCGGCGAGCGCGTCGGCGACCTCGACGGTGCCGTCGCGCCGCAGGTCGTCCAGGTCGACGTAGAGCACCCCGTCCGGGTAGTCGCCGCGCAGCGTGCGACCCAGGCGGAAGCTGAGCGCGCTCTTGCCGATGCCGCCCATCCCGCTGACCGCCACCACCAGCGGCCCGGGCCGGCCGGACGGCCGCCCGGCGGCGGCCAGCACCTGCTGCTGTTCGTCCTCGCGGTTGACGAAATTCGCCCGTTCGGGCGGGAGTTGACACGACGTCGGGCCGGCGGGCGCGGCCGCCTCGTGGACGTGCACCGCGTTGATCACCCCGGCCTGCACCGAGATCCCGACCCGGGCGTTCCCGCTCACGACGTTCCGCGTCTCATCGGCCACCCGGCAACTCTACGTCCTCGGTGCGGATCTGACGGCGGACTACGGGCCCCACGGCGCCGGGCACGGGACTCCGTCCGGTGGTGTCGACCGGCCTGCGGGACAGGTGGGGGCGGCGGCCCGAAGATGGAGGCGGCCACCCCTGGAACGGAGAGACCTCATGCTTGCGTCCTGGTACGACGAACAAGGGCCCGCCGCTGACGTGCTGCGCGTCGGCGAGCTGCCCGACCCCGCTCCCGGCCCCGGCGAGGTCCGGGTCCGGGTCACGGTCTCCGGCGTCAACCCCGGCGACGCCAAGAAGCGGCGCGGCTGGACCGGCTCCGCGATGCCCTACCCGCGCGTGATCCCGCACAGCGACGCCGCGGGTGTCGTCGACGCCGTGGGCGACGGCGTCGACGCGCGCCGCACCGGGCAGCGGGTGTGGGTGTACGGCGCCCAGTCCTACCGGCCGTTCGGCACGGCCGCCCAGTACACGGTGGTCCCCGACGGCCTCGCCGTCCCCCTGCCCGACCACCTCACGGACAGCCTCGGGGCGAGCCTCGGCATCCCGGGGATCACCGCACACCGTGCCGTGTTCGCCGACGGCCCGGTCGACGGGAAGCTCCTCCTGGTCCACGGTGTGCTCGGCGGCGTCGGCTCACTGGCCGCCCAGCTCGCGCGCTGGGCCGGGGCCACCGTCATCGGCACCGTCCGCCACGGCTCCGACCTGGACCGCGTCGACCCGGCGGTCGTCTCCCACGCCGTCGCCCTCGACGGGGGTGACCCGGCCGCCCTGATCCGCGCGCACGCGCCCGACGGCGTGGACCGGATCATCGAGGTGTCGCTGTCCGACAACGCCGACCTGGACAACGCCGTCGCCACGAACGGCGCGGTCATCGCCGCGTACGCCACCCGGGCCGACCGTACCGAACTCCCGTTCTGGCCGCTGCTGTTCAACAACGTCACGCTCCGCCTGCTGGGCAGCGACGACTTCCCCGCCGAGGCCAAACGGCAGGCCGCCCGCGACCTGACCGCCGCCGCCGCGGTCGGCGCCCTCACCCTGGAGGTCGGCGCGCGCTACCCGCTCGCCGACATCGCCAAGGCTCACGACCACGTCGACGCCGGCAGCCGAGGCCGGGTCCTGCTCGACCTCCCCGACTGACCTCCCACAGCCCATGCCGGCCCCCGCGGCCCCGGGTCGGCCCTCACGTCGCACTCGGGGCCAGGGCCGCCTGGCGGCGACGACGGGCCGATGGCCATCCCGTCCGCCTCCGGGCAGACTGACGCCATGGAGGACGAGGGCGGCGAGGCCGCCTGCTGGTTGAGCCTGGTCTGCCCGGAGTGCGGCAAGGTCCGCGAACGGGACGGCAGTTGCGCCTGCCCACCCGCAGCGGAGGACCCCACCACCAGCAAGCCGTCCGCCTGACCAGGAGCCTGCCGCGGGCGGCTAGGGCTTGTCTGACAAGCCCTAGCGCACCAGCCCGTGCAGCAGCAGCTCGGCGAGGTGGCCGTAGGCCTCGGCGTCGGCGAGGCCGGTGGCCTCGGCGACCTGGCGCTGCTGGATGCGCACCATGACGGAGCTGATCACGTCCGCCGCGAAGGCCACGTGGGTCTCGCGGAAAGCGCCTTCCGCCACGCCTTCCTGGATCAGCCGCTGGATCCGCCGCGCGGCGGCGCGGGTGTTGCGGCCGTAGACCTCGGCGGCAGGTTCGAAGGCCGCGACGTCGTCGAAGAACCGCGCGGAGCCGGGGGCGAGTTCGGCGGAGACGGCGCGCAGGTAGGCGCCGAGGCGGGCGGCCGGGTCGGTCTCGGCGGCGAGTGCGGCCTCGACCCGCGCGGTGGCGCTGCGGAAGAAGTGGACGACGACCGTGCGGACCAGCTGTTCCTTGGAGCCGGCCAGCCCGTAGAGGGTGCGCTTCGAGCAGTGCAGCCGGGCGGCGAGGTCGTCCAGGGTGAACTGGGCGAAACCCTCGGCGACGACCAGGGCGACCAGTTCTTCGAAGAGGGCGGACCGGCGCGCGGCGCCCCGTCCGGTGGGCTGGGGGGCGGCGGCACTGTCGATCACCCGGTCAGTATGACAGTCGGTCTCCGACCTCTCACCGATGTCCGGTCTCCCAGGTCGGAGGCGGTTGCGCTACGCTAACCGGTACTGACGTACCGCTTTGCGTACCGCTTGGAGCCGGAACATGGCTGTGGATCGCTTGCTTCCCACCGAAGAAGCCGCGGACCTGATCGCGTTGACCCGCGATCTCGCCGACAAGGAGCTCGCCCCGAAGGTCGACTCGTACGAGAAGCAGGAGCGCTACCCCGAGGGGCTGTTCGCGCTGCTGGGCCAGGCCGGGCTGCTCGGCCTGCCGTACTCGGAGGAGTTCGGCGGCGGCGGCCAGCCCTACGAGGTGTACCTGCAGGTGCTGGAGGAGCTGGCCTCCCGCTGGGCGGCCGTCGCGGTGGCCACCAGCGTGCACACGCTGGCGTGCCACCCGGTGAACGCGTTCGGCACGCCGGAGCAGAAGGAACGCTGGCTGCCGAAGATGCTGGCGGGCGAGCTGATCGGCGGCTACAGCCTCTCCGAGCCGAACGCCGGCTCGGACGCGGCGGCGCTGACCTGCAAGGCCGAGCCGGCGGACGGCGGCTACCGGATCACCGGCACCAAGGCGTGGATCACCCACGGCGGCAAGGCCGACTTCTACGCGCTGTTCGCCCGTACCGCGCCCGGCCCGCACGGTGTGTCGTGCTTCCTGGCGCCGGGTCAGGTCGACGGTCTGACCTTCGGCGCGCCGGAGGAGAAGATGGGCCTGAGCGCGGTGCCGACCACCGCCGCGTACTGGGACGGGGCGCTGCTGGAGTCCGAGCGGCTGGTCGGCTCCGAGGGGCAGGGCCTGCCGATCGCCTTCTCGGCGCTGGACTCCGGCCGGCTCGGCATCGCGGCCTGCGCGACCGGCCTGGCGCAGGCGGCGCTGGACACCGCCGTGGAGTACGCCAACCAGCGCACCACCTTCGGCCGGAAGATCCTCGACCACCAGGGCCTGGGCTTCCTGCTCGCCGACATGGCGGCCGCGGTGGACTCGTCGCGGGCCACCTACCTGGACGCGGCGCGCCGCCGCGACCTGGGCCGACCGTTCAGCCGGCAGGCCAGCGTGGCGAAGCTGATCGCCACCGACGCGGCGATGAAGGTGACCACCGACGCGGTGCAGGTGCTCGGCGGCTACGGCTACACCCGGGACTTCCCGGTCGAGCGGTTCATGCGCGAGGCGAAGATCATGCAGATCTTCGAGGGCACCAACCAGATCCAGCGGCTGGTGATCAGCCGCCAGTTCGCGCGCTGAGTCCGGCAGTTCGGCCGCTCCGGCCGCCACCTGGTACTTCGACGGTTCGTCAGATTGGGAGTTCGACCATGCAGCTCACCGGTATCGCCGCCCTGGTCACTGGCGCGGCCTCCGGTCTCGGGGCCGCCACCGCCGCACACCTCGCCGGGCGGGGCGCGCACGTGTACGGCCTGGACCTGCCGAAGGCGGTGGAGTCCGCGCCGACCCCGCCGGAGGGCGTGACCCTGCTGCCCGCCGACGTCACCGAGGAACAGCCGGTGCGCGACGCGCTGGCCCGCATCGCGGCGGACGGCCGGGAGCTGCGGATGGCGGTGAACTGCGCGGGCATCGCCCCGTCGGCGCGGATCATGGGCCGCCGCGGGCCGCACGACCTGGACCTGTTCCGCACGGTGCTGAACGTCAACCTGCTCGGCACCTTCAACGTGCTGCGGCTGGCCGCGGAGGCCATGTCGGCGCTGGAGCCGGACGCCGAGGGCCAGCGCGGCCTGGTGGTCAACACCGCCTCCATCGCGGCGTTCGAGGGCCAGGTCGGGCAGATCGCGTACGCGGCGTCCAAGGCGGGCGTGGCGGGCATGACCATCACGGCGGCGCGCGACCTGTCGCAGTACGGGATCCGGGTGGTCACCATCGCCCCGGGCATCGTCGACACGCCGATGATGGCGGGCTTCTCCGACGAGGTCCGGGCGGGCCTGGCCGCGACCGTCACCTTCCCGAAGCGCCTCGCCCAGCCGGAGGAGTACGCCCGCCTGGTGGGCATGGTCGCCGACCACGACTACCTGAACGGCGAGACCATCCGGATGGACGGCGCACTGCGGATGTCCGCCCGCTGAGCAGAAGATCGGCGAAGGTTCGACAACGAGCTGAGGGCGACGGCTGCGAGGCAGTACCGTCTGGTGCGGCGCGGCGTCGGGTGAGGTGACGTCAGGCGCACACGGAGGCGTACGGGCCAGGCTCGCAGGGGGCGGTTTTCGCATGGGCAACCAGATCGTCAAGGCGCTCGAGCACGCCGCCGAGAAGCTCGGCACCACGCTGGCCAAGGACGCCGGCAAGGCGGTCCGGGACTTCTACCACTCCGCCGGCCAGAACATGAAGAAGGTCGCGAAGAACGTCCGCGACCTGGAGGAGAAGCACGCCAAGGACCTGGCGAAGATCTTCGAGGGCGGCGAGAAGGGCCTCCCGCACCCCCGCTGACACGGCGGCGGGGGCGGGGGGCGCGGCCGCACGTTCGGCGGCCGGGGCCGCGACCAGGTCCGCTCGCCGCGGCACGCGGGCCGTCGTGAGGACTCGATCTGCCCGGGCGGTGAGCCGGTCGACATGGCGACCGGCCGGATGTTCATCAAGCAGGTCGACGTCAACCTGCCGGGATCGCTGCCGCTGCTGTTCGTCCGGAACTTCGAGTCGGGCTACCAGGCCGGGCGGTGGATGGGCCCGCGCTGGACCTGCACCTTCGACGAGCGCCTGGAGATCGACGCCGAGGGCGTGGTCTACCTCTCCCCGGACCTGTTCGCCCAGGCCTACCCGCACCCCGAGCCGGGCGATCCGGTGCACGCGAGTGCCGGCGTGCGCTGGGAACTGGCCCTGACCGACCGGGGCGACTACACCCTCACCGACCCCGCCACCGACATCGTCCGCGAGTTCAAGCTCCAACCCGGCGGCGAAGACGCCCTGTTGACGAAGGTCCGGGACCGCCACGGCCGCCACTACACCCTCGCCTACGACGAGGACGGCACCCCGCTGTCGATCACCCACTCCGGCGGCTACACCCTCCTCGTCACCACCGACAACGACCGGATCACCGCCCTGCGCCTCGCCGGCGCCGGCGAGGACGGCCGCGACGCGCTCCTGCTGCGCTACGGCTACACCGACGGCCACCTGTCGTCCGTCTACAACTCCTCCGGCAAGCCCATGCGGTTCGCCAACGACGCCGGCGGCCGCGTCCTGTCCTGGACCGACCGCAACAACTCCCAGTACCTGTACGCCTACGACGCCCACGACCGGGTCGTCGACGAGGGCGGCGCCGACGGGGCGCTGCGCTTCCACTTCGACTACGCCGACCCGGACCCCGTCACCGGCATCCGCGTCCACTCCGAGACCAACGCCCTCGGCCACACCACCCGGTACCACGTCAACGAGCACGCCCAGATCGTCGCCCAGGTCGACCCGCTCGGGAACACCGTCCGCCACGAACGCGACGACCACGACCGACTGCTCGCCGAGACCGACCCGCTCGGCCACACCACCCGCTACGCGTACGACGGCGCCGACGACCTGATATCCGTCACCCGGCCGGACGGCGAGCAGGCCGTCGTAGAGTACGGCCCCACCGTCGGTCTGCCCACCCGGGTGGTCGAACCGGGCGGTGCGACCTGGCTGTTCACCTACGACGAGCGCGGGCACCGCACCTCGCTGACCGACCCGAGCGGCGCGGTCACCTCCTACGGGTACGACGAGCTGGGCCATCTCTCCACCGTCGCCGACGCGTTGGGGCACACCACCCGGATCCGCTGCGACGCCGCCGGGCTGCCGGTGGAGATCACCGACGCGGGCGGTGCCGTCACCCGGTGCGAGCGGGACGCCTTCGGCCGCGTCAGCACGGTCGTCGACGCGCTCGGCGGCGTCAGCCGGTTCAGCTGGACCGTCGAGGGCCGGCCGGCGTCCCGCACCGCGCCCGACGGCAGCACCGAGAGCTGGACGTACGACGGCGAGGGCAACCTGCTCACCTCGACCGACCAGCTCGGCCGGACCACCTCCTTCGAGTACACCCACTTCGAAGCGCTGGCCGCCCGCACCGACCCCGACGGCGCCCGGACCACCTTCACCCACGACGCCCACATGCAGCTCGTGGCCGTCGCCGACGCCCTCGGCCGGCGCTGGGAGTACCGCTACGACGCCGCGGGCCGGCTGGTCGGCGAGAGCGACTTCCAGGGCCGACTGACGGCCTATCAGCTCGACGCGGCCGGTCGGCCGGTCGTGACGACGAACCCGCTCGGCGAGCAGATCCGCTACACCTACGACGAGTTGGGCCGCACCGTCGCCAAGGACGCGGCCGGGCGCGTCACCAGGTACGCCTTCGACCCCGCGGGCCGCCTGGTCCGCGCCGTCGGCCCGGACGCCGAGGTCACCCGGACCCTCGACGCGCTCGGCAACCTGCTGACCGAAACCGTCAACGGCCGCACCACCAGCCACTCCCGGGACGCCCTGGGCCGCCGCACCGGCCGCACCACCCCCAGCGGTCACACCAGCACCTGGACCTACGACGCGGCGGGCCGCCCCAGCGCGCTGACCGTCCCGGGCGGCGGCCTGGCCTTCCACCACGACGTCCTCGGCCGCGAGCTGGAGCGCACCCTGGGCGAGAACCTCACCCTCGCCCGCACCTGGGACCCCCGGCACCGCCTCACCTCCCAGACCCTGCGGACGACCGCCCCCGCCGGCCCCGCCGTCCTGCAGCAGCACGCCTACGCCTACCGGCCCGACGGTCACCTCACCGGCGTCGACGACCTGCTCACCGGCCCGCGCACCTTCGACCTCGACCCGGCCGGACGCATCACCGCGGTGCACGCCGCCGGCGCCCCCGAGCGGTACTCCTACGACCCGGCCGGCAACCTCACGTCCGCCGAATGGCCGGCCACGTCCGCCACCGGTGCGGCCCTCGGCGACCGGACCTACATCGGCACGCAGCTCACCGCGGCGGGCGGGATCCGCTACGAGTACGACGCCGCCGGCCGCACCGTGCTCCGGCAGCGGGCCCGGGAGTCCCGGAAGCCCGACACCTGGCACTACACCTGGGACGCCGAGGGGCGCCTCACCGAGGTCACCACCCCCGACCGCACCAGGTGGCGCTACCGGTACGACCCGTTCGGCCGCCGCATCGCCAAGCAGCGCCTGGCCGCGGACGGTGCGAGCGTCGCGGAGCAGATCGACTTCACCTGGGACGGCACGCTCCTCGCGGAGCAGACCACCACCGCCCCCTACCTGCCCGGTCCGCACACCCTCAGCTGGGACTACCACGGCCTGCACCCGATCGCCCAGAGCGAGACCATCACCACCGCCGGCCCGGACGCCTCGCAGGAGCAGATCGACCGTCGCTTCTTCGCGGTCGTCACCGACCTGATCGGCACGCCCACCGAGCTCGTCGACCCCGTCACCGACACCATCGCCTGGCGCGCGGTCCCCACCGCCTGGGGCAACACCACCTGGCCCGCCGACAGCACCACCTACACGCCGCTGCGCTTCCCGGGCCAGTACTTCGACCCCGAGACGCGCCTGCACTACAACCTCAACCGCTACTACGACCCCGAGACCGCCCGCTACACCAGTCCCGACCCGCTCGGTCTGGTCCCCTCCCCCAACCCCGACGGCTACGTCCGCAACCCGCACACCTGGTCCGACCCGCTCGGTCTCTCGCCGCACGCCCACTCCCGCCCCGCGCTGCCCCCGGCGCTCCGTGAGCCGCCCAACCTGCCGGGCTCGCCGATCACTTCGCGGCTCGGCCGGCCGGGAGAGACGTTCAACATGGTGATCTCGCGCGGCCAGCCGGTGTCGCGGCCCGGTGGCTTCGGCACCTTCGACGACGTGCCGAACCAGGACTTCGTCCGCCACCAGCTGGCGATCCGCACCGACTGGAAGTCGGACGTGTCGCTGGTCCAGCGGTACGCCTTCCCCATGGACGGCGAGCCGATCCGGATCCAGGAGAGCGTCATCGGCCCCCAGCACGACCCGCTGCTCGGCCACCTCCCGGGCGGCGGCGCCACCCAGTTGGAGATCTTGAAGTTCGAGGACCGTGCCAGACTGATCCCCGTTGGCGATCCCTTCGAGATCTCCTGACCGCGGGAGATCGAGGAGAGCGGACACACCGAGAGAGGCACGCCGTGGACATCGACTGGCAGAACGGATCGCGCACCGTGCGCTGGGGCACGGACGGCGCCGCGGAGCGGACGTTCGACCGCCCGCCGGTCTCCGTGGTCGGGTTCGACGACCCGCCGAGCATCCTCGTCATCGAGGACCCCGAGGACCCCGCGGGCGGCACGGCGCAGCCCAGCAACGCGCTGGTCCTGAACCCGGACGGCACCGAACGGCTCCGGCTGGCCGTGCCCGACGTCCCGGAGCCGTCCTGGCGGATCGGCTACTACACCGCCTACCCGGACGTCGACGGCGGGATCGTCGCCGTCTACGCGACCCGGGTCGGGGACCTGCAGGGCCGACCGGACCTGACCACGGGAGCGTTGCACGACGTGCGCGAGTGGCGCTGACCGCACGTCAGCTGACGGGCCGTCGACCGCCGCCGCGAGCGCTCAGCGGCGCGCGGGCCAGCGGTCGACGGGCAGCGGGCCGCGGCTGAGCACGGTGCGGATGGCGAAGGTGGAGCGGGCGTCGCGGACCGGGCCGATGGACAGGATGTCGTCCAGCAGCACCTGTTCGTAGGTGGCGAGGTCGGGCACCGCGACCTCGACCAGGAAGTCGGCCTCGCCGGACACCACGTGGCAGGCGACCACGGCGGGGATCGCGGTGAGGGCCCGTTCGATCTGCCGGGAGGTCTCCCGGGAGTGCTGGTCGACGGTCAGCGCGATGAACACCGTCAGGCCCAACCCGACCTTGTCGCGGTCGAGTTCGGCGCGGTAGCCGGCGATGACGCCGTCCGCCTCCAGGGCCTTGGTGCGGCGCAGGCAGGAGGACGGGGAGAGCCGGACCGCCTCGGCGAGGTCGACGTTGGCGGTGCGCCCGTGGCGCTGCAGGTGTTCCAGGATGGCACGATCGATGCGGTCGTACTGCTGGTTCGGCATGCTGTGCACCCTAGCGGGCCGATCGCGGTGGAATGTGCCGTTCCGGAGCCGGATCGGGGCTGGATTCGCCATCGCGTGCCGCGCGATCGGGACCATGATCGAGCCATGACCGAGACCTCCCGTCCGAAGACCGACACCTCCGGCTCGTACCTCTCCACGACCGGCGCGTCCGCGCTGTACATCGGCGCGCTGCTCGGCCCGAGTCTGCTGCTGCTGCCGGGCCTGGCCGCCCGGCTGGCCGGACCGGCCTCCCTGCTGCTGTGGCTGGCGCTGCTGGTGCTCTCCGGCCTGATCGCGGCGGTCTTCTGCGGCCTCGGCACCCGCTTGGGCTCGACCGGCGGGGTCGCCCGGTACACCGCGGCGGGGCTCGGCGAGCGGGCCGGGGCGGCGGCCGCCTGGTGCTTCCTGGCCGGCGTGGTGCTCGGCGCGCCGGTGGTCTGCCTGATCGGAGGCCGGTACGCGGCGGCGATGCTCGGTGCCGGGGACGGGGTGGCGATCTGGGCGGCGCTCGGCCTGCTGGCGGTGGTCCTGGCGGTCCGGCTGGCCGGGGTGCGGACCGGGGTGAAGCTGCAGCTCGTCCTCGTCGCGGTGCTGGCCGCACTGGTGGTGCTGGCGGTGCTCGGGGCGGCGCCGCACGCGCGGGCGGCGAACTGGCACCCGTGCGCGCCGCACGGCTGGTCGGGGATCGCACAGGCCGCGCCGCCGCTGATGTTCGCCTTCGTCGGCTGGGAGGCCGCGGCGCCGCTGACCACCCGGCTGCGCGACCCGCGCCGGCAACTGCGCCGGGTGGTGCTGGCCGCGTTCGCGGTGACCTCGCTGGTGTACCTGGGGCTGGCGGCGGCCACCGTCGGCGTGCTGGGCGCGGGAGCGGGCGGGCCGGTACCGCTGGCGGACCTGCTGCGGGTGGCGATCGGCGCCGCGGGCCCGACGCTCGCGGTGGTGCTGGCGCTCGCCCTGACCCTGGCGGCGACCAACGCCTACCTCACCGGCGCGGCCGCGATGGCCGAGGCCCTGCTGCCGCGGAAGGCCCGCGGTGCGGTTCCCGGCGGCGGCGACGCGGCCGGTGGCGGGCGACGTGGCACGGTGGGGATCGTCGCGGTGACCGCGCTGACCGGTGGCCCGATGATCCTGCTGGTGGGCAACGGTGTGCTCGGCACCGACCAGCTGGTGTCGGTGCCGACGGCGCTCTTCCTGGCGGTCTACCTGGGCTGCACGGCGGCCGCGGCGCGGGTGCTGCCGGGCGCGCTGCGGCTCGCCGCGGCGATCTCCGCCGTCACGGTCCTGGTCCTGCTGGCCGGTACGGGCTGGCCGGCCCTGGCCGCGGCCGCCGTGGCCCTGCTCGCGGCCGCCCGCACTCCCGCGGCCCGGCCGGTGCCTGCGGACGCGACGACGGACGTGGCGACCGACGCGGCGGCGACGGCGCGGTCGGACCGTCAGCCGGCCTGAGTCGGCGGGTCACCAGTCGGCGACCTGATAGTCCTTCAGGAAGACGCCGGAGAGCGGCTCGCCGGCCTCGCCCCGGACGATCGGGTCGTACACCCGGGCCGCGCCGTCGACGATGTCGAGCGGGGTGCGGAAGCCGGCGGCGGCGATCCGGTTCTTCTTCGGCGCCGGGTTCTCGTCGGTGATCCAGCCGGTGTCGACCGCGCACATGTGCACGCCGCGGGCGGCGAGTTCGGCGGCACTGGTGCGGGTGAGCATGTTCAGCGCGGCCTTGGCCATGTTGGTGTGCGGGTGTCCGGCGGTCTTGTTGCGGACGGCGAACCGGCCCTCCACGGCGGTCACGTTGACGATGTACCTGGCCGGGTGCGGGGACGCCTCCAGCAGCGGCAGCAGGCGGTCGCAGAGCAGCGCCGGGGCGAGGGCGTTGACCAGCTGGGTCTCCAGCACCTCCGCCGGGTCGAGGCAACCGAGCGTCGCCGACCAGGAGTTGGCCGCGGCGGTGTCGGGCAGCAGCCCGGCCTCGTCGGCCACCGGCCGCAGCCGGACCGGGAGTTCGCCGGGTAGCAGGTCCGCCGGGGCCAGTTCGGCGGCGGGCCAGGCCGCGGTGAGCGCCGGCAGCGGACGGAACCCGGGTGCGTGGCCGACCTGTGCGGGCACCGGTCCCCGCTCCCCGGCGGCCAGCAGGGCGTACGCCTCGGGCAGCCGGCGGACGGTCTGCGCGGCGTTGTTCACCAGGATGTCCAACGGCCGGCCGTCGGACCGCAGTTGCCCGCAGAGGCCGAGAACCTGGCGCGGGTCGCGGAGGTCGATGCCGACCACGTGCAGCCGGTGCAGCCACTCCGCGCTGCCGTCGGCGGCCCGGAAGCGGCGCACCGTGTCGTGCGGGAAGCGGCTGGTGACGGTCAGTTCGGCGCCGTCGCGAAGCATCATCAGGGCCAGCTGGAAGCCGATCTTGACCCGGCCGCCGGTCAGCAGCGCACGGCGGCCGCGCAGGTCGGTGCTGAGCCCGCGACGGGCGGTGTTGTCGGCGGCACAGCCCGGGCAGAGCCGGTGGTAGAACGAGTCGACCCGCCGGTAGCGCTCCTTGCAGACGTAGCAACGCTGGCTGCGGCCGAGTTCGCCGAGCGCGAGGGTCGCGGGAGCGAGGGTCGCGGGAGCGAGGGTCGCAGGCGCGAGGGTCGCAGGCGCGAGGGCGGAGGCGGTCGCGGAGGCGGCGTGCTTGGTAGGGCTGGGTGACCCGGGGTCCGGTGCGGCGGCGGTGGTCGGTGCGGGGCCGGGTAGCGGGGCGTCCTCGCGGCGGTCGGTGGCGCCGGTGGCGGTGGCGGCGAGCAGCTCGGCGTCGGCGCGGGCGGTGGCGGTGCGGCGTTCCCGACGGCGGCCGGTGCGACCGTCGCGGACGAAGGACTCGGCGACGCGTTCGGCGCGCAGCCGTACCGGGTGGTCGGCGGGGAGCGCGCGCAGCCGTCCGAGGGTCCGGTCGAGGGCGGCGAGTTCCGTCTCGTCGGGCACGGGCGTGCTCATCTGGTCCCCTGGTGCGGCGGGTTGTGGTCCCGCCGCTGTCCGCGGGTGACTGTGCCGAAGCAGGGTGGGCCCGGCCGGATTCGAACCGGCGTGTTCCGGTTTTACAGACCGGCGCGTCTGCCTCTGCGCACACGAGGCCCACCCCTACTGCCTCCCGGGGGCCGGATTCGAACCGGCGTGCTCCGCCTTGCGAAGGCGGCGGCGGCTGCCTCTGCGCCCACGCCCGGAAGTGAAACGGATGCTACCGCCCGCCGGGGGGCACTCAGCAAACGCTTTCCGAGCGCCCCCTCCGGCACGTCACCGGCCCCGCCCTGGCTTGCCGTTCGGCCTCGCCGACAGACGCTGGCGCTGGGCCCTGCCGTTCGGCCTTGCCGACAGGCGCTGCCGCCAGGCCTTGCCGATAGGCGTGCCGTTCGGTCTTGCCGACAGGCGCTGCCGCTCGGCCTTGCGGATTGGCGCTGGCATTAGGCCGTGCCGCAAGGCCCTGCCGGCCGACCTTGCCAGGGCGCTGCCGCAAGGCCTTGCCGTTCGGCCTCGCCAATTGGCGCTGCCGCCAGGCCGGCCCTGCCGTTAAGTCTTGGCCCGCCCGGCCGGCCGCTAGGCCTGTCGCAGGTCGGGGAAGTCGCTGTCCCAGTACTCGTTCGGGTGGCGTTCCTCGGTGCGCTGTGCCTCGTGGGTGCGCAGTTCGACGCGGCGGATCTTGCCGGAGATGGTCTTCGGCAGGTCGCCGAACTCGAGGCGGCGGATCCGCTTGTACGCGCTGAGCTTCTCGCGGGTGAACGCGAGGATGTCGCGGGCGAGTTCGGGGCTCGGGGTCTTCCCGTCGACCAGCAGGACGTACGCCTTGGGAACGGCCAGGCGCACCGGGTCGGGTGACGGGACGACCGCGGCCTCGGCGACGGCCGGGTGCTCGATCAGGACGCTCTCCAGCTCGAACGGGGAGATCCGGTAGTCGCTGGCCTTGAAGACATCGTCGGCGCGGCCGACGTAGGTGATGTAGCCGTCGGCGTCCTGGGCGGCGACGTCGCCGGTGCGGTAGTGGCCGTCGCGCATCGCCTCGGCGGTGCGCTCCTCGTCGCCGCGGTAGCCGGTCATCAGGCCGAGTGGGCGGCGGGCCAGGTCGAGGCTCAACTCGCCTTCCTCGGCGGGCTTCCCGTCGGCGTCGAGCAGTGCGACGTGGTAGCCGGGCAGCGGCCGTCCCATCGAGCCGAGCCGGACGGGCTGGCCGGGGGTGTTGCCGACCTGGGCGGTGGTCTCGGTCTGGCCGAAGCCGTCCCGGATGGTCAGGCCCCAGGCGGCGCGGACCTGTTCGATCACCTCGGGGTTCAACGGCTCGCCGGCGCCGACGAGTTCGCGCAGCTCGGTGCGGTGCGAGGCCAGGTCGGCCTGGATCAGCATCCGCCACACGGTGGGCGGGGCGCAGAGCGCGGTGACCCGGCAGCGGGTGATCACGTCGAGGAGCTGGGCGGCGTCGAACCGGGCGTAGTTGAAGACCAGGACGGTCGCGCCGGCGTTCCACGGTGCGAAGAAGTTGCTCCAGGCGTGCTTGGCCCAGCCGGGCGAGGAGATGTTGAGGTGCACGTCGCCGGGGCGCAGGCCGATCCAGTACAGGGTGGAGAGGTGGCCGACCGGATAGGAGGCGTGGGTGTGCTCGACTAGCTTCGGCTTGGAGGTGGTGCCGGAGGTGAAGTACAGCAGCAGCGGGTCCGTGGCCAGGGTCGGGCCGTCCGGGGTGAAGTCCGCGGAGGCGCCGTCGACCGCCGTGTAGGGGTGCCAGCCTTCGGGCGTGTCGGTGCCGACGGCGATCCGCAGCGGCGCGCCCGGGAGGCCGGTGAAGCGGTCGGCGACCTCGGCGGCGGCGATCACCGACCGGACCTCGCCGCGCTCCAGCCGGTCGGCCAGGTCCTCGGCGGAGAGCAGCAGGGTGGCCGGGATCAGCACCACGCCGAGCTTGATCGCACCGAGCATCACCTCCCAGAGTTCGCTGACGTTGCCGAGCATCACGAGGACCCGGTCGCCGCGTCGCAGCCCGAGGTCGCGCAGGTGGTTGGCGACCTGGTCGGAGCGCTTGGCCAGGGCGTCGAAGCTGTGGATCCGCTCGCCGCCGTCGCCGTCGACCACCCACAGCGCCGTCGCGTCGTTGCCGCGCGCCATCGGGTCGAAGTAGTCGAGCGCCCAGTTGAACTCGCCCAGCTCCGGCCAGCGGAACTCCTCCCGCGCCGCCTGGTAGTCGGTGCGGTGCCGGAACAGCACCTCCCGCGCCGCGAGGAAGTTGGCCGCGGACTCCGCCCGCCCCGGTCCGGACGCGGCACCGCCCGTCCCCCGTCCCGACTGCCCTGACCGCCCCGACTGCCCCGACTGCGCCACGGTGCCTGCGTTCTGCGCTGAACCCATGCCTGTCCCCTCTGTCTCTCGGTACCTCCGCCCCCGCACTCCCCGCTCCGCGGGGGAGTTCGCCCGGATGGCGGACAGCTCCACTGCACGTACCGTACGGGTCCGGCTCGCGGCGGGCCATGAGGCCTCACCCGCACCGCCGAACGGCCGTGCCTCCGGACGGGGCCGGTGGCCGTTCGGCCCGGCGTGGCGCGTTGGACCGGTGGTGTCCGCGGGTCATGCTGGGCCCTGGCCGGGAGTTGCCGTTCCGAAGGGGGTCGTCCGGACATGGCGACGCGAGTTCCCGGCCGGGCGGCGACGGCCACCGTGGACGGCCGGGGCAGGGTGACCGGCTGGTCGGCGGCGGCCGAGGAGTTGCTCGGCCTCTCCGCCCGACGGGCCCTGGGGCGTACCGCGACCGATCTGTTGGCGGGCGACCCCCCGCCGGAGCTGCTGCACGCGCTGTCCCGGCAGTCGACCTTCACGGGCATGGTCCGGCTCGGCCGGAGCGGCGAGGAGCCGGTCGCGGTGGAGCTGGGCGTCGTTCCGCTGCGGACCCCCGAGTCCGGCCTCGGCTGGGTGCTGACGGCGCGTCCGCTCTCCGCCGACGCCCGGTCGGCTCCGGTCGCCGCAGCGCCCGGTGGGACCGCGGCCGGTGCCGAGGACCGGGCCAGGAGGCGGCTCGCGCTGCTCTCCGAGGCCGGGCTGCGGATCGGCTCGACCCTCGAAGTCGACCGGACCGCACAGGAGTTGGCCGACGTCGCCACCGAGGGCTTCGCGGACTTCGTCGGCATCGACCTGCTCGACTCGGTGTTCCGCGGCGGCGCCCCGTCGCACGCCGGGCTGGTCTTCTACCGGGTGGCGCAGCAGTCGGTCCTGCCGCACTGCCCGGAGTCCGCGGTGCGGATCGGGACCACCGACGCGATCGGCCCGGACTCCCCGATGTCGCAGGTGCTCACCTCGGGCCGGCCGCTGCGCACCGACTACCGCGACCCGGCGATCCGCTCGTGGCTCGTCCAGGAGCCTCAACGGGCGGATCTGGCCGACGAGTTCGGCATCCACTCGGCCCTGCTCGCGCCGCTCACCGCGCGCGGCACCACGCTGGGCGTGGCGATCTTCCTGCGGCATCGGACGCCGGACGCGTTCGACGACGACGACCTGCTGCTCGCCACCGAGTTGACGGCGCGGGCCGCGCTGTCCATCGACAACGCCCGCCAGTACACCCACCAGCGCGAGACCGCCCTGGCCTTGCAGCGTTCGCTGCTGCCGCGCAGCACGCCGCGGCAGGCCGCGGTGGAGGTGGCGTTCCGCTACCTCCCGGCGAACGGCCGGGAGGGCGTGGGCGGCGACTGGTTCGACGTGATCCCGCTGTCGGGCGCACGGGTGGCGCTGGTGGTCGGCGATGTGGTCGGGCACGGGGTGGCGGCCTCCGCGGCGATGGGCCGGCTGCGCACCGCCGTCCGCACGCTGGCGGACATCGACATGCCGCCGGACGAGTTGCTGACCCACCTGGACGACCTGGTGCTGCGGGTGGACCGCGACGAGCTGCCGGAGGGCGGCGCCAACGACTGGGCGGGCGGCAGCGTCGGCGCGAGCTGCCTGTACGCGGTGTACGACCCGGTTTCGCGGTCCTGCGCGTTGGCCCGGGCCGGGCATCCCGGCCCGGCGCTGGTCACCCCGGACGGCACCGTGATCTTCCCCGAGCTGCCGCCGGGCCCGACCCTGGGACTCGGCGGACTCCCCTTCGAGGCCTCCGAGTTGGCCGTCCCCGAGGGCACGGTGCTGGCGCTGTACACGGACGGGCTGCTGCGCGCCTCCGAGCTGCGCGGCGATCCCGGGCTCGGCCTGGACCGGCTCGCCCGGGCGCTCGCCACCCCGGCCGCGTCGCTGGAGGATCTCTGCGACCGGGCGCTGTCGGCCACCCTGGCGGGCAGGCCGCCGAGTGACGACGTGGCGCTGCTGCTGGCCCGCACCCGGGCGCTGCACGAGGACGACGTGGCGGACTGGCCGCTGGAGCGCGACCCGTCCGAGGTCGCGCGGGCGCGGAAGCTGGTGACCGCGAAGCTCGCCGACTGGGGTCTCGAAGAGACCGGTTTCGTCACCGAGTTGGTGGTCAGCGAACTGGTCACCAACGCGGTGCGCTACGGTCTGGCGCCGATCGGGCTGCGGCTGATCCGGGACGGCGGAATGCTGCTCTGCGAGGTCTCCGACGGCAGCAGCACCGCCCCGCACCTGCGCCGGGCCCGCACCTACGACGAGGGCGGGCGCGGCCTGCTGCTGGTGGCCCAGCTGTGCCGCAACTGGGGCACCCGGCACACCCCGCGCGGCAAGACCATCTGGGCGGAGCAGGAACTGTGAGCCGCCGGACCGGAACTGACGGATCGTCAGCTCCGGTGCCGGGGGCCGGGGTTCAGCTGCTCTGGTAGTAGCCGAGCAGGTCGACCATGAAGTCGGTGTCCTGCCAGCCCTGGTTCCAGATGTCGACGATGCCGCCCTTGCCGCCCGGGGTCTGCGCGACGTTCGGGACGGTCGCGCCGGCCGTCCAGTTCAGCGTCGAGGAGACCGGCCGCGGCGGCGTGAGCGCGGTGCCGTTCTGGTAGTCGGACCAGAAGTTGGGGTCGGGGGTGACCGACAGGAAGCCCGGTCCGCCGGTGTTGGTGACGGTGGTGTTCAGCGCCCACCCGTCCACCTCGGGGGTGGTGGTGTCGCTCTCCAGCCGCATCGCGAAGTAGCTGCGGGCGGGCAGCGGCCCGGCCGGCCGGCCCCAGCTGGTCTTGCGGCTGTCGACGATCCGGAACGGCACCCAGGTCGGGACGAACGCCGCGCGGCTGTCGGGCGTGTAGTAGCCGACCACGTCGACCACCACGTCCGCCGGGCGCCAACTTCCGTTGCGCACCGAGATCTTGCCGTCCTTGCCGATCGGCACGATCACCGCGTTGGCGACCGTCTGGCCGGCCGTGAAGTTCACGTTGGAGGCGTTCGGCACGCCCTGTCCGGCCGGGTAGGCGGTCAGGTGACCGGCTTCCTGCGGGTTGGTGACCGTCAGGTTGAGCGCCACGGCGGTGGCGCCCGCCGGAACGCCGGTCGCGCCGGCGATCTGCACGTCGAAGGAGTTCCCGCCGGCGACCTGCCCGCGCGCCGTCCCGAGGCCCTCGCGGGTGTCGACGGCGCGGGTCTGCGGCACCGCCCGGTACCCGGCGGCGCGGGCGGGCGCGAAGTAGCCGGTGATGTCGGCGATCAGGTCGACCGGCTCCCAGCCCGCGTTGAACAGGTACACGAACCCGTTGTCGTCGAGCCTGCTGAGCACCAGGTTGGGCACGGTCTGCCCGGCCACGAAGTTCAGGTTCGAGGTCTCGGCGCTCTCGGCGAGGGCCTTCTCGGACTCCACCGAGATGTGGCCGGGCCCGGTGGTGCCGGTGACCGTGACGTTCATCGCGACGGCGGTGGCGCCCGCCGGGACCTGTCCCGCACTGGTGATCTTCAGCGCCACCGTGGTGCGCGCGGGCACCTTGGCCCGGCTGTAGCCGGTGCCATCGCGGGTGTCGAGCACCCGGGTCGGCCGGTGCGGGGTGAACTCGGCGCCCCCGGTGGTGACCGCGACCTGGTTGCTCGCCTCGACCCCGTTGGTGGTGTCCTTCGCGGTCACCGTGACGCCGAAGATCCCCACCCCGGGGTAGCGGTGCCGGGTGGTCCGGCTGTCGCCGCCGTAGGCGCGGGCGTCCACCGCGAAGGTCTCCGACGTCCCGTCACCCCAGTTGACGGTGATCTCCAGCGCGCCGTCCTTGGTGTCGAGGACGGAGGTCCGCAGGTCGATGTCGTGCGCACCCCAGGTGGTGGCGGACAGGCCGACCGTGACGGACGCGTCGCCGGGCGCGCTCTGCGGCTGCGCCTCGCCCTGGCCGCGGGCGGCCGCGCCGGCCTTCGGCGCCACCACGGTGCGATCGGCGGGGCTGCTGTACGTCTTGCCCTGCAGTGCCCGGCCGAGGTCGGCTCCGGCGCTCCCCTGCCCGGCACTCCCCTGCCCGGCGGACGCCGCAACCGCTGCAACCGGCGCTACCGGCGCAGCGGGTGCCGCGCCGGGACCCGCCGCCACGGCGACGCCGGGAGTCAGACCAACACCGGCCGCCACCAGGGCAGCCGGAACCACGAGTCGGCGATTGCGCACCGAAATCCCCCAACGTACATCGGTCAACACTCGAACTGCTGTCCACAGTTCGCGTACCCGCCCACAGTACCCGTCACAGCGCGGCCCGCAGCGCCTCCCGGAGCCGGCCGTGGTGCTCGGCGAGCAGCCGGGCGGCGGTCGGGGCGTCGCAGCCGGCGAGGATCAGCAGGATGGCGTCCTTCACCCGGCCGCCGGTGGCGTCCAACGCGGCGTCAACGGTCGGCGTGTCGGCGTCGGTTGCGAGCGCGACGATCCGGCGGGAGCGGACCCGGAGCTTCTCGTTGGTCGCGCGGACGTCGACCATCAGGTTCCCGTACGTCTTGCCGAGCCGGATCATGGCGATCGTCGAGAGCATGTTGAGCACCAGCTTCTGCGCGGTGCCGGCCTTCAACCGGGTGGACCCGGTGAGCAGTTCCGGTCCGGCGACCACCTCGATGCCGTGCTCGGCGGCGGCCGCCAGCGCGGAGCCGGCGTTGCACGAGAGCCCGACGGTGAGCGCGCCGAGCGCCCTGGCGTGCTCGACCGCGGCCAGCGCGTACGGGGTGCGGCCGGAGGCGGAGATGCCGACCACGGTGTCGTCGGCGGTGAGCCGCAGCGCGTCGAGGTCGGCGACGGCCGCGTCCCGGTCGTCCTCGGCGTTCTCCACGGCGGCGGTCATCGCCCGCTCGCCGCCCGCGATCAGTCCGACCACTTGGCCCGGCGCGGTGTTGAACGTCGGCGGGCACTCGCTGGCGTCCAGCACCCCGAGCCGCCCGGCCGTCCCGGCGCCCGCGTAGACCAGCCGCCCGCCCCGGCCCATCCGTTCGGCGATCGCGTCGATCGCCGCGGCGATGGCGGGCAGCGCCTCGGCCACCGCCGCCGGCACCTGCCGGTCCTCGCCGTTCATCAGCGCCGCGATCTCCACCGTCGGCAGCCGGTCGATCCCGGCCAGCTCCGGCCGGTACGCCTCGGTGGCCAGCCGGTCCAGCTGGGCGAACAGGTCTTCGTCGTGCTGCGGGCTACTCGTCACAGCCTCCGAGCCTAGGGCCTGTCGTCAAACTGCCGTCGCAGCCCCGCGTCGTCTGGTGCGTGCTCTCGGCGTGGGGCAGACGGGAGCTTGAAGACAGGCCCTGGTACCGCGGCAGCCTTCGCCCCGTCAGGCAAAGATCGCCTACCACGGCACCAATGCTGCGACTCGCCGCCGCCCACCCGATCGGAAAGCGTTTGCCGACCGCGTCGGCCGACCCGCGCATCGAACGGGCACCCTGTGGCGTCCGGCCGTCCCCGGCGGGCTAGTATCCCGGCTGCTCGACCCGCCGATCATTGCGGGCCCGTCACCTCTGGGGGATTCCATGGCGCCTCGCGTCATCCGCTGCACGTCGCTGTCCGCCGCCGCCCTGCTGCTGGCCGCGCTGCCCGCGGCCACGCCGGCCGAAGCGGCGGGCAACGGCACCGCCACCACCACCCTCGGCGGCGTCCCGTCCCGGGTGGCGACCGGCGACGGCTTCACCCTCTCCTTCACCGTCAAGTCCACCTCGCCGTACCGGATCCAGGTCGACACGCTCTACCTCAGCTTCTGGAACCGCACCGAGCGCGACGCCGGCCACCGCGGGGTCGACGCGCAGTGGCAGGACCCGGCGACCGGCGCCTGGCGCGCCTCCGACTTCAGCGACGGCATGGGCTGGAGCCTGTACGAGCGCGGGGCCGCGACCATCCAGCCGTACGGCTCGCTCACCGTCCACGTCCGCATCGCCATGGGCCCGTCGGCCCCCGCGGGCACCTACCAGGTCGGCACCAACGGCGTGTCCGCGTACAGCCTGGTCGACCAGGACGGGCACGGCGCCGGCAGCCTCGACTCGTACAACTACCCGCAGACCACGTTCGTCTACGGCGGCGGCGCCGCTCCCGCCACCCCGACCCGGACGACCGCCGCACCGTCCCGGACGGCCATCGCCGGTCACTCCTCGTCCCCCGTCGCGGACGACACCGCCGCGCGGGCGAGCGCCACGGCCGACGCCCCGTCACCCGTCGACTCGCCGACCCCGGCGCCGTCGCCCTCCGAGACGCCGAGCAGCTCTCCCACCGCGAGCGGCTCGCCGTCCCCGTCGGTGTCGGCGAGCACCACCGCGCTCTCCACCACCGGCGGCTCCGGCTCCGCCGCGACCCCGCTGGCCCTGGGGGCAGGCGCCGTCCTCGCAGGCGGGGCCGCCCTGGTCGTCGCCGTCCGCCGCCGCCGCACCGGCCCGTCGCAGGACGCCGGCTGACGCTCCGCCGGCCCGCTCGGTCACCGCTCGGCAAAGGCACCGCCACGGGGCCTGCGCCGGGCCGGGGTGTCTGCCACACTCCTCGCATGGACGTTCGGGGGGATGGCCACCGGCAGGTCGGCCGTGCGGTTCCAGCGGTGGACGGCCCGGGTGCGCTCGACCCGACCGCGCCGCGGGCGCGGTTCGCCGCCCGCGAGGTGCTGTCGCTCGCTGCGGCGGTCGGCGCGGTGCAGGTGGCGCTGGCGGGGCGGTACGGGTTCCACCGGGACGAGTTGTACTTCCTGGTCGCGGGACGGCACTTGGCGTGGGGGTACACCGACCAGCCGCCGCTCACCCCGCTGTTGGCGCGGGTGTCCACGGAGCTGTTCGGCGACGGGCCCACGGGGCTGCGCGCGGTCGCGGCCCTGCTGTGCGCCGCGACCATCGTGCTGATGGCCGTGGTGGCACGGGAGTTGGGGGCGGGCCGACCCGGCCAGGTGCTGGCGGCGGCGGCCGGGGCGGTCTCCTCGATGGTGCTCGCGGTGGGCCACATGGTGACCACCGTGACCTTCGACCTGGTCGCCTGGCTGGCCGTCAGCCTCCTGCTGCTGCGGCTGCTGCGCACCGGCGACGGCCGCTGGTGGCTCGGCGTCGGCGCGGCCACCGGTGTGGCGCTGCTGAACAAGGACCTGGTGCTGCTGCTCCTCGCGGCGCTGCTCCCGGCGGTCGCGGCTGCCGGTCCGCGCCGGGTGCTGCGCGGTGCGTGGCCCGTGGCGGGGGCGCTGCTCGCGGGCGTGCTGGTGCTGCCGAACCTGTACTGGCAGGCCCGGCACGGCTGGCCGCAGCTGACGGTGGCGGCGGGCATCAGCGACAAGGACGGCCTGGCCAACCGGCTGACCTTCGTGCCGATGCAGGTGCTGTACCTGTCGCCGGTGCTGGTCCCGGTCTGGGTCGCCGGCTTCCGGCGGCTGCTGCGCGAACCGGAGCTGCGGTGGGCCAGGGCGGTCGCGTTCGGGTATCCGGTGCTCTGCGTGCTGGTGGTGGCGCTGGGCGGCAAGCCGTACTACGCGCTGCCGCTGCTGCTGGTGGTGACGGCCGCCGGGTGCGAGCCGGTCGCGCAGCGGGTGTGGGGGCCGGGCGGGGGTGCCCGGGCCCGGGTGCGGCTGCTCGGCTGGCTGCTGGTGGGCGCGCTGGTGAACGCCGTGATCACGCTGCCCGTGCTGACGGAGCGTCAACTCCCGGCGGTGACCTGGATCTACCCGGAGCAGGGCGAGCAGGTCGGTTGGCCGGAGCTGGCCGCGGCGGTCGGCGCGGGCTGGTCCGAGGTGCCGCCCGAACTGCGGTCCCGCACGGTGGTCTTCGCCAGCAACTACGGAGAGGCGGGCGCGCTCGACCGGTTCGGCGCACGGTACGGCCTGCCGCAGGCGCACTCGGGGCACATGTCCTTCGCGGACTGGGGCCCGCCGCCGGACTCGGCCACCGGCCCGGTGCTGCTGCTCCACCCGGCGCCGTACCCGCAGGTGGAGCGGTACTTCACGGACTGCCGGGTGGTCGCCCGGGTGGACAACGGGCACGGCCTGGGCAACCAGGAGCAGCACGCCCCGGTCCTGCTGTGCGCGGGCGCCGTCGCCCCGTGGTCGCAACTCTGGCCGCAGCTACGGCACTTCTACTGACGGACCGACAGGAAGGGGCACCGGCACCAGCGGCGGCTCAGTCCTGCGGCAGGGTGCGCAGTTCGGCGTCGGTGATGCCACCGGGGCACTCGCGGCTGCGCTCCCAGCCGGCCAGATCGGCGCCGGCCCGGTAGGCGGAGTCGAGGAACTCGCGGGCGGTGCGCCACGGGTCGGCGGCGGCGCGGACGTCGTCGTACGGCAGGAGGGCGAGGTGGCTGCCGTGGGAGGCCGACCACCGGGCGGCGGCGGGGCGCAGCGGGCTGGTGTCGAGTCCGGCGGGTTCGGGCGCGGTGTAGGAGTAGAAGGCGGGGGCTGGCACCTTGTCGTCGCCGAACCAGAAGCCGGCCGAGACGACCTCGCGGGAGTAGGCCTCGCGGGTGACTGCGTCGGCGGCCGGCTGGGAGGTCTCGCGGTCGGAGAAGCGGGTGACGGCGAGGTCGAAGCTGTGCCAGAACAGGTGGACGGGGCTGGTCTTGCCGGAGTAGCCGCTGGCGTACTCCTCGAGCAGCAGGCCGACCTGGCTGAGGATCCGCCAGCAGGTGGTGACGGCGGCCGGGTCGTAGCTGCGGTGTTCGTGGTCGTCGGCGAACGGCCGGTGCGCGTCGGGAAGGTCGTACGGGTAGGGGTGGCCGGGGACGATGTCGATGTCCAGGGAGATCAGCGCCCGCAGGGTGTCGCGGTAGAACGCGCCGACGGAGCGGCCGGCCAGCGGGAAGGACACCTCCCGGCCGCCGAGGGTGCGGACGTACAGGCGGTGGTCGGTGAGGTCGAAGTCGACGGTGAAGGCGTCACCGCCGCGGGTCGGGCCGGTGGGGCGGGTGGTCAGGCCGCGGCCGGTGAGGTGGAAGGCGACGTTCCACCAGTGGTTGCGGCGGGCGCTGCCGGCCAGCCGGATCTTGCCGATGATCTGCGCGAAGCGGTGCAGGGTCTCCTTGGTGTCCCGCCAGGTTTCCAGCGGCAGGGGCGGGAACAGTTCCACGGTGGCCTCCGGGTGCGCGGGCGGCGGGGGTGTCAGGGGACATCCTCGCCGCCGCGCGAGCCGCCGGGCGGCTGCGACCCGCCGGGCGGCGACTCGCCCGGCGGTTCGGGTCGGTTCTCGACGGGCCCGTCGCGTCGGTTCCCGGCGGGTCCGTCGTGGCGGTTCCCGGGCGGGGTCAGTCGCGTCCGCTGCCGGTGCCGGCCGGCAGGACGTAGCGCTGCGGGGCGGTCACGGTGTCGCGCCAGGAGAGCGCGGCGACCACCGCGGCGTGCGCCTCGGTCGGCGTCAGCTCGCAGCCGGACTCCACGGTTGCCGTCAACTCGCCGTTCTCCCAGGTGACTTCGACGTCCTTGACGGCCAGGACGGTGCGCAGCAGGTCGGCGACGGCGTCCAGGTCGACCCAGTTGCTGCCGACCTGCTGCCAGCGGCCCTTCTCGCGGCGGCCGACCGGCAGGCCGCTGAGGGCGGCGAGTTCTCCGTCGGGTCCGAGGGTGACGTTGCGCTGTCCGGCGAGGTCGATCAGGCGGAGCAGGGCGCGGGCGAAGTTCTCGGTCTCCTCGCGGTCGAGGATGTCGGGGTGGGCGTGCAGGCTGATCTCCAGGCAGCCGCTCGTGCGCCAGATGTTGATCATCAGTCGGGTGGGGAGCGGTTCGGTGGGGTACCAGACCAGGTCGGGGTCGACGGCCGGGTCGGGGCGCAGGGCGGCGATCTCCTCGGGGACGGTGCCGCTGACGTCGTTCAGGACGACGTCGCGGACGAACCGGGCGCCGCGCTGGAGGGCGGAGTCCTCGATCAGCTGCCAGATCCGTTCGGTCGCGAAGGTGGCGTGCCAGTAGCCGGAGAGGGCCTGGCCCTGGGTGCGGCCGATCAGGGTGTCGAGGTCGGGGCAGTCGGTGTCGAGGACGAGCAGGGCGTCCTGGGCGAGGGTGCCGATGTGTTCGGCGAGGCCGGGGCGGTGCCGGTTGGCGGAGAGCGCGGCCATCACCACGGTCGACCGGGCCGCCCGGTGGGCCGCCAGGGCGGCGTAACAGGCGAGCAGGACGGCCGACTTGGAGCTTCCGGTGCGCTGGACGGCGCGCTCCAGGGCGGCGGCGCCGGCCGGGGTGCGGAGGGCGAGGGTGTGGAGCATGGTGTCGACGGAGCGGACCCGGTCGTCGGCGAAGACGGCGGTGGGCTCCTCGCCGAGGATGCGTTCCCAGTGGCGGACGGCGGCGCGGGCGCGGCGCTGTCCGCCGGTGGAGCGCTCCTGCTCGGCGACCTCGATCGGGGTGGGCCCGGTGGCCGGTGGCAGTTCGCCCCCGGAGGTGAGGGTCAGCCACTCCTGGAACAGCAACCCGGTGGCGACGCCGTCGAGTTGGGCGTGGCAGACGACCACGGCGAGCAGCACGGGGCGGCCGTCGCGGGTGAGCAGGCCCAGGCGCAGCGGGAAGTCGACGGCGAGGTCGTACGGGTCGCAGCGGTTGTCCCAGCAGAACGCGTCGGCCCGGGCGGCGGCGTCCTCGTCCGCGTCGAGGGCGATCACCTCGACCGTGAACTCGCCTTCCTGGAGCTGCTGCTGGGTCTCCGGGAGCCGGTCCTCGGGCCCGGGGAAGACGGTGCGCAGGGCGGCGTGCCGCTCGGCGAGGGTGCGCAGGGCGGCGAGGCAGCGCGCCACGTCGGCGCTCTCGGGGATGATCCAGGCCGCCTGCTTGTTCAGCGAGGAGGGTTCGTTCCTCTCGCGCGAAGGCTGTTCGTTGCGCAGGCAGCGGAGCATGTTGTCCTGCCCGAAGGTGAGCGGCCCTTCGGCTCCGGGCGCCTCGGCCCGGTACCGCACCACCGTGGTGTGCATGTCCGACACTCCGTCAGTCTCCGTTCAGGGCAGTGCTGATGTACTCGGGCCAGTCGACCGGCCGGGGGCCGTGGGTGTGCAGCAGGGCGAGCGCGATCCGGTCCAGGCCGAACGCGGTGCAGGCGGTGTTGCCGCGTTCGCCGCCGGCGGTGAAGTCGAAGGCCTCGCCGAAGTGGTCCTTGTGGATGTTGGCGGAGGCGATCGCCTGCGGCAGGCCGTCGGCCACGGGCACCCGCAGTTCGAACTTCAACTCCTGGGCCCGCTGGGCGGCCTGGTAGAGCTTGCGGCCGCCGCCGAAGAACGGGTCGTCGGCGAGTTCGACGGAGGGCTTGAGGCCGAGGCCGTCCAGCCAGGCGGCGACCCGCTGCAGCCAGTGCTCGCGCCAGGCGGCGCAGTGCTCGGCGGTGCCGGCGGTGACCAGCTCGGCCATCCGGAAGGTGCGCAGGCGGCCGGGTTCGGCGGTGGCCTCCTGGCGGAAGCACTGCGCCTCGACCGAGTAGCGGACCGGCTCGGCGAGGTCGCGGCCGGTGAGCCCGGCGTAGACCGGGTAGCAGGCGGCAGGCAGCAGGACCAGGTCGGAGATCTCCTGGTCGGCGTGCCAGGCGCCGGACTCGGCGACCAGCGGGGCGAGCCGGCGCCAGTCGGCGGCGCTGCCGGTGTAGCTGTGCACGGTGCCGAGCAGCTGCGGGAAGGAGGCGGCGTAGCCGGCCCGTTCGATGGTGCGGCGGGAGATCACCGGGGGGATGGCGAGCCGGACGAAGGGTTCGTCCGCGGCCAGCCGGGCGATCGAGTCGCGCAGCGCGAGCAGCAGCTTCTCGTAGGCGGCGGGCTGGAGTTGGACGCCGGGGACATCGGTGGGGAGCGGGGTGGCGTCGTCGGGGTGGCGGTTCATGGTCTGCCTCAGGGTCGGGGCCGGCGGGCGGCGTTGGCGGGTTGCGCCGCCGGGGCGGAGGGCGCGGTGGCGTGGTCCGGCTCGGTGCGCGAGGTGGCCCGGGGGTCGGTGTGCGGCCGGGTCGGCGGGTAGGTGCGCAGCTGCGGGTCGAGGTGGTGGGCGCCGCGGCGGGCGAGGGCGGCCCGGTGGCCGGGCGGCGCGGGCAGGTCGGTGACGGTGCACGGTCCGAGCGGTCCGGTGAGCAGGTGCGGCCCGGGGGTGAGCGGCCCGGCGGGGGTGCGCAGCCCGTCGGCGAGGCGGCCTCCGAAGGCCTTGGTGTACGCCTCCTTGCGGGTCCAGCGGACGGTGAACTCCGCTGCCCCCTCGCCGGTTTCGCCCTGCGGGAAGTAGCGGTGGGCGAGTCGGGCGGCGGCGCCGTCGGCGGGGACGGGTTCCAGGTCGACGCCGACCGGGTCGAGCCGTCCGCCGTCCGCCGGGGCGAGGGCGAACAGCGCCCACCCGCCGCTGGTGCTCAGGTTGACGCTCCACTCCCTTTCCAGGCCGACCGCTTCGGGTCGGCCGTGGGGTCCGCGCCGCCAGCGCACCCGTTCGGGCGGCAGGTCGGCGGCGGCGGCGGTGAGCTGCCGGGCGACGGCGTGCGCGGCGATGAAGCGGTGGCGTTGCGGTCCGGCGGGGGTGCGGGCGGCCCGATCACGCTCGTCGGGGTCGAGAAACTCGTAGAGCGCGCGGGCCTGTTCGGCCTCGACGTCGGCCGGGATCAGCCATACCTCGATCACCGGCGCTCCCCTGCCGGCCCCCAGCAGGCGAGGTCGAGTTCGCCGGTCTCCGGTTCCCAGTCGGCCAGCGCCAGCGGGCGGTCGGCGAGCAGCGGATCGGCGAGCGCCGCGCCGAGGGCCGCCCAGCCGCCGGTGTACGGGTTGCCCGCGCGAGCCCGCCGGATCTCCGTCCCGTCCACGCCGGCGAGCCCGGCCAGCCCGGGGCCGAACAGCAGTGCGACGTCCGGGGGCAGCTCGCGGCACCAGGCGTGCACTCGCGCCTCGACCTGATCAGCCGTCACATCGCGTGCGCAGTCCAGGAGTTGCAGCGGACGGCCAGCCTGCTCTTCCTCCCACAGCAACGCGGCGGCCGAATGCCGGTCGGGCAGCCGGGCCGGGCGGTGCGGGCGGTGGTGCAGGTCGGCCTGCTCGACCGCGATCAGCAGGACGCGCCGCGCCCCCGCGGTGCGGGCGTAGGCGTCGGCGATCCGCAGCGCGGTGAAGCCGCCGCCGGCGCCCTCGTCGCACAGCGCGAAGGACAGCGGCTCGCCCGGGCAGACGCCGCTGAGGTGGACGGCGACGGCCTGGCCGGGCCGGACGTCCGGAGTGGCGTACACCAGGACCAGCAGGTCCACCGGGCGGGTGGCGTCCACCAGGTGGTGCACGGCCTGCTCGGCGAGGGCCGCGTATGACTGGCCGCGGGCGCCGCCGAGGTTGTCCTCGTCCAGGGCCAGCCCGTACGGTCCGGCCAGGTCGGCGGTGAAGGTGCGCAGGTCGGGGTCGGCGGCGAGCGGGGAGTCTCCGGTCAGGTCGAGGGCGTGCGCGGTGGTCAGGCGCAGCGGGGAGCCGCTGCGGGGCAGGGTGCGGTCGGGAAGCGGTCCGCGGACGCGCACGCTCAGTCCTCGGCGATGACGTGTCCGGCGACGAAGCCCGCCAGGGTGCCGACCGAGCGCAGGTCGTCCTGGTCGATCCCCTCGACGTCGATCTGCACGTCGAGGTGGTCCTCGAGTTCCAGGATGAGTTCCAGGGTGGCGGCGGAGGTCAGCCCGACCTCGTCGAAGAGGCAGGCGTTCTCGCCGACCTCGGGCAGTTCCTTCTTGAGCACCCGGGGCAGCAGCAGCAGGATCCCGTCGAGCGCGCGGGCGCGCAGCTCGGGGTCGGCGGCGGAGTCGACGTCGGCAGCGGCTTCGGTACCGGCAGCGGTTTCGGCAACGGTGGAGTCGGTCATGGCGATTCCCAATCCGGCCGGGCCCAACTGGTGGGCACGGCCTGATGATTCACAAGGCGGCGAGGCGGCGTGACGGCGGCGCGGTCGGCGCGCCGGGCACCGCGGCACGTGCGGAGGCGGTGGGCCTCAGTGCTGCAGCACCATGGCGGCGAAGGTCGCACCGAGTCCGGACGCGGCCACCAGGTAGCGGTCGCCGCGGCGGAGCAGGCCACGCGTGGTGGCGGTGTGGTGGTTGAGCAGGACGTCGGCGGCGAAGCTGTGCCCCACCGCGGGGACGTTGTCCAGCACCACCCGCTCGGGCGGGAACCCGGTCAGGCGGCAGATCCGTTTCCAGGAGACCTGGTTGACGTTGTGCGGAAGCAGCAGCCGGATCGACTCCCAGGTCTCGCCGGCTTCCTTGAGTGCGGCTTCCATCACGCCGACCACCAGCTCCGGGTAGCTGCGCTGATAGCGCTCCAGCAGCTCCGGATCGTCGGCGAATCGCCCGTCGAATTCGCCGTGCTGGTCGACCGCGTAGGACAGCACGCGGTCGCGTTCGCCTTCGGCTCGCACCAGGCAGGCGGCCGCCCCCTCGCCGAACAGGGCGGTGTCCGGGACGAGTCGGGCGTCCCGGGTGAAGGTCTTCTCGCCCGCCAGGATCAGCGCCATCGCCTCGGGGTCGGGATCTGCCGCCAGCAGCCGACCGGCCACGTCCAGGGCCAGCAGGGAGCCGGCGCAGGCGTGGTGGGTGATGGTGAAGGCACGCGCATGGTCCAGCCCCAGACGGCCGAGCAGTTCGTGCAGCGGGTTGTGCGGGTAGGGCGCCGCGATCGGCAGGCTGCGCGCGTGCAGCACGTACTTCACCCGGTGTTCGCGGCCGCGCAGTTCGGTCAGGGCCGACGCCGCTGCCGTGAGCAGATCGGTCAGGTCGCCGTCCGGGTCCAGGCGGACCTGGTCGAGTCCGTGGAACCGGCGGAACAGCTTGACCTGACGATCGGTCAGCCCGAGGCGCGCTCCGACCAGTTCGATCGGTTCGGCGACGGGCGGCAGGTGGACGGCGACTGCCTCCAGAGCGGTCACGCGGGCTAGTATTCCGTCGCCTCCCCGGCCCGCACAAGAGATCACCGGGGCTTCCTTCGCACCGCCTGCGCCGGACCTTCACCGCTCCCCCGTCGTTTGCACACGACGAACGCAGGCGCCGCACCGCCGCCGCCCAACACCTCTCGCCCGTCCGCCCGTTGACCCGCGCCGCGAAATCCGGCGCCGTCCGGAGGGAGCCGTCGTGGCCTCCGTGGAAACCGCCGTCGACCGTCCGCTGCGCTGCCTGGTGGTGGTCCCGCCGCTGGCCGGGCACCTGCTGCCGGCCCGGGCGCTGGCCCTGGAGTGGGAGCTGCAGGGCCATGAACTCTGCTGGGTGGGGCCGGAGTCGGCGCTGCGGCCGGTGCTGGGGCCGGACGCCGTGGTGCACCCGACCGGCGCCCGGGTGTTCCGGGAGCAGGCGGCGGGCGGCGCGGCGGCGGTGCGCTCACTGTGGGAGGGCTTCGTCGCGCCGTACACCCGGTTCACGCTGCGCGCGGTGGAGCGGGCGATCGCCGAGTGGCGGCCCGACGTGGTGCTGGCCGACCAGCACAGTCCGGCGGGCGCGCTGGCCGCGCAGAAGGCCGGGGTGCCCTGGGCCTCGTTCGCCCCGTCCTCGCTGGAGATCGGCCGACCGCTGGACGACGACCGGGAGTTGACGGCGTGGCTGGACGGGGTGCTGCACGGTCTGTGGGAGCGGGCCGGGCTGCCCGCCGACCGGTTCACCGACCCGCGGTTCTCGCCCGACCTGGTGATCGCGCCGACCTGCGCGGAGCTGGTCGGCCTGCCGGCCGTGCCGACGCAATACGCGCTGGTCGGACCGCTGCTCGCCGGTCGCCCGGAACTCCCGTTCCCCTGGGAGCTGCTGGACCCGGACCGACGCCGGGTGCTGGTCACCATGGGCACCCTGTCGGCCGAGGTGGCGGGCGACTTCCACCGCCGGGTGGCCGCCGCGCTGGCCGAACTCCCGGACGTCCAGGCGGTGGTGGCGGCCCCCGGGGACGCCGCACTGCCGCCCGGGTCGATCGCCCTGGACCGGGTTCCGGTGCTGGAACTGCTTGAGCGCGGGGCGGTGGACGCCGTACTGTGCCACGGCGGGATGAACACCGTGGGCGAATCCCTGGTCCACGGGCGGCCGTTGGTGGTCGCCCCGATCCGGCACGACCAGCCCGTGACCGCCGCACGGCTCGCCGCCCTCGGCGCCGCCGTCCAGGTGGACTTCGCCACCGCCACCCCCCACCAGCTGCACGCAGCGCTGTCGGCCGCTCTGACGCGGCCCGAGATCGGCGCCGCCGCACGCCTGTTGGGCCGTCAACTGCTCGACGGCGGCGGCGCGGTGGCCGCGGTCGAACGCCTGGAGCGGTTCGCGCGCGCACCGCGCTGAACCCGTCCCGCCATCTGGTCCAGACCATTGTCGGCAGACCGGCTCGGGCCCTAGGGTCTGCTCCGGCATCCGATCCCAACCGACCACAGGAGTCCGGGTTGATCGTGACCAAGGGGCTGCGCAAGTCCTTCCAGCCCCGCCGCGGTACCGCTGTCGACGCGGTTCGCGGCATCGACCTGCACGTCGAGGAGGGCGAGATCTACGGCCTCCTCGGCCCGAACGGCGCGGGCAAGACCACCACCCTGCGCATGCTCGCCACCCTGCTCACCCCCGACGGCGGCGACGCCTCGGTGGCCGGCGCGGACCTGCTCCGCGAGCCCGGCGAGGTCCGCCGCCGGATCGGCTACGTCGCGCAGGGCGGCGGCACCACCGACAACGCCTCCGCCCGCGAGGAACTCGTCCTGCAGGCCCGGATGTACGGCATCGGCAAGGCCGAGGCCGTCCAGCGCGCCGAGCACGGCCTGGCCGCCTTCGACCTGGGCGAGTTCGGCGACCGCCTCTGCAAGACCTACTCGGGCGGCCAGCGCCGCCGCCTCGACCTCGCCCTCGGCGTGGTGCACCGCCCCAAGGTGCTCTTCCTCGACGAGCCCACCGTCGGACTCGACCCGCGCAGCCGCGCCCAGGTGTGGGCCGAGGTCCGCCGCCTGCGCGAGGACGGCATGACCGTGCTGCTGACCACCCACTACCTGGACGAGGCCGACGCGCTCTGCGACCGGATCGGCATCGTCGACCACGGCGGCATCGTCAACGAGGGCACCCCCGAGCAGCTCAAGCAGGAGATCTCCGGCGACGCCGTCACCATCGGCCTGCCCGGCGACGGCGACACCGCCCGAGCCGAGCGCGCCCTCGCCGAACTCCCCTGCGTGCAGCGGCTGGAGAGCCTGCCGGGCGAGGACGGCCTGCGCCTGCACGTGGACTCCGCGGCCACCGCCATCCCGCAGCTGCTGCGCGCGCTGGCCGCGGCCGGCCTGGAGCCGGAGCACGTCCAGCTGCAGCGCCCGAGCCTGGACGACGTCTTCCTGGCACTCACCGGCCGCCCGCTGGTGCACAGCTGACCTCCTGCGGCCGATGCCGCCCGGCTGACCCTGCGTCAGCGCCGTCAGCCCTCGATCCTTCCCGACGCCCCGTGAGGTCCCCGTGAAGCTCGCCCGCGACACCTGGCTGGTCTACCAGCGCCAACTGCTCCTGATGGCCCGCTCCCCCACCTGGCTCGCCGTCGGGCTGCTCCAGCCCTTCACCTACCTGCTGCTGTTCGCACCGCTGCTGACCTCGGCGCTGGCCGCCTCCGGAGCGCACAGCACCGCCGACGCCTACCGCATCTACGTGCCGGGCCTGCTCTCCGCGCTCGCCGTGATGGGCGGCCTGTTCACCGGCTTCACGCTGCTCGGCGAGCTGCACGCCGGCATCATCGAGCGCTCCCGGGTCACCCCGGTCAGCCGGGTCGCCCTGCTGCTCGGCCGGGCCCTGCGGGAGACCACCGCGCTGCTCGTCCAGTCGGTGATCATCGCGGTGCTGGCCATCCCGTTCGGCTTGACCGTCTCCTTCACGGACCTGCTGCTGGCCCTCGCGCTGCTCGCCCTGATGGCGATGATGGCCTCCTCGGTCTCCTACGGGCTGGCCCTGCTGGTGCCCACGGACGCCGCCCTCGGCCCCGTCGTCAACACCATCGCCCAGCCGCTCGCCCTGCTCTCCGGCACCCTGCTGCCGATCGCGCTCGCCCCCGCCTGGCTGCGGACCGCCGCCTCCTGGAACCCCTGCTACTGGGCCGTCGAAGGCATGCGCGAACTCTTCGCCGGACACCTCGACGCCCCCGCGGTCTGGCGCGGCCTGCTGCTGACCGCCCTGATGACCGTCCTCGCCGTGGCCTGGTCCGCCCGCCTCTTCGCCCAACGCGTCCGCTGACCCGCCGCCCGTGACGGCGCATGCCGAGCAGGGGCCGGGCACCCAGCCCGACCCCTGCTCGCTGCGCCGTCCTACCGGCCGTCCGCCCCGCCGGCCGGCAGCCTGGTGTGCACGTACGCGGCCAGTCGCCGTACGCCGTCGGTGATCTGCTCCGGCGTCAGGTAGGAGCAGGACAGCCGCAGGCGGTGCTCGCCGCCGCCGTCCGGGTAGAAGCCGGACATCGGGGTCCACAGCACGCCGTACTCCCGCGCGCAGGCGTCCAGGGCCTGCTCGTCGGCCTGGAACGGGACGGTCAGCACCGCGAAGAAGCCGCCCTCCGGGGCGTTCCAGGTGAGGCCGGGGGTGTGCCGGAAAGCCTTTTCCAACTCCGTCAGCAGCAGCTCCATGTTGGCCGCGTAGAACCGGCGGGCGGGCTCGTTGGCGGCCCGCAGGCCGCCGCGCAGCAGCATCCCGCCGATCACCGCCTGGCTGAGCGCCGAGGTGTTCACGGTGGTCATGCTCTTCAGCTTGGCCAGCTCGTCGGCGAGCAGCCCGAGCCGCCCGTCCGGGCCGATCACCTGCTGGTCGGCGACGACGTAGCCGACCCGGGCGCCGGGGAAGCAGGTCTTCGCGAACGAGCCGAGGTAGACCACCCGCCGCCCGTCGCCGTCCAGCGCCTTCAGCGTGGGCCGGGCCTGGGCGGTGCGGCCGAAGAAGCCGTACGGGTTGTCCTCGATCAGCAGCAGCCCGGCCTCCTCGGCGACCTCCAGCAGCCGCTTGCGGGCGTCGAGGCCCATGCTGGCGCCGCTCGGGTTGGCGAAGTCCGGGACCACGTAGCAGGCCCGCGGCCGCTTCCCGGCGGCCCGCAGCTCGCGGACGGCCGCGGCCAGCGCCTCCGGGTCGAGGCCGCCGTCCGGGCCGGCCTCGGGGACCGGACGGACCGTCAGGTCGAGCAGCCGCGCCGCACCGGTCACCCCGACGTAGCAGGGCGAGGAGACGAGCAGCACGTCGTCCGGGTCCGCGCACAGCGCGCGCAGCACCAGCAGCATGCCCTCCTGCGCGCCGACGGTGACCACCAGCGCCTCCGGGTCCACCGCCAGCTCCTCGTCGGCGGCCAGCGCGGCCGCGATCAGCGGCGCGATCAGCCCCTTGGTGCGCCCGTACTGGAACACCTCCTGCCGGACCCGGCTCTCCGTCAGGCCGCGCTCCTCGCGCAGGTGCCGCAGGTAGGCGTCCAGGTGGCGGGGGATCTCCGCGGGGTCGAAGAACTCCTCGTACGGGCGACCGGGTGCGAAGGAGACCGCGTCGGGGTAGCGGCCGGTGACCTCGTTGAGGAAGGTCATCGCGTCCAGCAGCGGATCCGAGAGCGAGCCGTGCAGCTCCGCCAGCCGCAGCGGGCCGCTCACGGCCGCCCCGCCCCGGCGCGGTCCGCGGGCGCGCTCTCGAAGGCCGCCACCAGGCGCTGCGCGGCGTACCGTTGGGCGGCCCGGCCGTCGTCCAGGACGCCCGGCATGGCGAAGAAGCCGTGCGGCATCCCGGCGTAGCGGCGCAGTTCGACGGGGACGCCGGCGGCGCGCAGCTTCCCGGCGTACTCCTCGCCCTCGTCGCGCAGCGGGTCGTACTCGGCGGTGATCACGGTGGCGGGCGGCAGGCCGGCGTGGTCGGCGGCGCGCAGCGGGGAGGCGAGCGGGTCGTCGGCGTCGGCGGGGTCGGCGAGGTAGTGCGACCAGTACCAGGCGACCGAGTGCCGGTTGAACAGCAGCGGGTCCGCCGGGCCGGACGGCGCGTCAGAGCCCGGCCGGTGGTCGGTGTTCGGGTACACGAGCAGTTGGTGGACGAGCGCGGGTCCGCCGCACTCGCGGGCGAGCAGGGTGAGTGCGGCGGCCAGGTTCCCGCCCGCGCTGTCGCCGCCGACGGCGATCCGTGCGGGGTCGATGCCGAGTTCGGCGGCGTGTCCGGCGGTCCACTCCAGTGCGGCGTGGCAGTCCAGGACGGCGGCGGGGAAGCGGTGTTCGGGGGCGTGCCGGTAGCCGACGGCGAGGACGGAGCAGCCGGCGGCGTTGGCGAGGGCTCGGCAGATCGGGTCGCCGGTCTCCAGCGAGCCGAGCGCCCAGCCGCCGCCGTACAGGTACAGCAGGGCGGGGCGGGCGGTGGCGGGCGGGGCCTGCTTGGGCCGGTAGTGCCGCATGGTGAGCGGTCCGGCGGGGCCGTCGACGGTGAACTCCTCGACGCTGCCGACCTCTTCGCGGGCGCCGGTGGCGGCCCGCAGGTCGGCGAGGTCGGCGGCGCGGGCCTGCTCGAGGGTGAGGGTGTAGAGCGGCGGGGTGCCGGCGGCGGCGCGGCGGGCGCGCATCGCCTCGGCCTGCGGGTGCAGCGGCATCAGTGTCCGGCTCCCGGGGCGAGGGCCTCCAGGTAGATCGACTCGTCCTTGCGGAAGGCGGTGTCCAGGTCGGCGACGTCGGGGCGGGCGCCGGTCTGGAACTCCCGCCGCTCGATGGTGAATCCGGCGTACCCGGCGCGCTCGAGGACGTGCCGCAGTTCGGCTTCGTCGTAGATCCAGCGGTGGCCGAAGTGGTAGAAGATCTGGTTCAGCATGAAGGCGCGCCGCTCGGGCATCGGCGGGCCGACCCGCATGGTGCGCAGCCGGCGGCGGTGGCGGGCGAAGAAGCTCTCGCGTTCGTCGAGGTAGCCGTGGATGTAGCGGGCCAGGTCGGGGGTGGTGAGCCGGAGCAGGCCGCCGGGGCGCAGGACGCGGCGGACCTCGCCGAGCCAGTGCACCGCGACGGCGAGCGGGACGTGCTCGATGAGGTGCTCGGCGTACACCCAGTCGACGCTGTGGTCGGCGAACGGGAGCGGCTGCGAGATGTCGAGCTGGGTGAACAGGCTGCTGCCGTCGACCCGGTAGACCGGTCCGGGCTTGGTCGCGTCGGTGTCGCTGTGCAGGCCGACCAGGTCGGTGCCGAGCCCGGCCGGGTGGCGGGTGCGGAACGCGGCGAACTCCAGGCCGGTCACCCCCAGCTGCTGGAAGTCCTGGTGGCTGTGCGGGAGTTCCTCCCGGACCTGCTCCAGGCTCTCGCACCGGGCCAGGTTCTCGGTGAACGCGTCGGTGCGCGCGGTCAGCCCCTCCGGGTCCTCCCAGTCCCAGCCGGCGAACAGCGACTCGGCGGTGGCGGCAGGTGCGGCGGGGTCGGGGTGTGCGGTCGCCACGGGATCCTCTCGTTGTACGTGAAGGTCGAGCACGAAGGTGGTGCGCAAGCTCTGGGTGGATCGCCCACGGCGGGTGGGCAGAACCACCTACAGCCGATCTGACGCTACGTCAGCGATTGCGGCGGCCAGGGCGCGAGCGCGGTGCGGTCCAGGTCGGCCAGGGTCGGACGGCCGCCGAGCACCATGGTGTCGAGCAGTTCCTCGCGCAGCAGGTCGAGCACGGCGCGGGCGCCGTGCTCGCCGCCGTGGGCGAGTCCCCACAGCACGGGCCGCCCGATCAGGGCGGCGCGGGCGCCGAGGGCGAGGGCTTTGGCGAGGTCGGCGCCGTGGCGCAGGCCGCCGTCGACCAGCACGGGGTAGCCGGCCGGGACGGCGGCGACCACCTCGGGGAGGGCGGCGAGCGCGGGCGGGGTGCCGTCGAGCTGGCGGCCGCCGTGGTTGGAGACGATGAGCGCGTCCACGCCGTGCTCGACGGCGAGCCGGGCGTCCTCGGCGGTGAGCACGCCCTTGAGCACCAGCGGCAGCGGGGTCCGCTCGCGCAGCCAGGCCAGGTCGGCCCAGCTCAGCCCGGGGTCGAACTGCTGCCGGGAGTGTTCCTCGATGCCGGAGGTACCGGCGGCGGAGTGTCCGGCGCCGGTGGTGAGTTCGGCGGCCAGGTTGGCGGCGGTGAGGCCGGGCGGCAGTGCGAAGGCGTTGCGCAGGTCGCGCAGCCGGCGGCCGACCTTGGGGGCGTCGACGGTGAGCACCAGCGCCTGGTAGCCGGCCTGTTCGGCGCGTCGGACCAGCGCCGTCAGGGCGCCGCGTTCGCGCAGCCAGTACAGCTGGAGCCAGCGCGGTGCGTCGGGCGCGGCGGCGGCGATCTCTTCCAGGGTGCGGCCCGCGAAGATGCTGGTGACCAGCAGCGCGCCGGCCGCGGCGGCGGCCCGGGCGGTGGCCACTTCGCCGTCCGGGTGGGCGAGTTGGTGGTAGGCCATCGGCGCGACGCCGTACGGGGCGGCGAGCGTGGCGCCGAGCAGTTCGGTGCGGCAGTCCGGCGCGGAGACGTCCACCAGGACGCGCGGGCGCAGGACGTGTCGGCGGAACGCGGCGCGGTTGGCCCGGCTGGTCCACTCGCGGCCGGCTCCGCCTTCGAAGAAGTCCCAGATCGCGGCGGGTAGTCGGGCTTTCGCCAGCGCGCCGTGCTCCGCCAGCGTGAGCGGAACCATCGCCTCCAAGCCTCCTGATGGTCAGTCAACTGGTCCGGAAACGTTGGACAGCGTAGGGGCCATCCGGCCACTGGTATAGACCTTGACCCTTGATGGACTCCCGTGCAAAGGTCGGGGCCGACGGGGGTTCGACACTGAAGCATCACAACTTCTCGACCCATGCTTCCCTTTTCGAGCGCGCGGAGTTGCGTTGACGCTTACCCCAACTCCTGGGCGCGACCACACGGTTGTCGCGACCTGGGTGGACCAGCAGTTACTCGCCGGACCGGACGGCGAACCGTGTCTGCGCTTCGGCGCTCCGGTGGACCGCGGCGCCCTGCGCGCCCTGGTGGCCGAGCGGCAGCGGCAGTTGGCCGCGGCGGGTCTCGGCGAGCGGGGCGTGGCCGCGCTGCGGCTGGCGCCGTCGCTGGACTTCGCCGCCGTCCTGCTCGCGGTCTGGCGCTCCGGCGGCCAGGCGGTCCTGCTGGACCACCGGCTGACCGCCGCCGAGGTGGACCGGGCGCTGGAGCGGCTGAACCCGCGGGTGCTGGTCGAACTCATCGACGGCGAGCTGCAGTTCCGCACCCTCGCGGCCGACGCGCCGGAGGCCGGCGGGCATGCGCTGGTGCAGTTGAGCTCCGGCTCGACCGGCCCGTCCAAGGTGATCGCCCGCACCGCGGCCGATCTGCTGCGCGAACTCGACTGCTACGCCCGGCTGCCGGAGTTCCCGGCGCGCGGCGAGCGCACCGTGCTGCTGTCCTCCACGGTCCACGTGCTGGGCCTGGTCGGCGGGCTGCTGCACGCCCTGCACGCCGGGGTGGAGCTGGTGGTGCCGGAGCGGATGACGCCGAGCGGCATCCTGGCGGCCGTCGCCGCCGGGCCGGCACCGACCACCGTGATCGGCGTGCCGTTCCACGCCGAGCTGCTGGCCGCGGTCGCCGCTCCCCCGCCGCTGCCGCAGCTGCGCCGGATGATCGTGGCCGGCGAACTGGTCCGCCCGCACCTGCCGGAGGCGTTCCGCGCCCGGTACGGGGTGCCGCTGGGCACCATGTACGGGATGACCGAGGTCGGCGTGATCGCGACCGACCTGACGGGCCGTCACCATCCTGCGGTGGCACCGGTGCACGGCCTGGAGCTCAGTGTCGAGGGCGGCGAACTGCACATCGCCCGCGCGCACTCCCCCTACCTCGGCCTGACCGATCCGACCCGCTGGTCGGACGGCCTGCTGCACACCCGCGACGCGGCCCTGCTCGACCCGGCGACCGGCCTGGTCACGGTGCTCGGCCGACGCGACTCCCAGATCTCCATCGGCGGTCTCAAGGTCGACCTCAACGAGGTCGAGCAGACCCTCGCCGGGCTCCCCGGCGTGGTCGAGGCCGTGGTGGTCTTCGCCGACGGCGCGATCGAGGCGTATGCCGCGACCGCCGACGGCGTCTCCTGCCCGCCGTCCCGACCGGGCGGCGCCGCCGAGCAGTTGCGCGAACTGCTCGGCAAACAACTGGCGGGCTACAAGCTGCCCCGCCGCCTGCACGTGTTGCCGCAACTGCCCCGGACCGCCACCGGGAAGCTGCTGCGGGACGCCGCCGCCCTGCGCCGACAGGCCGACGACGCCCGCTGATCCCCCCTTCATCCGGGTCTCCGGTATCTCTCCGGCGGGTCCGGACGGTTCCAGACGCCGTCCGCCCCTCCGCCGGTCCGTGCTGCCCGGACACCGATCCGCCCTTCCCGACGCGTTGGAGAGTCAGCCCATGCAGGAACAAGTCCGCTCGTTCGTCCTCGCCACCCTGGCCGCGATGAACTACGACGTCTCGCAGGTCACCTCGGAGACCGACCTGGGCCCGGCCGGGCTCGATCTGGAGTCGCTGGCGCTGGCCGACCTGGCGGTGCAGGTCGAGGAGGAGTTCGGGGTCCGCTTCGAACTCGACGACATGGAGTCGACCGCGCTGATGACGATCGACGAGTTCGCCGCCGAGGTCGCCTCCCGGATCGCCAAGTCCGCGGTGGGCTCGGCCTGATGGGCGTCGACCGACCGGCCCCGCAGGGCCCGCTCGACCGCACCGCGGTCCGCTCGATGCTCGCCCGGTACGGCGACCGCTCCCCCGAACAGGTCGAGGAGGAACTCGGCTCGCTGGAGCTGACCTGGCTGATCGCCGAGGTCGAGCAGGCGTACGGGGTGCAACTCGACCTGGACGACGACCGCCTGGACGCCATCCGCACGGTGGACGACGCGGCCCTGGCGCTCGGTGCGGTGCTCGCCGCGGCGGGCGCCGGGACCGGGACCGGGACCGGGGAGACCGTCGGGGTCGCCGGGGTCGCCGGGTCATGACTACCGCCGCTCTCCGGGACGGTCCGCCGCCAGGCGCCGTGCTGGTCGCGGGAGTCGGGGTCCGCTCGGCGTTCGGCGCGGGGCTCGCGGCGCTGACCGAGGGCGTGCTGGCCGGCCGGCCGGCGTTCTCCCCGGTCACCCGCTTCGCCACCGACCTGCGCCGCACCGACCTGGCCGCGACCGCGGCCGGATCGCCGCGGCTGGCCGACCAGTTGACGGCGGTGCTGGCCGAGGCGGACGCCCTGGCCGATCCCGGCCACGGCCGGACCCCGGACGGGGGCGCCGACGAGGTGCTGCTGGCGCTGCACGGCGACCGGCGCACCGGGCCGGTTGCCGCCGAGGTCGCCGCCCGCACCGGGCTGCGGCCCCGGGTCTACACCGGGGCGTGCGTCGCCGCGTCCACCGCGGTGGCGGACGCCGCCGCACTGATCGCCTCCGGCCGCCGGGAGCGGGTGGTGGTCGCCGCCGGCTACCTGGTCGAGCCGGACACCTTCGCGGTGTTCGACGCCGGCCGGGCGCTGTCCACCGACGGCGCGGTCCGGCCGTTCAGTCTCGGCCGGCAGGGCATGCTGCTCGGCGACGCCGTGGTCGCGGTGGTCCTCGAGTCGGCTACGGCGCTGCGCCGTCGCGGCGGCAACGCCCTGGCCCGGCTGGCCGGTTGGGGACGCACCGGGGACGCGCACCACGTCGTGCGGCCGCGTCCGGACGGTGCCGGGCTGGCCCGGGCAGTGCGCTCCGCACTGGCCCGCGCGGGCGCCGGCCCGGACCGGATCGGCTACGTCAACGCCAACGGCGCGGGCTCCAAGCTCGGCGACCGGGCCGAAGCGGCCGCGCTCACCCTGCTCTACCCGTCCGGCACCCCGCCGGTCAGCTCCACCAAGTCGCTGCACGGCCACGCCCTCGAGGCGTCCGCGCTGCTGGAGTTCGCCGTCACCGTCGGCGTGCTGCGCGCGGGCCGGCTGCCGGTCAACGCCGGCTGGCGGGCCCCGGACCCGGACTGCCCGCTGGAACTGGTCCTCGACCTGCCCCGGCCGGCCGCCCCGGAACTGGCCCTGACCGTCAACGCCGCGTTCGGCGGCGCCAACACCGCCCTGCTGCTGGCGCCCGCATGAGCGCCGCCCGTCCGCCCGCCAAGGCCACGCCGTGATACCGACCGTCAACTCCCCTTCCACCGAAGCACGTTCGGCTCGCCGGACGTCCGACCCGCCGCTCCGGGTGCTGGCCCGCGCGCACTGGCCGAGCAGTCCCGGCGACCAGCTGCCGCCGATCGCCGGGTTCGTGGTCTCCACCTTCAGCCCCCTGATCGCGGAGGCCGCCGAACGCTGCCTGCGCCTGGCCTACGGTCCGCCGCCCGCGGCCGACGCGCCGCGCACCGCCCTGCTGCTGGTCAGCCCGACCGGCGACCTGGGCACCGCCGACGCGCTCGCCGAGGCCGTCGCCGAAGGCCACCGGGTGCCGCCGCTGCTCTTCTACCAGTCCAACCCGAACGCGGTGCTCGGCCACCTGGCCGCGCGCTGGCAGCTCGACGGCCCGGTCGTCGCGCTCGGCCCCGGCTTTCACGATACACGTCAACTTCAGGAACAGGCAGCCCTGTTGATCGAGGACGGCGACGCCGAGCAGGTCCTGGCGATCACCGCCGTCCAGGGCCCGCCGGACCACGCCACCGCGGTCCTGCTCGCTCCCTGACCGCACCCGACCCCGCCTCGCGCACCGCGGCCGCGCGAGAACCCGACTCCCCCTCCCGCACCACGACCAGAACGGGAACCATGAGCATCCGCACCCTGCGTGCCGTCCTGTCCGCGGACCCGTCCGTCGGCGCCGGCAACGTGCTGACCACCCGCGTCGAGCAGGGCCTCGGCCTGGACTCGCCGACCCTGACCTTCGACACCGCCGTCGACGAGCACCCCGCCCTCACCACCCTGACGCTGCGTCAACTCGACCGCGCCGTCCGCGCCAGAGCCGCCGCGCTGCACGCCCTCGGGGTGCGCCGGCGCGACCCCGTCGCGGTGCAGGCCTCCGCCGCGGCCGACCAGGTGCTGGCCTTCCTGGCGCTGACCCGGCTCGGCGCGATCCCGGCACTGCTCAACCCGGCGCTGGACGCGGACACCTCGGCCCGCTACCTGCGCCGGTTGAACGCGGCCGGGCTGCTCGCCGACACCGCGCACGCCAAGGCGCTGGCCGACCAGGACTTCGGCACCACGCTGCTCGCCGACACCGCCGAACTCGGCGCGGGCGACCCGGAGTCGGCGCCCGCGCCGTACCGGCACTGGCCCACCGACCCGGTGGCGATCACCCACTCCTCCGGCACCACCGGCCTGCCCAAGGCGGTGCTGCACTCGCACGACAGCCTGTACGCGGCGATCCGCCACCGCCTGCTGCTGCCCCGCCCGCAGGGCATCGACCGGGTGCTCAGCGCGCTGCCCGCGCCGCACGCGGCGACCCTGATCGCGGTCAACCTGGCGCTCAGCTTCGACTCCCAACTGCACCTGATCTCCAGTCAGTCCGGCGGTGAGGTGCTGAACGCCATCGAGCGCTGGCAGCCGCAGAGCGTGTACGGCTTCGCCACCACCTGGGCCGACCTGGCCCGGCACGACCTCGCGCGGCGCGACCTCGCCTCGGTCGGCCTGTGGTGGAACACCGGCGACTGCGCGCACGAGGCACACATCCGCCGGCTGGTCGCCCAGGGCTCCCGGGAGACCGCCACCCGCGAGGGCCGGGTGCGCACCGCCGGCTCGGTCTTCATCGACGGCCTGGGCTCCTCCGAGATGGGCCACTCGCACTTCTTCATCACCCACACCGTCGACTCCGAGCGCTACGGCCGCTGCGTGGGACGCCCGCACGCCTTCGTCGACTGCGCGGTCCTCGACCCGGACGGCAACGAGCTCGGCCCCGGCGAGGTCGGCGAGCTCGGCACCCGCTCCCCCACCCTGTCGCTCGGCTACTGGAACGACTCGGTCACCACCCACCGCACCCGGGTGCGCGGCTACTTCCTCACCGGCGACCTGATGTACCGCGACGAGGACGGCTACTACTACCACGTGGACCGCGCCGTCGACACGGTCGAGCTGACCGGCGGCCGCCGGTTGCACACCGCCGCCAGCGAGGAGCGGGTACTGACCGCCTGCCCCGAGGTGCTGGACTGCACGGTGGTGGCGTTCCGCGACGGCGACACGGTGGTGGCGGACGTGCTGCTGCAGCTCGACCCGGCCGCCGACCAGGAGCGCGACCGCACCGCCGAGGTGCTGGCCGCGCTGGAGCCGCACGTCGCCGAGGTGGTCCGCTCGGTGCAGCCGGTCGCCGACGAGTCGATCCCGGTCGGCCCGACCGGCAAGGTCCGGAAGGTGCTGCTGCGCCGGCGCCACCTGGCCGAGGCCGGGGCGCGGTGAGCGCCGCCGCGGCGGTGGTGACCGGCATCGGGTTCCTCACCCCGCTCGGCCGCAGCGTCCCCGAGGTGTTCGAGTCGCTGGCGGCGGGCCGCTCCGGGCTGGTCGCCCCGCCCGAGGGCCACCCGGCCGCCGGCTGGCTGCGCGCCGCCGGGATCGCCCCCGAGGTGCCCGCCGTCGAGGTGCTGCCGCCCACCGAGACCCGCTGCGCGGACCGCTTCGTGCTGCTCGCCCTGGCGGCCGCGGCCGACGCGCTCGCCGACGCCGAGCTGACGGTCGGTCAGCACGCCGACCCGGAGCGGGTCGCGGTGGTGCTGGCCACCGGCGGCGGCGGGCTGGAGACGTACGAGCAGCAGGCCGACGGACGCCGGCAGCGCGGCCGGGCCGCGGTCAGCCCCTACCTGCTGCCGGGGATGCTCTCCAACATGGCGGCCGCCCGGATCGCCATCACCCACGGCATCCGCGGCTACAGCTCCGCCGTGATCACCGCCTGCGCGGCGGGCGCGCAGGCCGTCGCGGAGGGGCTGCGGCTGATCCGCGGCGGCGAGGCGGACGTCGTGGTGTGCGGCGGCAGCGAGGCCCCGCTGCACCCGACGATCGCCGCCGCCTTCGACAACTCCCGTGCACTGGCCTCGGGTTGGGACGATCCGACGCAGGCCTCCCGGCCGTTCGACGCCCGCCGCAACGGGTTCGTGCTCGGCGAGGGCAGCGCGGTGCTGGTGCTGGAGCGGGCCGAGCACGCCGCCGCCCGCGGCGCCGCCGGGTACGCGGAGGTGGCCGGCTGGGGCGCGACCACCGACGCCCACCACCCGACCATGCCCCGCCCCGACGGGTCCGGCGCGGCCGCGGCGATGCGCCTCGCGCTGCGCTCGGCCGGCCTGGACGCCGGCGCGGTCGACTACGTGAACGCGCACGGCACCGGCACCAAGCTCGGCGACCGCGCCGAAGCCTCCGCGCTGCGCGCCGTGTTCGGCCCCGACGGCCCGTCGGTCAGCTCCACCAAGGGCGCGACCGGCCATCTGCTGGGCGCCGCCGGGGCGGTGGAGGCGGCGGTCTGCGCGCTGGCCGTCGCCGAGGGCGTCCTGCCGCCCACCCTCAACCTCGAACAGCCGGACCCGGCGGACGGGTTGCGGCACGTGCGCGGCGCGGCCGAGCGCCGCCCGGTGCGGTACGCGCTGTCCAACTCCTTCGCCTTCGGCGGCCACAACCTGAGCCTGGTGTTCGGTCCGCCGAGCATCCCGGCCAAGCACCTCGGAGGGACCTCATGACCGGCCCGGGCCTCGCCTACGCCGAACTGTACGTGGAGGACGCCCACAAGTACGCCGCGCACCTGCGCGACGCCTGGGGGTTCACCCTGACCGCGCCGGCCGCCGTGGCGGCGGGCACCGAGCAGGTGCTGGCCCACCAGGGCGCGATCCGGCTGCTGCTGACCTCGGCGGTGGACGCCGAGCACCAGGTCGCCGAGTGGGTGCGGCGGCACGGCGACGGCGTCGCGGTGCTGGCGCTGCGCTTCACCGACCGGGTCGCGGCGGCCTCGGCCGCCGAGCGGGCGCTGAACGCCGGCGGCGGCTGCCTGGACGGTGCGGGCACGGTGGCCGGGTTCGGCGACGTGGCGATCCGGTTCACCGCCGACCCGGACCCGCTGCCGGCCGACGAACTGCCCGGCGAGGGGCCGCTGGTGCTGCTCGACCACGTGGCGGTCGTGGTGCCCGGCGGGCAGTTGGACGCCGGGGTGGAGTTCGCCGCGCAGGGCCTCGGGTACCGGGAGATCTTCCGCGAGTACGTGGAGATCGGCGACCAGGCGATGGACTCGCGGGTGGTGCAGAGCCCCGACGGCTCGGTGACCCTCACCCTGCTGGAGCCGGACACCGCGCGCAGCCCCGGCCAGATCGACGGCTTCCTCGACGCCCACGGCGGCGCCGGGGTCCAGCACCTGGCCTTCGCCACCCGCTCGATCACCGCGTCGGTACGGGAGTTGGGCGAGCGCGGGGTGGTGTTCCTGACCACCCCGGGCACCTACTACGACGCACTGGAGGGCCGCCTCGGCCCGACCGCCATCCCGGTCGCCGAGCTGCGCGAGTTCAACGTGCTGGTCGACCGCGACCACGGCGGCGAGCTGTTCCAGATCTTCACCCGCTCCATCCACCCGCGGCGGACCCTCTTCCTGGAGCTGGTCGAGCGGCGGGGCGCCGGCACCTTCGGCACCGCCAACATCAAGGCCCTGTACGAGGCGGTCGAGCGCGAGCGCGCCGCCGCGGACAGCTGAGAGGAGTGACCCACGTGACCACCACCATCGAGCCGTTCACGCTGACCGACGAGGAGTCGGCGCTGCTGCCCACCACCGAGGAGGTGCTGGAGTACGCCGAGCGCGGCTGGTACCTGTCGCGGCGGCTGTTCAGCGACGCGGAACTCGACCTGCTGCAGGCCGCCACCGAGCGCTACTACCGCGGCGAGCGGGACCGTGAACTGCCCGGCCGCCCGCCGCACCTGGCGTCCTGGACACCCGCCGACGGTGCGGTGCAGCGGCACAACGACTACGTGCACTACGAGCACGAGGAGATCGGCCGGATCCTGCGCAAGCCGCTGCTCGGCGCGGTCGCCGCCCGGCTGGCGCAGGCCGAGGAGATCCGGGTCTTCCAGGCGACGCTGATCTTCAAGCCGCCGGTCGCCGACGAGCCGAGCAACGTGGTGCCCTGGCACTTCGACAAGCACTACTGGCAGACCTCCACCTCGCAGCGGATGCTGACCGCGTTCCTGCCGTTCCACGACTGCACCACCGAGATGGGCACCATCACCATGGTGGACGGCAGCCACCGCTGGGAGGAGCGGCCCGGCGGCGACGACTCGACCCGCCACTTCGCCGAACGCGACCGCTCGGAGCTCGACCAACTCCTCGCGGAGAACGCCGAGTTCAACGGCGCCGCGGTCAACCGCATCCCGGTCGAGATCCCCCGCGGGCACGTCTCCTTCCACCACTGCCGCACCTACCACGGCAGCGGCCCCAACCGCTCCGCCCAGCCCCGCCGGGCGGTCTCGCTGCACCTGCAGGACGGCGGCAACCGCTACCGCTCGTTCCTGAAGCCGGACGGCAGCCCGGTGGTGTACAACCACGACGCGGTGGTGCGCCGCGACGCGGACGGCCGACCGGACTACGCGGACCCGGAGTTCTGCCCGGTGTTGTGGCGGTCCGGCCGGTGAGCCTGCCGCACCTCGCGGATCCGGCCGGCCGGTACCGGATGATCCGGCTGATCCGCTCGTTCGAGGAACTCGCCCTGGACTGGGTGAAGTCCGGACTGATCGTCGGCGGCACCCACCCGTACATCGGGCAGGAGGCGGTCGCCGTCGGCGTGTGCGCGGCGCTCGACCCCGACGACCAGCTGACCTCCACCCACCGCGGGCACGGCCACGTGCTCGCCAAGGGCGCCGACCCGGCCCGACTGCTCGCCGAACTGGCGGGCCGGGTCGGCGGGTTGAACCTCGGCCGGGGCGGCTCGATGCACGCCGCGGACTTCTCGCTGGGCATCCTCGGCGCCAACGGCATCGTCGGCGCGGGCGCGCCGATCGCGGTCGGCGCGGCCTGGGCGTCCCAACGGCTCGGCCGGCCCCGGGTGGTGGCCTCGTTCTTCGGCGACGGCGCGCTGAACCAGGGTGTGCTGCTGGAGTCGCTGAACCTGGCCTCGATCTGGCGCGCGCCCGTGCTGTTCGTCTGCGAGAACAACGGCTACGCCACCACCCTGCCGGCCGCCGCGGCGGTCGGCGGGTCGGCGCGCGGCCGCGCCGAGGCGTTCGGCATCCCCGCCGAGACGGTGGACGGCATGGACGTGGAGGCCGTCCGCGCCGCCGCCGAACGCGCGGTGCGGCGGGCGCGCGCGGGCGGCGGCCCGAGCTTCCTGGAGTGCCTGACCTACCGCTTCGAGGCGCACCACACCATGGAGCGCCGCTTCCGGCTGGCCTACCGCACCGCCGAGGAGGTCGCCGCCTGGCGCGAGCGCGACCCGTTGGCCCTCGCCCGCCGGGCGGTGGCCGCCGAGAAAATCGACGCGATCGACACCGAAATCACACAACTACTGGCGTCCGCCTCCACTTTCGCGCAAGAATCGGCCGTTCCTGACATCGCGTCAGCGGACGACTTCCTGTACGCGAGCGGGCTGCGGCCCAGGGCGGGGGCACCGGCATGAGCCTGCTGTCGTACGCCAAGGCGATGAACCGGGCGCTGTCGGACGCGTTGGAGCGCGACCCGGCGGTGTGCGTGCTCGGCGAGGACGTCGGCGCGGGCCTGGCCGGTCTGACCCTCGGGTTGCAGCAACGTTTCGGCGCCGACCGGGTGGTGGACACCCCGCTGTCCGAGCAGGCCTTCACCTCCGCCGGGATCGGGGCCGCGCTGGCCGGGATGCGGCCGGTGATCGAACTGCAGATCCCCTCGCTGCTCTTCCTGGTCTTCGAGCAACTCGCCAACCAGGCCCACAAGTTCTCCCTGATGACCGGCGGCCAGGCCAAGGTCCCGCTGACCGTGGTGGTCCCCGGCTCCGGCTCCCGCACCGGCTGGGCCGGCCAGCACTCCGACCAGCCGTACGGCCTGTTCGCGCACGTGGGCATCAAGACCCTGGTGCCGGCCACGCCCACCGACGCCTACGGGCTGCTGAGTTCGGCGATCGAGGACGACGACCCGGTGGTGCTGTTCGCCCCGGCCGGCGCGCTCGGCGTCCGCGAGGACGTCACCGCGCCGCTCGCCCCGGTCCCGCTCGGCGCGGCCCGCGTGCACCGGGCCGGCACCGACGTGACGGTGCTCGCCGTCGGGCAACTGGTCCACCACGCCCTCGCGGTGGCCGAGGAGTTGGCGGACGAGATCTCGGTGGAGGTGCTCGACCCGCGCACCCTGTACCCGCTGGACCGCGCCGCGCTCGCCGACTCGCTGGCCCGCACCGGCCGCCTGGTGGTCGCCGACGACTCCAACCGGTTCGCCGGCTTCGCCGCCGAGGTGCTCGCCGTCGCCGCCGAGGACTTCCGCCTGCTGTCCCCGCCCCGCCGAGTGACCCGCCCCGACGGCGCGGTCCTCCCCTTCGCCCTCGGCCTGGACCAAGCCCTCCAGCCGAGCCGCGAGCAGCTTCGCGACGCGATCCGCGCCGTCGTGAAGTGAGCCGCAGCTGCCGCCACCACCGGCAGCCCCCCGTTTCCCGACCCTCCACACCACATGGGAGAGCTTCGCCATGAGCACCGACCGCTACCACTGGGACAAGACCCACCCCGGCCTCACCTCGCTGCGCGAGTCGATCGAGGAGGTCCGCCGCGAGGTCGTCACCCACCCGATGTACCTCTCCCTGAACACCCTGGAGAAGGTGCGGACCTTCCAGGAGACCCACGTCTTCGCCGTGTGGGACTTCATGTCGCTGCTCAAGGCCCTGCAGCGGCAGCTCACCTGCGTCTCGCTGCCGTGGCTGCCGGAGGGCCCGACCGCGAGCCGGAGACTGATCAACGAGATCGTCCTGGTCGAGGAGAGCGACGAGCTCGGCGACGGGTACATCAGCCACTTCGAGCTCTACCTGGACGGCATGGCCACCGCCGGCGCGGACACCACCGCCGTGACGGCCTTCCTCACCGCGCTCCGGGCCGGCCGCCCGGTCGACCAGGCGGCGAAGGACGCCGGGATCCCGCAGGCCGCCGCCGAGTTCACCGGCGTCACCTTCGGCATCATCGAGGACGCCCCGGTGCACTGCCAGGCCGCCGCCTTCGCCTTCGGCCGCGAGGACCTGATCCCCGAGATGTTCGAGCAGGTGATCAGCATCGACGACGCCGAGGGCCGGCTGACCGTCTTCAAGGACTACCTGGCCCGGCACATCGAGGTCGACGGCGAGCAGCACACCCCGATGGCCATGCAGATGCTGATCGACCTGTGCGGCGACGACCAGGCCCGCTGGGACGAGTGCGGCGAGACGGTCCGCGCCGCGCTGCGCGCCCGGGTCGCGCTGTGGGACGCCATCACCGCCGCGCTCTGACCCCGCTCCCATCCGCCGGGCGGTCGGTGCACCCGCCGCCCGGCCTGATGGGGCGTCAGGCGTCCTGGCCCAGCCACAGGTCCGGCCCGAACACCTCGTAGTGGATGTCGGCGGCGGGCACCCCGGCGGCCAGCAGCCGGGCCCGGACGGCTCGCATGAACGGCAGCGGCCCGCACAGGTAGGCGACGGTGCCGGCCGGGACGCTCACGCCGCCCAGGTCGACCAGGCCGGTGCGCTCGGCGGGCCACTCGCCCTCCGGGTGCTCGTACCAGACGTGCGCCTGAGCGTCCGGCAGCTTGGCCACCAGCTGGTCGAGTTCGGCGCGGAAGGCGTGCGAGGACTGGTCGCGGTCGCCGTGCACGGCGATCACCCGGCGGGTGGCGCCGGTCTCGGCGAGATGGCCGAGCATGCCGATGATCGGGGTGCAGCCGATCCCGGCCGAGGCCAGCAGCACCGGCCGCTCGGCGTCCTCAAGCGACACGTCGCCGAACGGTGCGCTGACGTCCAGCGTGTCGCCCACGTCCAGGTGCCGGTGCAGGTGGGTGGAGACCTCCCCGTCCGGCGCGCCGGCGACCCGCTTGACCGTGATCTGCAGCCCGCCGTCCGGCCGCCCTGAGAGGCTGTACTGGCGGATCTGCCGTGCGCCGTCCGGGAGTTCGACCTGCACCGACACGTACTGCCCGGGCCGGTGCGGCGGCACCGGCCCGCCGTCCGCCGGGTGCAGCAGGAAGGTCGCCACGTCCGCGGTCTCGGCGGTCCGCGCCGCCACCCGGTAGGGGCGGCGCTCGCCCCTGGTGCCGCTCTCCTCGTACAGCCGCCGCTCGATGGCGATCAGCGCGTTGGCCATCAGCCAGTACACCTCGTCCCACGCGGTCGCGACCTCGGGGGTGACCGCGTCGCCGAGCACCTCGACGATCGCCGCGAACAGGTGCGTGTGCACGACCGGGTACTGCTCGGCCGTCACGCCCAGCGACGCGTGCTTGTGCGCGATCCGCGCCAGCATCGCGTCCGGCCGCTGGTCCGAGTGCTCGACCAGCGCGGTGGCGAACGCCGCTATCGACCCGGCGAGCGCCTGCCGCTGGGTACCGGCCGCCTGGTTCCCGCGGTTGAACAGGTCCCGCAGCAGCTCCGGGTGGGCCTCGAACAGCCGCGCGTAGAACCGGCCGGTGATCTCCCCGATCGCCCCGCCCACCACGGGCAGTGTGGCGCGAACCGTCTGCGCGGACTTCTCGGACAGCATCCTGACTCCAAACTCGCATCTGAGATGCGGATTAAAGGGAATGGGAAAGCCTTTTCCAACCCGGGCCCGGAAACGCCTACCCGACTACCCGGGCGGGGCGTGACGCGGCAGGCCGAGCAGCACCGGCCCGGTCGGCGGGCCGACCAGGTCGTCCACCGTGAGCGGGTCGAGGGTCTGGTAGAAGGCCTCCTGCGCCCGGCGCAGCGCGCCGCGCAGGCGGCACGCGTGCCGCAGCGGGCAGGGCGGCTCGTCCTCGCAGCCGACCACGTCGCCCTCGCCCTCCAGCTCCCGGACCAGTCGGCCGAGCGACCCGGTCCGGCCGTACGAGGTGAGCGCGAGCCCGCCCCCGCGTCCGCGCCGGGCCTCGACCACGCCGAGGTGCTGGAGCCGGCTGACCACCTTGGCCGCGTGGTGGTAGGGGACGTCCACCGCCTCGGCCACCTCGCGGGTGGTCGGGGTCTCGTCCGCACCGAGGACCGCCAGGCGCATGGCGATGCGCAGGGCGATGTCGGTGTGCTTGGTCAGCCTCACGTCGACGACTCTAGCTAATCCGTATCTCAGATACCAATTAGTCGGGCGGCTACCGGTTACTCGGGGCGGCGCGGTCGCTCCTGCTGCCCGTGATCCTGCTCACCACCGTGCGCCGTCCCGCCGGGAGCGGCCCGCACACCCATAGGCTCGGCTGGACCGCAGCAGCCCTGAACCATGACGGAGGCCCAGGTGACGGCACGCCAGCTCCTCGATCTGCTGGTCGACCCCGGCAGTCTGCACAGCTGGGACGAGCCGATCACCACCGACCATCCGGACCCGGAGTACCGGGCCGCGCTCGCCCGCGCCCGGGCGCGCACCGGGCTGGACGAGGCGGTGCTCACCGGCCGGGCCCTGGTCGACGGGCGGCCGGTCGCCCTGATCGCCTGCGAGTTCGGGTTCCTCGGCGGCTCGATCGGCGTCGCCACCGCGGAGCGGATCACCCGCGCCGTCCTGCGCGCCACCGCCGAACGACTCCCGCTGCTCGCCCTGCCGGTCTCCGGCGGCACCCGGATGCAGGAGGGCTCCGCCGCGTTCCTGTGCATGGTCCGGGTCACCGCCGCGGTCCACGCCCACCGCGCCGCCGGCCTCCCGTACCTGACCTACCTGCGCAACCCCACCATGGGCGGTGTCTTCGCCTCCTGGGGCACCCTCGGCCACCTGGTACTCGCCGAACCCGAGGCCCGCCTGGGCTTCCTCGGTCCGCGCGTCTACGAGGAACTGCGCGGCGAACCGCTCCCGCCGAGCGTCCAGCGCACCGAGACGCTGGCCGCCAACGGCCGGGTGGACGCCGTCGTCCCGCCCGAGCGGCTGCGCGACTTCCTCACCCGCGCCCTCACCGTCCTGACCGCGCAGCCGGGTTCACCGGCCGCCGCCCCGGAGGCCTCGGACGCGGCGATCCCGGAGGTCCCGGACGCGGCGAACACCGAGGCCCCGGTCGCGGCGATTCCCGAAGTGTCGGCCGCAGCGATCCCGATCCTCCCGTCGCCGCCGTCCGACGCCTGGGAGTCGGTGCTGCGCACCCGCCGCCCCGACCGCCTCACGGCACTCGAACTGCTGCACCACACCGCCGAGTTGTTCCTCCCGCTGGACGGCGACAGCGCCCTGGTCCGGGCCCTGGCGCTGATCGGCGGCCACCCGGTGATGGTCGTGGCCCAGCAGCGGCCCGCCCCCGGCGCGCCGGAACTCCCCTTCACGGCGGCCGACTTGCGGGCCGTCCGGCAGCAGGCCCAGATCGCCGAGGAGCTCGGCCTCCCGCTTCTCACGGTCATCGACACCACCGGCGCCGAACTCTCCGTACAAGCCGAACTCGACGGCATCGCCCTGGAGATCGCGCACTGCCTGACCACCCTGGTGGGGCTGCGCTCCCCCGTCCTCGCCGTCCTGCTCGGCCAGGGCACCGGCGGCGGCGCGCTCGCCCTGCTCCCGGCCGACCGGGTGATCGCCGCCCAACACGCCTGGCTGGCACCGCTCCCGCCGGAGGGCGCCTCGGCGATCGTCCACCGCGACGGTGAGCACGCGCCCCAACTCGCGCGCTCCCAGGGCATCACCGCCACCGCCCTCACCGCCACCGGCCTGGTCGACCAGGTCGTCCCGGAGACCGACGACCCCGCCACCCTGCGCGACGCGCTCGCCGCCGCCGTCACCGCCGCCCTCGCCGACCTCACCCGGCTCCCCGCCGCCGAACTCCGGTCCGCCCGCACCACCCGCAACCGCCACCTCGGCGGCCCGAGCTGAGCCTCCCGTCACCACGGCCCGGGCACCAGGCTCCGATTGTCCGGTAGTGCGAGTGGGGTCAGGTTCTACAGTGGCCGCCGTGTCCGAGAATCCGTGGTTCCGCCCTCCCCGCTACTACCACTGGTACAGGTTCGGCCCCGGCGAACTCGCCTTCCTGTCCGCGCTCCGGAAGCGCACCGCCGACTGGACCCTCCCGGTGACCCACAGCGAGGTGATGCGCAACGAGGACGAAGCCGCCCTGCTGGCCGTCGCCCACGTCAGCGACCCGGAGCGCAGGACCCACCTGGCCACCTTCGGGGTGCACATGGCCGGCCCCACGGTCCGCGGCGACCTGATCCATGGTCACCATGAGATGTACTACCTCCCCGAGGAGCCGACGGACCTGGCCATGGAGGCGACCGGCACCTCCCGGGTGCTCGCCGAAGCCGCAGCCGCGTGGTTCGAGACCGTCCTGCAGACGCCCGTCGTGCGACACGAGTGGGAACACGACGGCCAGGTCTACGCCGAGCGGTACGTGTTCGCCGACACCGGGGAGGGGCTGGTCGCGATGTACGACAAGAGCCTCGCGCCGCGCGAGGTGACGGACTCCCTGCTCCCCTACAACTACGGAGCCGGCCGCTCCTGGGTCGACGTGGGCCAGTTGGGCCGATTCGCCGACCCCGCCCGCACGGAGCAGGTCTGGGGCCGCCCCCTCACGTGACGGCCGGACCCGCGCGGCCCCTCGACACACCGAGCCGCCGGGTTCAGGAGTCGTCCGACCGTCAGAGCAGGCGGCGCAGCAGGCCGGACTTGCGGGGGGTGAAGGGCGGGTAGGCGAGGCGGAGGGGGTCGGCGAGCAGGGGCTTGTCGAGGACGGCCTTGGTGTGGCTGAAGGTGTCGATGGAGCGGATGCCGTGGTAGGCGCCCTGGCCGCTCTCGCCGACGCCGCCGAACGGCAGTCCGGGGACGGTGAGGTGGGCGTTGGGCACGCCGAAGGCGAGGGCGCCGGAGGAGGTCTCGGCGGCGAGCCGGCGCTTGGTGTGCGCGGAGGCGGTGAAGGCGTACAGCGCGAGCGGCTTGTCGCGGGCGGTGATGAAGGCGATGGCGGCGTCCAGGTCCGGGACGCGGACGATCGGCAGGATCGGGCCGAAGATCTCCTCGCGCATCACGGGGGCGTCCGGGTCGACGTCGGCGAGCACGGTGGGGGCGAGGTAGCGGGTGGCGCGGTCCTGGTCGCCGCCGGTGACGATCCGTCCGTCGGCGAGCAGCGGGGTGAGCCGGTCGAAGTGGCGCTCGTTGACGATCCGGCCGTAGTCGGCGCTGCGGGCCGGGTCGGCACCGTACATCTGGCGTATCGCGGCGGTCAGGTGCGGCTCGATCGCCGCGCCGGCCTCGCCGACGGCGAGGACGTAGTCGGGGGCGACGCAGGTCTGGCCGGCGTTCATGAACTTGCCCCAGGCGATCCGGCGGGCGGCGGTGGCCAGGTCGGCGCCGGGTTCCACGACGGCGGGGCTCTTGCCGCCGAGTTCCAGGGTGACGGGGGTGAGGTGGCGGGCGGCGGCGGTCATCACGATGCGTCCGACGGCGCCGTTGCCGGTGTAGAAGACGTGGTCGAAGCGCTGTTCCAGCAGGGCGGTGGTCTCCGGCACGCCGCCTTCGACCACGGCGACGGCCTGCGGGTCGAGGGCGCGGGGCAGCCAGTGGGCGAGCGCCGCCGAGGTGGCGGGGGCGAGTTCGCTGGGCTTGACCACCGCGCAGTTGCCCGCGGCGAGCGCGCCGATCAGTGGCGCGAGCGCGAGCTGCAGCGGGTAGTTCCACGGGCTGATCACCAGCACGGTGCCGAGCGGTTCGCGCACCGTGCGGGCCCGGGCCGGGCGCAGCGACAGCGGCACGGGGACCCGGCGGGGCCGCAGCCAGCGGTCGAGGTGGCGCAGGGTGTGGTCGATCTCGTTGATCGTGAACCCGATCTCGGTGGTGTACGCCTCGGTGGCGCTCTTGCCGAGGTCGGCGTGCAGAGCCTGCGCGAAGGCGGCCTCCTGCTCGACCAACAGGGTGCGCAGCGCTCGGAGTTGGGCCTTGCGCCAGGCGAGCGGCCGGGTCCGGCCGGAGGCGAAGGCGGTGTGCAGACGGGCGACGGTGGCCGCGGGGTCGAACGACCGGCGGTCTTCGGTGAGGGCGCTCATGCGGCGAGCATAAACGAAACGAAACGATTTCGTTTCTACTTTGGGCATCTAGACTGGCGACATGGCCCGCTCCACGCCCCCGACCGCCCCGCAGACCACCCCCGGCTCCCTGCCGTCCACCCCCGGCTCCCCTCCGTCCGCTCCCGTCGCCGCGCCGCGTCGGGGCCGGCCCCGGGACGCGGGGCGCGACCGGGCGCTGCTGGAGGCCACCCTGGCGGTGCTGGCGGAGAGCGGTTACGGCGGGCTGACCACCGCCGCGGTGGCGGCGCGCGCGGGGGTCTCCACCGCGACGCTGTACCGCCGTTGGTCCTCGAAGGAGGAGCTGGTGATCGCGGCCGCCGCCGTGCACACCCCCACCGACACCGACACCCCACCAGGCACCGGCACCCTGGCGGGCGACCTGCGGGTCGTCCTGCACGACAAGGCCACCACCGTGACGGGCGAGAGCGGCCGGCTGATGCGGGCGCTGATCGGCGAGGCCGCGCACAACACCGCGCTGGCCGAGGCGCTGGCCACCGCCTTCCTCGCCCCGGTCTACCGCCGGGTCACGGCCGTCGTCCACCTCGCCGTCGAGCGCGGCGAGATCCCGCCCGTCGAGGACGCCGACCTGCTCGGCGAGGTGCTCCTCGGACCGATCATGACCCGGTTCTTCCTCACCCCGCAGTCCCCCGCCGAGGTCGACGCAGCCACCGCCCGCCACACCGCCGACCGCCTGCTCCCCTTCCTCCTCCGCGCCTTGGGCGGCACCGTCCCCCCGGACGCCTGACGCCCCGTCGACCCTGCTGTCCGCCGACCGGGCGCCCCGTCAAACCTGGGCGCGTAGCCAGGAGTCCAGCGCGGCGAAGTCGTCGTCGGTCAGTCCGGTCCGCGGATCGACCCGGCGGAGGAGTGCGGGCGCGGGGTGGTGGGCGGCGACCCACGAGCGGTCGGCGGGGGTGATCTCGTCGTCCACCCAGGCGAACGGCTGACCGGCCGCCCAGGTCACCAGTGGGCGGGTCTTCCAGTGCAACCCGGCCTCGACGTCGCGGATTTCGTCCTCGGTCGGGTCCGGCCAGTCGATCACCGGCAGCGGCGGCAGGCCGAGGAGCGGGGCGACGCAGGCGTTGGCGTCCGCCATCCACGTGGTGGCCCACACCAGTCGGCCGGGCAGGGCGGCCAGCCGGGGCCCGTTCGCCGGGTCGAGCCGGGACAGTAGCGGGCTCGCCACACCGACCGCCGCGATGATCTGACGCTCGGTCAGGCGGGCCGGGTACTCGTCGGCTTGCCCGCCGAACGGGATCAGCGGACCGTCTACGTCGAGGAAGATGAGCGGCTGCGCGTCCATCCCGCCGATTCTGCCGCACCACCGCTCCACGCCGCCCGACCGCCGGGTCGGTCACTGCGCGGCGTCCTCGGCGACCAGCACGCGCCTGCCCGCACGCGGAGACGGCGTCAGGCCGACCCGGACCGGACGCGGCTCGGCTCCCCGGCGTCGGCGCCGGTCGACTTCGCGTCGGCGTCGCGCCACCAGCGGCGCGACGCCAGCGCGGCCAGCCCGGCCCCCGCGGCGTTGACCAGGACGTCGTCCACCGAGGACACCCGGTCCAGCTCGAAGACGTACTGCGCGGTCTCGACCAGCACCGAGCAGGCCGCCCCCAGCGCCAGCGCCCGCCACGCCGATGCCAGCCGGGCGAACCGCATCGGGCCGAAGAACCCCAGCGCCGCGAAGACCAGCAGGTTTCCGCCGATCTGCAGCGTCGCTCCCAGCGGCCCGGCGGCGACGATCTCGAACAGGTCCCGCAGCGGGACCAGGCTCACCCGCTGGCGCGAGGCGTCGCCGGCCCGCTCGCCCGGCAACAGGATCATCCAGACCCACGGCAGCGTCCCGTAGACCATGCCGACCTCGGCCAGCGACCGGCGCCACGCCCACCCAGGCGCCGTACCGGCGGCCCGCCGCCGACGCGCCAGCGCCCACACGCCGAGCGCGGCCGGAACAAGCCCGGCCAGGGCGAGGAACACCACGCCGTTGAAGGTGAAGACCCAGGGCTGCCACCCGCCGCGACGGTGCAGCGGCCGCTGCACGTAGAACGCGACGAACAGCACGGCGAGGATCGCCGGGCCGGCCAGCACGATCCGCCGGATGCGGCGGGCGGGTGCTGACAGTGATGCGGTCTGGTCCATGGCTCCACCGGAGTCGGAAGGCTGGTGCGAGAGCGTACGCGACTCGCGGTACGCCCGGGATGCACGGGATACACCGGACCAGACGCCCGCGCCCGGCATTCGGTTCAGCGGTCGGCGCGGGCCCAGCCGTCCGGTGGGCGCAGTTCCGCCGCCTCGCCCTGGAACGTGACGCGGCCGCGGGTGAGGACGTAAGCCAGGCTATCGGCGGTGAGCGCGGGTGGCAGGGACTGCTCGGCGACCACCACCGTGCCACCGTCGGTGGCGAGTTGACGCAGGGCGGTGTGGAGGCGGGCGACCGCGGGCGGGGCGAGGCCCCGGGCGGGTTCGTCGAGCAGCAGGACCCGGGGGCGGGCGAGCAACGCGCGGGCCAGGGCGACCAGTTGCTGCTGCCCGCCGGAGAGGGTGCCGGCGGGGCGGGTCAGCAGGGGCGGCAGCTCGGGGAAGAGCGCACCGGCCTCGGTACCGGTGGGCGCGCCGAGGCCGAGGTTCTCCGCGACCGTCAGCGAACCGAAGACGCCCCGCTCGGGCGGGACCAGCCGCATCCCCGCCCGCACCCGACGGGGCACCCCCCACGCGGTCACCTCCCGGCCGTCCCAGCGCACCTGCCCGACCGCCGGGCGCAGCGCGCCGGACAGGGCGCCGAGCAGACTGCTGCGCCCGGACCCGTTGCGCCCCAGCAGGACGGTCACCCGCCCAGGCGGGAACACCAGGTCGATGCCGTGCAACGCCTCCAGCAGGCCGTACCGGACCGTCAACCCTGCGCACTCAAGCGTCACCTGGCACCTCCACGCACACAGTCAGGTCGTGGACGGCTGTGGCGAGTCGGCCGGCCGGCTCCGGGGCACGGTCGGCCTCCGGCCGGGCGGCGGCGAGGGCGCTGCGATGCATCGTCACTCCCCACTCCACAGCCGCGCCAGCGCCGCATCGGCGAGAACCCCGGCCGCGGGCCAGCACGTGAACGGTGTCAGCGAGCCGGCCGATCAGATCCGGGGCCCAGTCGGCCTCCGGCCCGGCGGCGGGGGCGCTCCGACGCATCGTCACTCCCTGCCCCACAGCCGCGCCACCGCAGGATCGGCGAGGACCCCGGCCGCCGGACCGGCGGCTACCACCCGGCCGCGGGTCAGGACGTGGACGGTGTCGGCGAGGCGGCCGATCAGGTCGGGGTCGTGTTCGACCACCAGCAGGGCCAGGCCGTCGGTGGCGAGGGCGCGCAGGGCGGTGGTGAGGCGGGCGGTCTGGGCGGTGTCGAGTCCGGCGGCGGGTTCGTCGAGCAGCAGGACGGTGGGTGCGGCGGCCACGGCCCGGGCGAGTTCGACCAGCCGCAGCGCACCGGGCGGCAGCCGGTCCGCGGGCCAACTCGCCTGCTCCGCCAGGCCGAACAGGTCCAGGGCGCGCCGGGTGGCGTCCCGCGCGGCGGCGTGCGGTGGGCCGCCGCCGAGCCGGTGGCCGACGGCGCGGGAGGCGGCGGCCGCGCGGAGGCGGGCGAGTCGCAGCCGGGTGCCGTGCAGGCCGGGGTGGGCGGTGCGGCCGTGTTCGGCGCCGAGCAGGACGTTGTCGGCGACGGTCAGGTCCGGGAAGACGGCGAGCTGTTGGAAGGTGCGGGCGAGGCCGAGGCGGGCGCGGGCGTGGTCGGGCAGGCCGGTGACGTCCCGTCCGGCGAGCACCACCCGGCCCGCGTCGGGTCGCACCGCGCCGGCCAGGCAGTCGAACAGAGTGCTCTTCCCTGCCCCGTTGGGCCCGACCAGGGCAGTGATCCGCCCGGCCGGCACGGTCAGATCGACGCCGTCGACGGCGGTGAGGCCGCCGAATCGGCGGACGATGCCGTGGGCGCTCAGCGGGTCGTCCGTCACGGCTCCGCCCGGCGGGTGTCGCGCCCCGGCTCCCTGCCACGGCCGGACGGTCGGCGACGCCCGCTACCGACCGCGCCCCACGGCCCGCTGGTCGTGTGATGCGCCTCCATCCACGCCGCGACGGTGTCCGCACTGAAGGTCTCCGTGGTGACGGCGTCCGCAAGGTCAGCCAACGCGGTCCCTCCGCTCCGCTGTCGGCATGCGCTCGCGCTCGCGCTCGCGCAACGACCGTCCCAGTGGCGTGAGTTGGTAGGCGGGACCGGCGGGGACGCCGGTGAGGCGGTGGAGCAGGCCGGTGACTCCGCCGGGGAGGTGGCCGAGGGCGGCGGCGAGGGTGCCGACGACGAGGGCGGAGACGCCCGTGACGGCGCCGGCGTCCAGTCCGATCAGGAGGGCGGCGGCGAGGATCGCGCCGGCGGCGCTGTCGGCGCCGACCACCACCACGGCGGTGAACCAGAGCAGGCCCCGGACGGGGTCGAAGGTGGCGGGTTCGAAGCCCTGACCGCCGATCGTGAACAGCGCTCCGCCCAGCGCGGCGATCCCGGCACCGGCCATGAAGACCAGCAGCTTCAGCCCCGGGACGTTCACCCCGGCCGCCGCCGCACCGGCCTGGTGGTCGCGCATCGCGGTCAGCGCCCGTCCGAGCCTCCCTCGTCGGAGGAGTTGAGTGACCGTCAATCCAACCACGAGAAAAGCGAGTTCGACCGCGTAGAACGCCCGGTCCTCCGACGGGAGGCCCGAACGGCTCACCGAGAGACCGGTGGTGGCGTACGGCTGGTCGAAGACCAGGCGGCTCAGCGCGGCGCCGATGGCGAAGGTGGCGAACGCCAGGGCGAGACCGCGGCGGCGGATCGCGGGCAGGCCGGTGAGCAGTCCGAACAGGGCGGTGGCAACGGTGGCGAGCAGCAGGGCGGGGAGCGCGGGCAGAGTGCCGAAGCCGGGGATCCGGCCCGAGGTCAGCAGGGCGGTACCGAGGGCGCCGAGGCCCGCGTACCCGGCCTGGCCGAGCGAGATCTGGCCGCCGTACCCGGTGACGACGACCACCGAGAGCAGGACGAGGGCCAGGGCGGGGACGTCGAGGGCGTGCCGAAGGTCCTCGGCGCGGAACTTCAGCGGAATCAACAGCAGTACTGCACAGCCGAGTTGGAGCAGCACGGTACCGGCGACGGTGGGGCGCGGGCCGGGCAGGACGGCGGCGGCGCCCGGGTCGGCGGGGGTCCGCCAGGGCAGGAGCGCGGCGACCAGGAGTGCCACGGCGAACAGGTTGGCCTGCAACGCCTCGGCGAACGGCAGGAGTTGACCGATCGGACGGTACTGGGTGAGTTCGGCCTGGGCGATGCCGAGGGCCAGTCCGGTGGCGACCGCGACGGGCAGGCTGCGGAGCCGGGCGGCGACGGCGACCACCATGGTCTCCATCACCAGCAGCGGCAGGCCGTACGGGTCGAGGAGCAGCAGCGGCGCGAGCAGCACGCCGACCAGGCCCGCGGTGAACGAGCCGAACGCCCATCCGGCGGCGGAGACCGCGTCGGCGTCGACGCCGGACAGTTCGGCGAGCCGGCGGTCGTCGACGACCGCCCGCAGCCGGATCCCGAACCGGGTACGGGCGCTGACCCAGCCGACGGCGGCGGCCAGCGCGAGGACGGTGGCGAGTTGCAGCACCGTGTCCAACCGCAGGGTGTGTCCGGCCAGGTGCGCGAGCGCGGTACCGGGGAGCAGGGCGGGCGCGTCGCCGAACGGGGTGGTCCCCCACAGCAGCACGGCGACACCGATCAGCAGGACGAAGACACCGAGGCTCGCGACCAGCGTCTCGGCCGCTCCGGCCCCGCGCCGCTGCAACGGCCGGAACACCGCCCGGTCGAGCAGCACCCCCGTCGCGGGCGCCACCACCAGCAGGCAGAGCAGCGCGGCGGGCGCCACCGGCCAGTGCCACACCACGACGAGCTCGCGCAGCAGGTACGCGGTGACCATCGCCTGCGCCCCCTGCGCCAGGTTGAACACGCCGGTCGCCCGGTACGTGACCACCAACCCGACACCGCTCAGCGCAGCCGCACTGCCGACGGCAACCCCGGCCAACGCCAGATCGACGGGCAGACCGCCACTCATCCCGACCCCCCACCCGGCGGCCGCTCCCCGGAGAGGCCCTCACTGGAAGGGGCTTCGCCCGCCGAGGGCCGGCGCGGCGCGGCCTCGGCGGACCCGGCGTCAGCGCTCGCCGCCTCCGGCGGCTCGCAGACCGGGCACGGGGCCAGTGCGCGGGCACGGATCTCGGCGGTGGTCACCGTGCGGGCGCCGGCCTTGCCTGCGACCAGTGGGCAGGCGCGCCGGTGGTGGAGCGTGCCGTCCGGCAGCGCCACTGACGGCCCGTCATCCGGACCGGCGGGGGCGGGAGACAGGCCGCCACCGCTCGGCTCCGGTTCGACCAGCAGCGTCAGCAGCCGGTCGAGACGCCACCGGAGGTCGTCGGCCGCGTGGCGGCGGGCCGTGGCCACCACCGCGCCGGCCACGATCAGGGCGGCGCCGGGGATGGTCGCGGACGCGAGGTAGGGCACCTGGCGGGCCGTCACGCTCTCGCCGGAGACCGCGTACCAGCCGAGTACGCACAGCAGCGCACCGGCCGCCGACAGCAACCATCCGGACCTCTCGCGCAGCGCCCGACGTCCCGCGTGTCGCTCGTCCCCGCCGCTCCTGCCCGTGTCCATCCCTGCTCTCCAGCCCGCCCACCGGGGTCGAATTTGGCCAAGATGTCCTACAAAGCGCCAGATATTGCGAGTCCTCCGCATATCGTCCTTCATGGTCTCACCCGCGCCGCGCCGCGCCGCGGACCGCAACGCCGCCACCGCGGCGGTCCGCACCCGCGGCGTCACCACCCCCGGACCCCAGACCCCGGACCAGGAGACCAAGCCCCAGCCCCCAGCCCCCACACAGCAGGAACGCGGTGAGATGCGGATGCGTCACCAGCACAACGCGGCCCCCGCCGGCTCGCGCCCACCCCACACCCCCGTCCCGCGCCGTCGCGGCGCACTGCTCCGCCTGACCGGTCTGCTGTTCGCGCTGCTCCTCGCGGTCGCGGCGTGCAGCAGCGGCAGCGGGAGCAGCAGCAAGAGCAGCTCACCGGCCACCCCACCGGCGACCACCACCGCTCCGGCTTCGCCGAGCGCCTCCCCGAACGCCTCGGCCACCGGCACCGCGCCCGCGGACCCGGCGGCGGCGAAGGCCTCGATCACCGCCAACTGGGAGAAGTTCTTCGACCCGGCGACCTCGCTGCCGGACAAGGCCGCGCTGCTGCAGAACGGCGAGCAGCTGGCACCGGTGCTGCAGGGCTTCGCGAGTGACCCGCGGGTCGGGCAGGTGAAGGCGACCGTCACCAACGTGCAGTTCACCTCGGCGACCACGGCGGCGGTGACCTACTCGCTGTCGTTGCAGGGCGCCGTGGTGCAGCCCGACGCCTCCGGCCAGGCGGTGCTGGAGAACGGCACCTGGAAGGTGTCCACCAGCACGCTCTGCGGCCTGGTCCAGCTCAGCGGTGGTGCCACCACCGCAGTGCCCGGCTGCAGTTGATCGGGCCCGGTTGATCGGCTTCCGGGTTCCACGGCACCCGACACGAGAGCCAGCACGGCAGCCGGCAAGGCACCCGGCACGGCGGTCGGCCACAGCGCTGGCCGCCGTGCTGCTGGCCCTCACCGCCGGGTGCGGCACCCGGCTGCCTGCAACCGCTTTCCCCGCACCGTCCGGAAACGCCGGAGCCTCCTCGAACGGCGGCGCGACGAACGGCGGTGCCACCGACGTCGGGGTGACGGCGGCCGAGGTGAAGGTCGGTGTGATCACCTCGCTCACCAGCCCGGTCGGCAGCGAGACCTTCGCCGGTCCGCGGTTCGGCGCACTGGCCTTCTTCCAGTCGCTGGCGGAGCACGGCGGACTCCACGGCCGCACGGTCAGGGTGGTCACCTGCGACGACGGCGGCAGCGGGGTCGGCAACCAGGACTGCGTGCACCGCCTGATCGACCGGGAGCGGGTGTTCGCGCTGGTCTCGGGCAGCGTGCTGGACTACGCGGGCGCCGGGTACGTGAGCAGCCGCGGCGTCCCGGACGTCGGCGGCCAGCCGATCGGCACCGCGTACGACCGCTGGCCGCACCTGTACTCGATCTACGGCAGCAGTTCGCCGCGCGACGGCCGCGCGGTGGGCTGGGGCGGGACGCTGTACCAGAGCACCGAGGTCTACCGATTCTTCAAGCAGCGGCTGAACGTGCGCAGTGCGGCGGTGGTGGCCTACAGCCAGGCCGATTCGGCGCGCTACGCGGCGCAGTTGGAGCAGGGGCTGCGGGCGGAGGGGTTCCGGGTGCTGAGCCAGCGGGTGGATCTGGCGCTGCCGAACTTCCAGGCGGTGGCGGCGGCGATGCGGGCCGACGGCTCGGAGCTGCTGTTCGACGCGATGGACACCCGGGGCAACGCGGCGCTGTGCCAGGCGCTGGACGCGGCGGGGGTGCGCCCGGTGGCGAAGGTGACCAACGTGCAGAACTGGTCGGAGACGGCGCGCGCCGCGTACGCGGACGCTCCGGGCTGCCGGGACGTGCTGTGGGCGACCTCGTCCTCGCGCAACTACGCCGACACGGCGGTGCCTGCGGTGGGCGAGTTCCGGGCGGCGATGGCCCGGTACTACCCGGAGCGGGAGGCGTTGGTGTCCGCCTGGGAGCTGGAGGGCTGGGCGGGCGCGCAGTGGCTGGCGGACGCGATGGACTCCTGCGGCGCGGACCTGACCCGGGCCTGCGTGGAGCGGTTCATGGACCGGGCCGAACCGTACGACGCGCACGGCCTGTTGATCCCGGCCTCGTTCGCGCCCGCGCCGCGCCCGACCGGGGCGACCAGGGCGTGCCTGAACGCGGCCCGCTGGCAGGACTCGGCGGCGGGCGGCCGGGGCGGCTGGGTGACCCAGGTGCCGGACATGGACGACAACTGCTTCGAGGTGCCACAGCTGCCGTACCAGCCCTGAGATGCCACCAGCCCTGAGGCTCCGCAGCTGCCGTACCGACCCTGAGGCTCCGCATGCCGCATCTGCCCTACCAGCCCTGACGAACCGGCCGCCGCCCCCCGTGTGGCCAATGTCGCACCTCGGGTTTGCCCAGCTCGGGGGCGGTGCGGCGGGGGCTTGCCGGTAGGCTGCGGCAGTCCAGTGCCGAGCCGTGAGGAGCGTTCCGTGTCACCGATCACCGTTGTCGGGGTGGGCGCGGACGGCTGGCCGGGGCTGGCCGGGAGCGCGCGCGAGGCGCTGCTCGCGGCGGGTGCGGTGCTGGGGAGTGCGCGTCAGTTGGCGTTGCTGCCCGACGAGGTGACGGCGCGGCGGGTGGCCTGGCCGTCGCCGCTGCGGCCTGCGGTGCCGGGTCTGCTGGCGGAGTTCGCGGGGCAGCGGCTGGCGGTGCTGGCCAGTGGCGACCCGATGTTCTACGGGATCGGGCGGACGTTGCTGGAGTGCGGTGTGGAGCCGGACCGGCTGCGGGTGCTGCCGCATCCGTCCTCGGTGTCGCTGGCCTGTGCCCGGCTGGGCTGGCCGGTGGAGGAGACCGAGGTGGTGACGCTGGTGGGCCGCCCCGCCGAGTCGCTGCACGCGGCGCTGTTCCCGGGCCGGCGGCTGCTGGTGCTGAGTGCGGACGCCGCCACCCCGGGCCGGGTGGCCGAGTTGCTGACGGCGCGGGGCTTCGGGCCGAGCCGGGTGCGGGTGCTGGAGCAGCTGGGCGGGCCGGACGAGGCGGTGCGCGAGGGCGTCGCCGAGCGGTGGTCGCTCACGCCGGGCGATCCGTTGAACGTGCTGGCGGTGGAGTGCGCGGCCGGACCGGACGCGCCGCACAACCAGCTGGTACCCGGCCTGCGCGACGAACTCTTCGAGTCGGACGGGCAGTTGACGAAGCGTCATGTCCGGGCGGCGACGCTGGCGGCGCTCGCCCCGGCCCCGGGGGAGCTGCTGTGGGACATCGGCGGCGGCTCCGGGTCGATCGGCATCGAGTGGCTGCGGGCGCACCGGTCCTGTCGGGCCGTCAGCGTGGAGCGCGACGCCGTGCGGGCCGAGCGGATCGTCCGCAACGCGGCGGCGCTGGGCGTGCCGCGGTTGCGGGTGGTGCGGGGCGCGGCCCCGGCGGCGCTGGCGGGGCTGGAGCGTCCGGACGCGGTGTTCGTCGGCGGCGGGCTGACCGCGCCGGGGCTGCTGGAGGCGTGCTGGGCGGCGCTGCCGCCGGGCGGCCGGCTGGTCGCCAACACGGTGACCCTGGAGTCGGAGGCGCTGCTGGCCGAGTGGTACCGGCAGCGCGGCGGCGAGTTGTACAGGCTGAGCGTCGCGCAGGCGGTGCCGGTGGGCGGCTTCACGGGCTGGCGGCAGGCGATGCCGGTGACCCAGTGGAGCGTCACCAAGGATGTTGGAGGAGCGAAGTGACCGTCTACTTCATCGGCGCCGGACCGGGTGCCGCCGACCTGATCACGGTGCGCGGTCAGCGCACCCTCGCCGCCTGCGGCGTCTGCCTGTACGCGGGCAGCCTGGTCCCGGCCGAGCTGCTGGCGGACTGCCCGCCCGGGGCCCGGCTGGTGGACACCGCCAACCTGGACCTGGACCAGATCGTCGCCGAGATCGCCCGGGCGCACGCCGAGGGCCTGGACGTGGCCCGCCTGCACTCCGGCGACCCGTCCGTGTTCAGCGCGGTCGCCGAGCAGATGCGCCGCCTGGACGCGTTGGACATCCCGTACGAGGTGGTGCCGGGCGTGCCCGCGTTCGCCGCGGCGGCGGCCGCGCTGAAGCGGGAGTTGACGGTGCCGACGGTCGGCCAGACGGTGATCCTGACCCGGGTGGCCCGCCAGGCGACGCCGATGCCGCCGGGCGAGGAGCTGGCGGTGCTCGGGCGCAGCGGGGCGCTGCTGGTGCTGCACCTGGCGGCGCGTTACGTCGACAGCGTGGTCGAGGAGTTGCTGCCGCACTACGGCGCGGACTGCCCGGTCGCGGTGGTGGCGATGGCCAGCCGCCCGGACGAGCTGATCCTGCGCGGCACCCTCGAGGACATCGCCGGGCAGGTGAAGGAGGCGGGCGTGCTGCGCACGGCGGTGATCATCGTCGGCCGCACGCTGGCCGCCACCGAGTTCCGCGACAGCCACCTGTACTCCACCACCCGCACCCGCACCCCGCTGACCTGACGGCGCGCCGCCCGGCCGGGGGCGGATTCAGCTCTGGGCGAGCTCAGCCGGGGGCGGATTCAGCCCTGGGCGAGCTCAGCCGAGGGCGGCGACGAACTCCTTGGCGCGGCGCGTGATCTCGGCCCGGTCGCCGTCCGCGACGGCCTGCGGCGGGACGACGTCGGTGCCTGCGCAGACGGCGAGTGCGCCGTGGTCCATGAAGGCCTTGGCGTTGCCCGCGTTGACGCCGCCGGAGGCGACCAGCGGGACGGTCGGGTAGGGGCCGCGCAGGTCCTTGAAGTAGCCGGGGCCGAAGGCCTTGGCGGGGAAGATCTTCACCGCGGCGGCGCCGAGGTCGAGCGCGTCGGCGACCTCGCTGGGCGTCAACGCGCCCATCACCACCGGGACTCCGGCCTCCCGGGCGACCTCGGCGACGGCCGGGCGCAGGCCGGGGGTGACCAGGAAGGCCGCCCCCGCCTCGATGCCCTCGCGGGCCTGCGCGGCGGTGAGCACGGTGCCGACGCCGACCCGGCAGCCGGCGGCCGCGGCGCGGGCCAGGTGGCGGGTCACCTCGGGGGTGGTGAAGGTGAGTTCGGTCCATCCGATGCCGCCTTCGGCGAGCGCCTCGCACAGCGCCACCGCGTCGGGGATCACCGGTGCCCGCACCACCGCGATCACCGGCTGCTCGGTCAGCTCCGCGCGCAACTGCTGCGTGTCCATTCCTGCCAACTCCTCTGTCCGTACTGGGGATTGTGTGGTCCGGGCGACTGCGCCCGGCGGTGCGGCGACCTACCGGCGGCCTACCGGCGATCTACCGGCGGCCTACCGGCTGCGCACCAGCCGGTCCGCGTCGCGGCGCAGCGCCCGTCCGGCGAGCGCGCCGGTGGGCCGGCCGTCGGCGAGGGCGGCGACGCCGTTGACGAAGACGTGGGTGATTCCGGCGGCGGGCAGCCGGGGTTGGTCGAAGGTCGCGGTGTCGCGGACCGTCTCGGGGTCGAACAGCACCAGGTCGGCGTGGTGGCCGGGGCGGATCAGGCCGCGCCGGTCGAGGCCGAGCCGGCGGGCGGGGCGGCCGGTCATCCGGGCGATCGCCTGCTCCAGCGTGAGGACGCCCAACTCGCGGCTGTAGCGGGCGAGGTAGCGGGGGAAGGTGCCCCAGGCGCGGGGGTGCGGGCGGGCGCCGACCAGCAGTCCGTCGCTGCCGACGGTGTGCGCGGGGTGCCGCATGATGGCGCGGACGTTCTCCTCGTGCCCGACGTGCTGGAGGATGGTGGTCCCCAACTGGTCGGCGCGCAGCAGTCCGAAGAACACCTCGGTGCCGGAGATGCCCTGTTCGGCGGCGAGTTCGGAGATCCTCCGCCCGACCAGGGCGGCCAGGGCGGTGGTGCGCACGCCGGAGATCTGGATGGTGGCCCAGTCGGTGACCACGCCGTGGCAGCCGTCGCTGCCGCGTTCCTCGACGTCGACGCGGATGCGCTCGCGGGCGGCGGGGTCGGCGAGCCGGGCCAGCGTGGCCTCGGGGCCGCCCTCGGTGGACCAACTGGGCAGCAGCGCCGCGAGGGTGGTGGAGCCGGGCAGGTACGGGTAGCTGTCGAGTGTCACGTCCACGCCCTCGGCGAGCGCGGCGTCGACGAGCGCCAGCAGGTCGGCGCCGCGCCCCTGGTTGACGCCGAAGTTCATGGTGGCGTGGGTGAGGTGCAGCGGGCAGCCGGACCGCCGGGAGATCTCGACCATCTCCGCGTATCCCTCCAACGCGCCCGCGCCGTACGAGCGTTGGTGCGGGGCGTGGAAACCGCCGCGGGCCGCCACCACCCGGCAGAGCTCGACCAGTTCGGCGGTGGCGGCGTACATGCCGGGGGTGTAGGTCAGGCCGGTGGACAGGCCGACGGCGCCCTCCCGCAGGGCCTGGTCGAGCAGTGCGCGCATCCGGGCCAGCTCGTCGGCGCGCGGCGGGCGGTTGTCCCAGCCCATGGCGAGCATCCGGACGCTGCCGTGCGGGACCAGGTAGCAGGCGTTCACGCCGGTTCCGCGGTCGAGCCGGTCCAGGTACTCCCCGACGCCGCGCCAGTTCCAGTCGAAGCCGTCGGGGTCGCCGTTCCAGCCGGCGAGTTGGCGGCGCAGCGCCGGGAGGGTGGTGTCGTCGACGGGCGCGTAGGAAAGTCCGTCCTGGCCGAGGACCTCGCAGGTGACGCCCTGGGTGATCCGGGAGGGGTGGGCGGGTTCGACGAGCAGCCGCAGGTCGGAGTGGGCGTGCATGTCGATGAAGCCGGGGGCGAGCACCAGCCCGTCGGCGTCGATGACCTGACGGCCCGTCAGGCCGGTGCCGATCTCCTCGATCAGGCCGTCGGTGACGGTGACGTCGGCGCGGTGGCGGTCGGCGCCGGTGCCGTCGACGACGGTGGCGCCGCGCAGCAGCAGGTCGGGCATCAGAAGTAGGTCCTCACCAGGTCGACGACGCGCGGGTGTTCGGCGTCGGCGTGGTCGAGGACGGGGATCAGGCTCCACTTGTCGAAGGCGGTGCAGGGGTGCGAGAGGCCGAGGCGGAGCACCGCGCCGACGGGCGCCCGGGAGCCGGCGTCGCGCAGGAAGGCGTGCTGGTCGTTGAGGGCGGTGACGGCGGCGCCGGTCAGCGCCCCGGCGCCGCGGACGAGTTGCGGCTCGGGCAGGCCCTCGTCGAACGGGAGGTCGCGCTTGCCGGCGTCCAGCAGGGCGAGTTGGGGCTCGGGGTGGGAGACGACGCGGGCCCAGCCGTGCAGGGCGGAGCGCAGCGGGGTGGCGGCGGTGCGGGCGAGCGGGGAGATGCCGCGGTAGAAGCCGTCGTCGTGGGCGAGGTAGGCGCCGGCCCGGACCACCACGAGGGTGCCGGGGACCTGCGCGGCGAGCGGGACGAGTTCCTCGGCGACGGTGTCGAAGTAGGCGCTGCCGCCGGCGGTGACCACGGGGGTGGCGGTGGGGTAGTCGGCGGCGAGGCGGTGGTGCAGTTCGGCGAGGTCGGCGAGGTAGCCGCGGACGGTGGCGAGCGCGGTGTCGGTGGCGTCGTGGGCGAGGGCGCCTTCGTAGCCGCCGACGCCGGCCAGCCGCAGCGTGGGCGCGGCGAGGACGGCGGCGGCCACCTCGAGGGCGGCGGGCACGCCGCGGGCGCCGGTGCGGCCGCCGGGGCCGCCGAGTTCGACCAGCACCTCGACGGGGCGGGTGGCGCCGGTGGCGCGCAGCGCGGCGTCCATCTGCCGGACGCTGTCGACGGAGTCGACCCAGGAGGTGAAGGCGAAGCCGGGGTCGCGGTCGAGCTCGGCGGCGAGCCAGCCGAGGCCGGCGGGGTCGAGCAGGGTGTTGGCGAGCAGCACCCGCTGGACGCCGAAGGCGCGGGCGACGTGCAGCTGGGGCAGGTTGGCGAGGGTGATCGCGTGGGCGCCGGCGGCGAGCTGGGCCTGCCAGAGGGCGGGGGCCATGGTGGTCTTGCCGTGCGGGGCGAGCCGGACGCCGGCCCGGTCGCACCAGGCGGCCATGGTGCGCAGGTTGTGGTCGAGGGCGGCGGCGTCGAGGGTGAGCAGCGGGGTGCCGAAGGCGTCCAGGGTGGGGCCGGTGGCGAGGTACTCGCGGACGGTGCGGCCCCAGGCGTCGGCGGGGAGGGCCTTGAAGCGCCAGTCGAGGCGTTCCTCGGCGAGGGCGGCGACGGCGGCCGGGTCGATGCCGGGTCCTTCGGCGCGGTCCGCGAAGTACTGCTGGTCCACCGTGGTGCCTCCGATCTGGTCCCCGCGACTCCCTGCCGATCTGCGGGGTTGCACTATGCGCAACGTGTATTGCGCATGGTGGTGGAACGGTTCTAGCATTCACGCCGGACGGCGGTCAACGGACCGCGGCCGACGCGAGGAGCGGTGTGATGGCTGATCAGGACGGTGGCGCGGCTACCGCCCCGGCAGTGTGCCTGGGTGAGTCGATGGCGGTGCTGCTGCCCGACCGGCCGGGCCCGTTCGAGGCGGTCGACGCGTTCCGGCCGTCGGTGGGGGGCGCGGAGTCCAACGTGGCGGCGGCCCTGGCCGCCCTCGGGGTGCCCGCCGCGTGGATCAGCCGGGTCGGCGCGGACGGCTTCGGCCGCCGGCTGACCGCCGAGCTCGCCGCCGCGGGCGTGGACGTCTCGGCGGTCGCCGTGGACCCGCACCGCCCGACCGGGGTGTACCTGAAGGAGACCGGCGGGTCGGCGCTGCCGTACGACCTCGGCGCGGGCAGCAGCCGCATGCACTACTACCGGGCCGGGTCGGCGGCCTCCGCCCTCTCCCCCGCACTGCTGGACGACCCGGCGGCGGCCGCGCTGCTGGACCGGGCGCCGCTGCTGCACCTGACCGGCATCACGCCCGCGCTGTCGGAGGACTGCCTGGCGCTGGTGCGGGCGCTGCTGGCCCGCCGCCGACCGGGCCGGCTGGTCTCCTTCGACCTGAACTGGCGCCCCGCGCTGTGGCGACGGCGCGACCCTGCGGTCCTGCCGGAACTGCTGGACGCCGCGGACGTGCTGCTGCTCGGCGCGGACGAGGCGCACGACGCGTTCGGCACCGGCTCCCCGGCGGAGCTGCGCCGGCGCTTCCCGTCGCCCGCCGTGCTGGTGGTCAAGGACTCCGGACACGCCGTCACCGCGCTGGACCGCAGCGGCGGTTCGGTCGCCGAGCCGGCCCTGCGGGTCGACGTGGTGGAGCCGACCGGCGCGGGCGACGCCTTCGCGGCCGGCTACCTCGCGGGCACCCTGCGCGGCCTGGACCAGCGCCGCCGGCTGCGGCTGGGCCACCTGTCGGCGGCCTGCGCGCTGACCTCGCCCACCGACCAGGGCATCCTGCCGGACGCCGCGACCGTCGCCGCGCTGCTCGCCGCCGACGAGGCCGACTGGGCCGCCACCCACGTCTCCGCCGCCGGCATCGTCTCTCCGCTCCTCACCCTCAGAGCCCAGGGAACCCCATGAGCCAGACCGTCACCCGCGCCCTGCGCCTGCTCGCCGAACTCGGCGAGGGCGAACGCTCCCTCGACCAGCTCGCGGACCTGATCGGCGTGCACAAGACCACCGTGCTGCGGCTGCTGCAGAGCCTGGAGGAGCAGCGCTTCGTCTACCGCGACGGCCAGTACCGCTACCACCTCGGCGCGGGCCTGTTCGCCCTGTCCAGCCTCGCCCTGGAGCAGCGCGGCATCCGCCGCACCGCCGCCCCGCACCTCGCCGAGCTGAACGCGGCGACCGGCCAGACCGTGCACCTGGCCGCGTACGAGGGCGGCGAGGTGGTCTACGTCGACAAGTACGACTCCCGGCACCCGGTGCGGATGTACTCGCGGATCGGGCTGCGCGCGGCGCTGCACAACACGGCGGTCGCCAAGGTGCTGCTGGCCGACCTGCCGCTCACCGAGCGGCGCCGGGTGGTGGACGGCATCGAGTTCACCGTGCACACCCCGAACACGATCACCAGCCCGCACGCGCTGCTCGCCGAGCTGGAGCAGGTCGCCGCGCAGGGCTGGGCGCAGGACCACGCCGAGCACGAGTCGTTCATCAACTGCATCGCCGCGCCGGTCCGGGACGCCTCCGGCCGGGTGGTGGCCGCCGTGTCGATATCCGTGCCGGACGTGGTGCTGCCGTACGAGCAGGTGCTGGAGCTGCTGCCCGCACTGCTGGCCTGCGCCCGGGCGGTCTCCGCCGACGCGGGCCTGCCGGTCCGCACCATCCGAGACCTCTGACGACCCATCGATTCCCTTTTGGAGCACCGCAGATGAGCGAGAACACCGAGATCCGCAGCGAGAAGACCGAGATCCGCACCGACGGCGCGCCCGCCCCGGCCTGGATGTTCTCCCAGGGCGTCCGCAAGGGCCCGATCCTCCAGGTCTCCGGCCAAGGCCCGCAGGACCCGGCCACCGGCGAGTACCTCCACCACGGCGACGTCAAGGCGCAGACCCGGCGGACCCTGGAGAACGTCAAGGCCATCGTGGAGGCCGGCGGCGCCACGATCGAGGACGTGGTGATGTTCCGCGTCTACCTGACCAAGCGGGCCGACTTCCCGCTGATGAACGAGGTGTACGCCGCGTTCATCGAGGAGAACGTCAAGCCCGGCGGCGTGAAGCCCTGCCGCACCACGATCTTCTGCGAGCTCCCGCAGGAACCCATGCTGGTCGAGATCGACGCCCAGGCGGTGGTCACCGCCTGACCCGCTCGCCCGGTGGGGGGGTGGGCGGCCGTGAGTTCGAGGGACGCCCGACGGATCGTCACGTCGCGTTCATCCGCGGTCCGCCACGCCCCGGCTGAATGAGTCCGGTTGTACAGCCAACTCGACTCAGCCGCGGGCCCGCGCCGCGGCGGACAGGACCACCCGTGGCGACAGGATCCTCCCTCGTCCTCTCCTCACCCGCCGACCCCACCGAGGGCGACCGGCTCACCTTCCACTGGGCCACGGACGCCCCGGACGCCAAGAACTGGGTCGGCGTCTACGACGGTTCGCGGCAGCCCGGCAACGGCGCGTCGCTGCTGTGGAAGTACACCGCCGCCGCCTCGGGCGACGTCCAGCTCGACACCTCGGCGCTGACCGGCGGGCCGTACACCGCCTACCTGCTGGCCAAGGACGGCTACGGAATCCTGGCGCAGAGCGCGCCGTTCGGCTTCAAGCCGCGGCCGGTCCCGCCGCGCCCGCACCTCGCGGTCGACGCGCTCACCGCGACCGTCGTGGCCCCGGCGACCGCCTTCCGGATCAGGCTCGGCGGCCTGTGGATGCACGGCACGGACGCGCCGGTCTTCCGCAAGCTCGCCGGCGACTCCTGGCTGTCCGTCGGCGCGGACGGCACCGTGACCGGCACCGCCCCGAACGCCCCGCTGCCCCGCCCGGCCGTGCTGACCGTCGGCGTGAAGGACGCGGCGGGCAACACCGACACGCTGACCGTGCAGGTGCCGGTCAACTCCCGCAAGCCGCAGCTGAAGACCGCGACGCTGAACCTGTGGAAGGCCGGCGCGGGCGTCGAGGACGCGCTGGAGAAGCAGCTGCGGGTGGTCCTGACCCAGGGCCTGGACGTGGTCGCGCTGCAGGAGACCGCAGGCACCGGCGCGCAGGCGCTGGCCGACGCGCTCGGCTGGTACGCCTACCAGAGCGCGGGCAGCGTGGGCGTCCTCTCCCGCTACCCGCTGGCCGAAGTGACCGCCGCCACCGCCGAGTTGCCCGCCGCCGGGGTCACCGTGCAGCTGCCCGGCGAGCACGGCGTCCGGTTCTGGGCCGCGCACCTGGACGAGTCGGACTACGGCCCGTACGCCGTCCAGGACGGGCGCGCCGCGGACGCCGTGCTGGCGAGCGAGCGCGCCTCGGCGCGCGGCCGGCAGGCGCTCGCGCTGGCCGCCCTGGTGAAGGCCGAACTCGCCGCCCGCAAGCCCGTGGTGGTCGCCGCCGGCCTCGCCTCGCCCTCGCACCTGGACTGGGTCCCGGCCACCGCCGCCGCGCACGGCGGCATCCCGGCCCTCGACTGGCCGGTCACCGTGGCCTTGCAGGACGCCGGCCTGGTCGACGCCTACCGTCTGGCCCACCCCGACCCGGCCGCATCCCCCGGCAACACCTGGTCCGTCACCCGCACGCTGCGCGGCTCCGCGCCCGAGCCGCAGGACCGCATCGACCAGGTGCACTTCGCCGGGAAGCTCACCCTCGTCGAGGCCCACACCCTGGTCACCGGCTGGCCTCGGCCGGAGCCCGGCGCGGCCGCCAACGGCTGGCCCTCCGACACCGCCGCCGCCGTCGCCACCTTCACCCTCTGAGAGGCCGACCGATGACTCCGCAGCTCAACCGCCGCACCTTCCTCTCGGCCACCGCCGCCGCGGGCGCCGTCACGGTGACCGGCCTGTCCGGCGCCACCGAGGCGGCGGCCGAGGACAAGAAGTCCGGGACCGTGGCCGACGTCCGGCACGTGGTGATCCTGATGCAGGAGAACCGCTCGTTCGACCACTACTTCGGCACCCTGAACGGCGTCCGCGGCTTCGGCGACAAGCAGGCGCTGCAGTTCCCCGACGGCGGCAACGTGTTCCGCCAGCCCGACGCGGGCCGCAGCGACGGCGCCGTGATGCTGCCGTACCGGATGGACACCACCAAGTACAACGCGCAGAACGCCGGCGGCCTGGCCCACGACTGGGCCACCGGCCACCAGGCGATCAACAACGGCGCGATGAACAAGTGGGTCGCCGCCAAGGGCGAGCGCACCATGGGCTACTTCACCCGCGAGGACATCCCGTACCAGTTCGCGCTGGCCGACGCGTTCACCCTCTGCGACGCCTACTTCTGCTCGCTGGCCGGCCCGACCGACCCCAACCGCCTGTACCTGTGGACCGGCACCAGCGGCCCCGGCCGCGACGGCACCACCGGCCCGTGGATCGACAACACCCCGGTCACCGACAACCCGGTCGCCGACTGGACCACCTACGCCGAGCGCCTGCAGTCCGCGGGCGTCAGCTGGCGGGTCTACCACAACCCCAGCAAGGACGACCGGACCGGCGACTACGACGACAACGCGCTCTCGTACTTCAAGCAGTTCCACGCCTTCCCGGCCACCGACCCGCGGTACGTCAACGCGATGACCAAGTTCGACCCGGCCGCGTTCGACGCCGACTGCAAGGCGGGCACCCTGCCGACCGTCTCCTGGCTGGTCGCCCCGTACCTGTTCTCCGAGCACCCCAACGCGGGCCCGGCGTACGGCGCCCACTGGGTGAACCAGGCGTTGCAGTCGCTGATGTCCAACCCGGACGTCTGGCAGCACACCGTCTTCCTGGTGATGTACGACGAGAACGACGGCTATTTCGACCACATGGTCCCGCCGACCCCCGAGGCCGGCACCCCCGAGGAGTTCACCCAGGACCGCGCCATCGGCCTCGGCAACCGCGTCCCGCTCTGGGTGGTCTCCCCCTGGTCGCGCGGCGGCTGGGTCAACTCGCAGGTCTTCGACCACACTTCGGTGCTGCGCTTCCTGGAGGTGGTGACCGGCGTCCGCGAGCCGAACATCTCCGACTGGCGGCGCGCCGTCTGCGGCGACCTGACCAGCTGCTTCGACTTCGCCAAGCCGGACTACTCCCTCCCCGCACTGCCCGACACCAACGCGCTGATGGCCGCCGCCGACGCCAACTCCGGCCTGCCGCCGGTCAAGCTGCCCGCCACCGGCAGCCAGTCGCTGCCGCCGCAGGAGCCGGGCGAGCGCCCCCACCGCAGGCTGCCGTACGGGCCGGGCGCCGAGGTCAGCGTCGACCGGGCCACCGGCCACGTCACCTGCACCATGACCAACACCGGTACGGCGGCCTTCCCCTACACCGTCTACCCGAACATCGCCCTGCCGTTCGCCGGCACCCCGTTCACCGTCGCCCCGGCCGCGAGCCGGACCCACACCTGGGACGCCTCCGCCACCGACGGCCGCTACGACTTCACCGTGCACGGCCCCGACGGCTTCGTCCGCCGCTTCGCGGGCACCGTCACCCGAGCCGGCCAGGACGACGTCGCCGTCCCCTCGGTCGAGGCCGCCGTGGGCCGCAACAAGGTCGCACTGCACCTGCACAACGACGGCGGCACGGACGTGTCGTTCACCGTGACGCCGAACGACTTCGCCGGCCAGGCGCAGACCGTGTGGGTCGCCGCCGACAAGCAGGCCACCGTCAACTGGCCGCTCGACAACGGCCGTTACGACGTCACGGTGACCGCCGCCAGCGGCACCCGGTTCACCCGCCGCTACGCCGGCACCGTGCACTGACCCTCGACCACCGCACCCACCGGGGCCCCTGACGATCCGTCAGGGGCCCTTCGGCTCGGCCCGGCCGACGATCGTGCCGGCCCGGTCGATGCAGATCACGTCGACCGTCACGGGCGCGCCGAGCAGCACGCCGAGCGCGGCCTCGCGGGCCCGCCGGGCCACCAGGTCGCCGAGCGGGACGCCCGCCGCCGCACACAACTGCACCGCTTCCAGGGCGGTGTTGGCAGCGGCGACCCGCTGCGCCAGCTCCTCGGAGGCGCCGCCCTCGCGAGCCAGCGCGGCGAGCTGCGCCTTGTCGACCTGGGAGCGGCCGGAGTGCAGGTCCAGGTGGCCGGCGGCCAGCTTGGACAGCTTGGCGAAGCCGCCGGCGATGGTCAGCCGCTCGACCGGGTGCCGGCGCAGGTACTTGAGGACGGCGCCCGCGAAGTCGCCCATGTCCAGCAGCGCGTCCTCCGGCAGGCCGTACTCGGCGACCGCGACCTTCTCGGACGTCGAACCGGTCGCCCCCGCCACGTGGGTGCGGCCCGCCGCGCGGGCCACGTCGATGCCGCGGCGGATCGAGTCGATCCACGCCGAGCAGGAGTAGGGCACCACGATCCCGGTGGTCCCGAGGATGGACAGGCCGCCGAGGATGCCCAGCCGCGGGTTCCAGGTGCGGCGGGCGATCTCCTCGCCGCCGTCCACCGAGATCTCCACCAGCACGTCGCCGGAGGCTCCCGCCTCCCGGGCCACCTCGGCGATCACCTCGCGCATCAGCTGCCGCGGCACCGGGTTGATGGCCGGCTCCCCCACCGCCAGCGGCAGCCCCGGCTTGGTCACCGTGCCCACTCCCGGCCCGGCCCGGAACACCACGCCCGCACCCGGCTCGCCGTGCCGGACGGTCGCGCGGATCAGCGCGCCGTGCGTGACGTCCGGATCGTCCCCGGCGTCCTTCACCACCCCCGCCGTCGCGTAGCCGTCACCCAACTCCTCGACCGCCAGCGCGAATCCGGGCCGCTCCCCCTTCGGCAGCGTGATCACCACCGGCTCGGGGAACCCGCCGCCGAGCAGCGCCGTGTACGCCGCCTTGGTCGCCGCCGTCGCGCACGCCCCCGTCGTCCACCCCGGCCGCAGCCCGCTGCTGCGCAACTGCCCCTTCCGCCCGCCCGCAGCACCTCCGCCGGCCGCGGCAACGCCGCCCTCAGGACCGCTCGCGGTGCCGCCCGCGGCGAAGCCGTCCGCGGTCCCGCCGTCCGAGCCCCGTTCCGCGTCGCCGCTCACCACAGGTCCCTCCTCGCGTTCCGATCCGCCGGCCCCGACCCCGACCCCGGCACCGGCACCGTCCGCCCACTCAGCCACGGCGACCGCCCCGGTTAGGCTGGTGCGTCCGACCCATCTCCACGCCGGTTCCGGGAGTCCGCATGCACGTCCTGATCCTCGGCGGCACCACCGAGGCGCGCCGCCTGGCCGACGCGCTGGCCGCCGACCCGGCGCTGCGGGTCACCAGTTCGCTGGCCGGGCGGGTCGCCCAACCGCGGCTGCCCGCGGGGGAGGTCAGGATCGGCGGCTTCGGCGGCCCGGCGGGGCTCGCCGCCTGGCTGCGCGCACAGCGCGTGGACGCGCTCATCGACGCCACCCATCCCTTCGCGGACACCATCAGCCACAACGCGGCCCTCGCGGCCGCCGACACCCATACTCCCCTGCTCGCCCTGCGCCGGCCCAGCTGGACACCCGGGGACGGCGACCGCTGGCACCCCGTGCCGGACCTGGCGGCCGCCGCCGACGCGCTGCCCGCCCTCGGCGGCCGGGTGTTCCTGACCACCGGTCGGCAGGGCATCGCCGCCTTCGCCCACCTCACCGGCCACTGGTTCCTGGCCCGTTCGGTCGAGCCGCCGACCGCGCCGATGCCGCCCGCCACCGAAGTGCTGCTGGAGCGCGGCCCGTTCACCCTGGACGGGGAACTCGCCCTGCTCCGCGCGCACCGCATCGACGTGCTGGTCACCAAGGACAGCGGCAGCGCCGCCACCGCGCCCAAGCTGACCGCCGCCCGCGAACTCGCTCTCCCGGTGGTGATCGTCCAGCGCCCGCACCCCCCGGCGGGGGTGCCCACCGCACCGGACGTGGCGGGGGCGGTCAGCTGGCTGCGGGCGCTCGGCTGACCTGCCCCGCCCCCGGCGGGCTACGCCTCCGGGTAGCGCCGCGGCGTCCAGACCACGTGCTCGCCGCCGCCGCGCTCCACCCACTGCGTCTGGGTCGAGCCGATCAGCAGCAGGGTCCGCATGTCGACCTCGGCGGGGTCGAGTTCGCCGAGCCGGACGGTGCGCACCCGCTCGGTGGGGCCGCCGACGTCGCGGGCCATCACCACGGGGGTGGCGGCGTCCCGGTACTCGAGCAGCAGGTCGCGGGCCAGGCCGACCTGGGTGGTGCGGCTCCTGGAGCCGGGGTTGTACAGCGCGAGCACCAGGTCGGCCTCGGCGGCGGCGCGCAGCCGGCGGGCGATCACCTCCCAGGGCTTGAGCCGGTCGGAGAGCGAGATCACCGCGTAGTCGTGGCCGAGCGGCGCACCGGCGCGGGAGGCGGCGGCGTGCGCGGCGGTCATGCCGGGCAGGACGCGCACCGGGACCTCGCGGTACGGCTCCTCGCAGGCGGCTTCCAGGACGGCCGTCGCCATCGCGAAGACGCCGGGGTCGCCGGAGGAGACCACCGCGACCCGCCGTCCGCGCCGTGCCAGCTCCAGGGCGAACTCGGCGCGCACGCCCTCCACCTTGTTGTCGGAGCCGTGCCGGGTCTGCCCGGCCCGTATCGGCACCCGGTCCAGGTAGGTGGTGTAGCCGACCAGGTCGGTGGCGGCGGCGAGGGCGCCGCGCGCCTCGGGGGTCAGCCAGAGCGGTCCGGCCGGGCCGGTGCCGACCACCACGACCTCACCGACCTCCGTGGTGCCGTCGCCGTCCGACGGTTCGTCAGCGGCGGTCTGCTCCGGTGCCTGCGCGCCCGCGAGGGCGTCGAACGGGCGTCCGGAGGAGTCGAGGGCGGCGACCTTGCTGGGCAGCACCGCGACCGAGAAGTACGGGACGCTCGCCGGGTCGATCTCGGCGAGCGGGCCGGTGCGTTCGCCGTCCATGGTGGCGCGTTCCACGTACCGGGCCTCGGCCAGCCGGCCGGTGCGCTCCAGGGCGCGGCGGACGGCGGGGAAGGTCCGGCCCAGCTTCATGATCACCGCGGAGTCGGTGGAGGCGAGCCGGGCGGCCAGCTCCTCCTCGGGGAGGGTGCCGGGGATGACCGTGAGCACCTCCTCGGCCTCGACCAGCGGGGTGCCGAGGCGGGCGGCGGCGGCGCTGATCGAGGTCACGCCGGGCACCACCTCGGTGGGGTACCGGTGGGCGAGGCGCTTGTGCATGTGCTGGTAGGAGCCGTAGAACAGCGGGTCGCCCTCGGCGAGCACGACCACGTCGCGTCCGGCGTCGAGGTGGGCGGCGAGCCGCTCGGAGGCCTCACGGTAGAAGTCGTCGAGCGCGCCGCGGTAGCCGCCGGGGTGGTCGGTGGTCTCCACGGTGACGGGGTACATCAGCCGCTCCTCCAGCTGACCGCCCGTCAGGTAGCGCTCGGCGATGGCGCGGGCGTGCGAACGGCCGTGCCGGGCGCAGTGGTAGGCGATCACGTCGGCCTTGCCGATGAGTTCGGCGGCGCGCACGGTGACCAGCGACGGGTCGCCCGGGCCGACGCCGACGCCGTACAGCCGTCCGGTCCGGCCGCCCTGCGCCGACTCGGCGCCGTTCAGCGGTTCCTGGTGCTCCGTCATTCCACTTCGCTCGCAATCGCGTTGATCGCGGCAGCGGCCATCGCGCTGCCGCCCCGGCGGCCCCGGATCACCAGGTGTTCCAGTCCGGACGGGTGTTCGGCCAGGGCCTGCTTCGACTCGGCCGCGCCGATGAAGCCGACCGGGACGCCGATCACCGCGGCGGGTCGCGGCGCACCGGCCTCGATCATTTCCAGCAGCCGGAACAGCGAGGTCGGCGCGTTGCCGACGGCGACCACGGCGCCCTCCAGGCGGGGGATCCAGAGTTCCATCGCGGCGGCGCTGCGGGTGTTGCCCATGGCGCGGGCGAGTTCGGGCACGGCGGGGTCGGTGAGGGTGCAGATCACCTCGTTGTCGGCGGGCAGCCGCTTGCGGGTCACGCCGCTGGCGACCATGTTGACGTCGCACAGGATCGGTGCGCCGGCGTGCAGGGCCTTGCGGGCGTCGGCGACCACGTTCGGCGAGTAGACCAGGTCCTCGACCAGGTCGACCATGCCGCAGGCGTGGATCATCCGCACCGCGACCTGCGACACGTCCGCGGGCAGCGCGGCCAGGTCCGCCTCCGCCCGAATCGTGGCAAAGGACTGGCGGTAGATGGACGCGCCGTCCTTCTCGTACTCGATCACTTGGCCCTCCGCGCCTCGGCGTTCCGCGCCTCGGCGAGCGCCGCGGCGAGTTCTGTGTCGTCTTCTGCGTCGTCGGCTCCCGGCCCCGGCACGTCCCGTGCGGTGCCGTCCACCGTCACCCGGTATCCGCCGCCGCCGGTCGCCAGGACGTCGACCCACCGCCCGGCGGGGTGTCCGCAGCGGCGTTCGCAGCCGGACCAGTGCACGGGCAGCCCGCCGGCCGTCGCGGTGCGGGCGGCGTCCGCCCGGACGTCGGCCAGGGACTTTCCGCACCCGGGCAGCCCGGTGCAGGCGCTCAGCCCTTCCCAGGGCCCGCCGGGCTCGGTCCGGAACCCGGCCGCGGCGAAGCGCTCCAGCCATCCGGCGCCCGCCCCGGGCACCACGACGCCGCGCCACGGGGTCACCCGCACCGCTGCGCCGCCGGGGCCGCCGGACGCCGGCGCCTCGGCCAACAGGCGCCACTGCGCGCTGTCCGCCCGGCCGAACCGCAGCCCGACCGACACGGCGTCACCGACGACGCCCAGCGCGGGCGGCCGCCCGGCGAACTCGGGCAGTTCGACCGCGCCGTCGGGAAGTTCGTCCTGCACCTCGCGGACGTGCCAGGCCCGGCCGCGGGCCAGCGCGAGGAACTTCCGCGCGGCGTCCAGCGCGGCGGCGACCGGCGCGTCGACGGGGGTGCCGCGGCGGGCCCGGCCGAGGCGCAGCAGGGCGCGGCCGCCGCCCGTTGCGATCAAGGTCACATCGGCGTTCAGGGCGGCGACGTCCCCGCGCCCGTCGTCGACGGCGAACAGGAACTTGCCGGACAGCCCCGCCGCCCATCGCGCGGCGCACAGCGCGGCGTCCAACTCCCTTACCCAGGTGTGGACTTCGTCGCCGTGTCCGAGTCCGTCGAGACCGGCCAGCGGGGAGGCGACGACGTTGCGCACCCGCTCGTGGGTGTCGGACGGCAGCAGCCCGGCGGTGCGCAGCCGGGCGGCCAGTTCCGCCCCGCAGTCGTCGCGCAGCCCCCGCAGCTGGACGTTGCCGCGCGAGGTGACCTCGACCTCGCCGTCGCCGAGCGCGTCCGCCGCGTCGGCGATCGCGTGGACCTGACGGGCCGTCAACAGCCCGCCGGGCAGCCGGAGTCGGGCCAGGTGGCCGTCCTCGGCCCGGTGCAGGCGCAGCGCGCCGGGGCAGGCGTCGGCGCGGTCCCGGTCGGTCCCGACGACGGGCGCGGCACCGCTCCCGCCGGAGGGTGCCGGTACGGCGTCGGGTGTGGGTGGCATGGCCGCGAGCATACCCATCGGCGGGCGGCCCGCTACCGTCCCGTACGTCACACTCCCCCGCGGTGACGGTCCGACAATGCGCAGCTCAGCGCCGTGACACGAGGGGCCCACGGGCCGCCCGGGACGCGTGGGGCGGAGATCCACGGGGCGTTCGAGGTCACACTCCCCCCGGCGGGCGATCACCCCGTACGATGCTGGCGGGCGGTCCGCGGACCGTCCGCTGCCAGCGACGGCACAGCGGAGGAAGTCCGGTGCGAATCCGGTGCGGTCCCGCCACTGTGACCGCGGCTCACCGAGCCGCGGGAGCCAGGAACTCCGGCCGTCCTCCACTGCCCGGGGCGAGGACCCCGAGGAAGGTCCGATCGATGCGCCGCCGCATGCCCGCAGCCGGGCCGGGTCCCGTGCCGCCTCCGGCACCCGTGCCCCGGTGCCCGGACGCGCCCGTTCCCGCGCCCACCAGTTCGTCGGCGTCCCGCCGTTCACGCGGGGGCGGGACCGTCTCCGCGCCCGGGTGCGTCCACCCGTCCCTGCCCGACACGCCCGGGAGGGCTTCCGCATGATCCTGCTCCTGTCCACGTCCGACACCGACCTGCTGAGCGCCCGTGCGGCGAACGCGATGAGCGGTCCGGTGCCGTTCCGCCTGGGCAACCCGGCGCGCCTGTCGCCCGCCGAGCTGCCGGAGCTGCTGGAGGGCGCCGACCTGGTGGTGGTGCGCCTGCTGGGTGGCCGCCGCGCCTGGCAGGAGGGGCTGGACGCGCTGCTCGCGGGGCCCCGCCCGGTGGTGGTGCTGACGGGTGAACAGGCCCCGGACGCCCAGCTGATGGAGCTGTCGACGGTGCCCGCGGGCATCGCCGCGGAGGCGCACGCCTACCTGGCGCACGGCGGCCCGGCGAACCTGGCGGAGCTCGGCGCGTTCCTGTCCGACACGGTGCTGCTGACCGGCCACGGCTTCGCGCCGCCGGCCTCGGCCCCGGCCTGGGGTCCGCTGGAGCGCACCCCGGCCACCGACGCGGGCCCGACCGTCGCGGTGCTGTACTACCGCGCCCACCACATGAGCGGGAACACCGCGTTCGTGGAGACGCTCTGCCAGGCGATCGAGGAGCAGGGCGCGCAGGCCCGCGCCTACTTCTGCGCCTCGCTGCGCGGCGCGGAGCCGGAGCTGCTGGCCGCCCTCGGCGAGGCCGACGCGATCGTCACCACGGTGCTCGCGGCGGGCGGCACCCGGCCGGCCGACGCGCAGGCCGGCGGCGACGAGGAGGCCTGGGACGCCGGCGCGCTCGCGGCGCTGGACCGGCCGATCCTGCAGGCGCTGTGCCTGACCTGGTCGCGGGCGCAGTGGGAGGGCAGCGACGACGGCCTGTCCCCGCTGGACACCGCGACCCAGATCGCGGTGCCGGAGTTCGACGGCCGGCTGATCACCGTCCCGTTCTCCTTCAAGGAGGTCGACCAGGACGGCCTGACGGTCTACGCGGCGGACGCCGAGCGGGCGTCGCGGGTCGCGGGCATCGCGGTGCGCCACGCCCGGCTGCGGCACGTCCCGGCGGCCGAGCGCCGCCTGGCGCTGGTGCTGTCGGCCTACCCGACCAAGCACGCGCGGGTCGGCAACGCGGTCGGCCTGGACACCCCGGCCTCCGCGATCCGGCTGCTGGAGCGGCTGCAGGCGGAGGGCATGGACCTCGGCGACAGCCTCCCGGGCCTGCACACCGAGACCGACGGCGGCCACGAGGGCGACGCGCTGATCCACGCGCTGATCGAGGCGGGCGGCTACGACCAGGCCTGGCTGACGGAGGATCAGCTGTCCCGCAACCCGGTGCGCATCCCGGCCGCCGACTACCGCCGCTGGTACGCGACGCTGCCTGCGGCGCTGCGCGAGCAGGTCGAGGAGCACTGGGGCCCGGCGCCGGGCGACCTGTACGTCGATCGCTCGCACAACCCCGAGGGCGACATCGTGCTGGCCGCGCTGCGCTCCGGCAACCTGCTGGTGCTGATCCAGCCGCCGCGCGGCTTCGGCGAGAACCCGGTGGCGATCTACCACGACCCGGACCTGCCGCCGAGCCACCACTACCTGGCGGCGTACCGCTGGATCGCGGCGGCGCAGGAGGACGGCGGGTTCGGCGCGCACGCGGTGGTGCACCTGGGCAAGCACGGCAACCTCGAGTGGCTGCCGGGCAAGACCGCGGCGCTGTCCGCGGAGTGCGGCCCGGACGCCGTCCTCGGCGACCTCCCGCTGGTCTACCCGTTCCTGGTGAACGACCCGGGCGAGGGCACCCAGGCCAAGCGCCGCGCGCACGCCACGCTGGTCGACCACCTGGTGCCGCCGATGGCCCGCGCCGACTCCTACGGCGACATCGCGCGCCTGGAGCAACTCCTCGACGAGCACTCGAACATCGCGGCGATGGACCCGGCGAAGCTGCCGGCCGTCCGCGCGCAGATCTGGACGCTGATCCAGGCCGCCCGGCTCGACCACGACCTGGGCCTGGACGAGCGGCCGGAGGACGACGGCTTCGACGACTTCCTGCTGCACGTCGACGGTTGGCTGTGCGAGGTGAAGGACGCGCAGATCCGCGACGGCCTGCACGTGCTCGGCCAGGCCCCGGCGGGCACCGACCGGGTCAACATCGTGCTGGCGATCCTGCGGGCCCGCCAGATCTGGGGCGGCGTCAGCGCGCTGCCGGGCCTGCGCGAGGCGCTCGGCCTGGACGAGGCGGCACTGACCCTGGGCGCGACCGACGCGGCGGAGGCGCAGGCCCGGGCCCTGGTCGAGGCGATGGAGGCCGAGGACTGGAACCCGGCCGCGGTGGAGAAGGTCGCCGCGGGCCTGCCGCCCGCGGTGGCCGAGGTACTGGCCTTCGCCGCCGCCCAGGTGGTGCCCCGACTGTCGTCCACCACCGACGAGTTGGACGCGGTGCTGCACGCCCTGCAGGGCGGCTTCGTGCCGGCCGGCCCGTCCGGCTCGCCGCTGCGCGGCCTGGTGAACGTGCTGCCGACCGGCCGCAACTTCTACTCGGTGGACCCGAAGGCGGTGCCCAGCCGGCTCGCCTGGGAGACCGGGCAGGCGCTGGCCGCCTCCCTGGTCGAGCGCTACCAGGCCGACAACGACGGGCAGTTCCCGCCGTCGGTGGGCCTGTCGCTGTGGGGCACCTCGGCGATGCGCACCGCGGGCGACGACATCGCGGAGGCGTTCGCGCTGCTCGGCGTGCGCCCGGTCTGGGACGACGCCTCCCGCCGCGTCACCGGCCTGGAGGCCGTCCCGCTGGAGGAGTTGGGCCGCCCGCGGATCGACGTGACGCTGCGCATCTCCGGCTTCTTCCGGGACGCCTTCCCGCACGTGGTGGCGCTGCTGGACGACGCGGTGCGGCTGGCGGCCCGTCAGGAGGAGCCCGCGGAGCGGAACTTCGTCCGCGCCCACGTGCAGGCCGACCTCGCCGAGCACGGCGACGAACGCCGCGCCACCGTCCGGGTGTTCGGCTCCCGCCCGGGCACCTACGGCGCGGGCCTGCTGCAGCTGATCGACAGCCGGGACTGGCGCACCGACGCCGACCTCGCCGAGGTGTACACGGTGTGGGGCGGCTACGCGTACGGCCGCGACCTGAACGGGCGTCCGGCCCGGGAGGAGATGGAGACCGCCTACCGCCGGATCACGGTGGCGGCGAAGAACACCGACACCCGCGAGCACGACATCGCCGACTCGGACGACTACTTCCAGTACCACGGCGGCATGGTGGCCACCGTCCGCGCGCTGACGGGCAGGAACCCGGCCGCGTACATCGGCGACTCCACCCGCCCGGAGACGGTCCGCACCCGCACCCTCACCGAGGAGGCCGCCCGGGTGTTCCGCGCCCGGGTGGTCAACCCGCGCTGGCTGGAGGCGATGCGCCGGCACGGCTACAAGGGCGCCTTCGAGATGGCCGCGACGGTGGACTACCTGTTCGGCTACGACGCCACCACCGGCGTGGTCGCCGACTGGATGTACGAGAAGCTCAGCCAGGAGTACGTCCTCGACCCGGTCAACCGGGAGTTCTTCGCCGAGGCCAACCCGTGGGCGCTGCACGGCATCGCGGAGCGCCTGCTGGAGGCCGCCGAGCGCGGCATGTGGGCGGAGCCGGACGCGGCGCTGCTGGACGAGCTGCGCCAGGTGTTCCTGGAGACGGAGGGCGATCTGGAGGGCGAGTGACCGCCCGGCGAACATTGCGCCCACCGGACATGCCGGTGATCGCAGAGGGGTGCCTTCCGGCCCGGCCGGGCGGACAATCTCGGCATGACCTTCTCGGCTGCCCTGTCCCGCCCGGCCCGCTACGGCGCGCTGGTGGCCGGCGCGCTACCCGTCCTGACCTTCCCCGGCGCGGGCCTGGCCGACCTGGCCTGGGTGGCGCTGGTGCCGGGCCTGCTGGTGATGCGGGCGGCGGGCGGGCCGCGCGAGGGCGCGGTGCGCGGCTGGTGGTTCGGCGCGGGGTTCATCCTGGCGGGCATGTACTGGCTGGTGCCGTCGATCGGTCCGGCGCTGCCGCTGCTGGCGGTGGTCTTCGGGGTGCTGCTGGCGCCGGTGGGCCTGGCCGCGCAGTGGCTGCTGCACGACCCGCTGACGGTCCGTCGGGGCGCGGCCGCGCTGCTGGTGGTGCCGGCGGTGTGGGTGAGCGCGGAGTTCGCCCGCTCCTGGCACGCGCTGGGCGGGCCGTGGGCGCTGCTGGGGGCGACCCAGTGGCGGCATCCGGCGGTGCTGGGGCTGGCCTCGGTGGGCGGGGTGTGGCTGGTGAGCGCCGCGGTGGTGGCGGTGAACACGGCGGTGGTGCTGCTGGTCGCCGCCCGCCACTGGCACCTGCGGCTGCTGGCGGCGGCGACCGCGGCCGCCGCGGTGCTGACCGGTCCGCTGCTGTTCGCGGTGCAGGCCGCCCCGCCGGCCGGCGGCCCCGCGACGGTGGCGCTGGTGCAGGCCGGCCAGACCGCCGACGAGCACGCCCGGCTGGAGGCGAACGTGCGGATCACCCGCGCGCTGGCGGGCAGCCCGGTGGACCTGGTGGTGTGGGGCGAGAGCTCGACCACCGCCGACCTGGACCGCGACGGCGCCACCGTGGACCGGCTGCGCGCCCTGTCGGCGGCGGTCGGCGCGCAGGTGCTGGCCGGGGAGGACGCCCGTAAGGCGGACGGCCGGATCTCCAAGGACGCGGTGCTGGTCGACCCGTCGGGCGTGGCGGCCCGCTACCGCAAGATCCGGCTGGTGCCGTTCGGCGAGTACATCCCGCTGCGCCCGCTGCTCGGCTGGATCGCCGGGGTCAGCGCCGCCGCCGGGGAGAACCGCGCCCCGGGCACCTCGGTGCACCTGCTGCCGGTGGTCGACCGGCAGGGCCGGCCGCTGCCGGTCGGCGCCCTGATCTGCTTCGAGTCGGCGTTCCCGGACATGTCCCGCAGCCTGGCCCGGCAGGGCGCCGAGCTGATCGTCTACCAGTCCGCGACCTCGACCTTCCAGTCCACCTGGGCCCCCGCGCAGCACGCCTCGCTGGGGGCGCTGCGCGCGGCGGAGACCGGCCGCCCGGTGGTGCAGGCCGCGCTGACCGGCGAGTCGGTGGCTTACGACGCGCAGGGCCGCCGGCTGGCCCGGATGGACACCGGCGGCAGCGGCGCGCTCACCGTCCACCTCACGCTGGGCGACCCCGGCTTCCGCACCTGGTACGTGCGGCTCGGCGACTGGGTACCGTGGACGGCGCTGGCGGTCACCGCGGCGGCCGGGGCGCTCGCGGCGCGCGAGCACGGCGCCCGGCGACGGCGGCCGGACGCCGCCGCCGCGCCCGCCGTCGTCGAGTCCACCCGGGTCTGAACCGCCGTTCCTCCCGGGCGGGTTCAGCCCTCGCGGTAGGCCACGTGGATGCCGAACACGGCGCCCTGCGGGTCGCGCAGCACGGCCAGCCGCGGCCCGTCGGGCACGTCGGTGGGCGGCAGGTTGACGGTCGCGCCGAGCAGCGCGGCCCGCTCGGCGCTCAGGTCGACGTCGGCGACCGCGAAGTAGGGCATCCAGTACGGCGGGACGTCCGCCGGGAACTGGTCGGTCATGTCCATCACGCCGCCGAAGTCCCGCCCGTCCAGGCCGAACTGGGTGTACATCTCGCCGGGGCTGACGCTCCAGCCGAACACCCGGGTGTAGAAGGCCAGGGCGGCCTTGGTGTCGCGGGTGGCGAGTTCGATCCAGCCGAGCGCGCCGGGCTCGTTCAGCAGGTCGATGCCGCGCAGCGCGCGGGGCTGCCAGAGGGAGAACACCGCGCCGCCGGGGTCGGCGGCGACCGCGAACCGGCCCCAGTCCAGCGCCTCCATCGCGGGGACGATCAGCTGCCCGCCGGCCGCGGCGATCTCGTCCGCGGCGGCGTCGGCGTCCGGGGTGTCGAAGCCGATCGTCCAGGCGGTCGGCTGGTCGGGCTGCATCAGGGCGCTGAGCCCGGCGACGAGCTGCTCGCCGGCGTACAGCTTGGTGTAGCCCATCGCCTTCTCCTCCGGCACCACTTCCGCGCGCCAGCCGAAGAGTTCGTGGTAGAAGGCCTTGGCGGCGACCGGGTCCTTGGTGGCCAGTTCGACCCAGCAGGGGGCGCCCGGGCGCGGTTCGGTGATCTTCACGGTCAGCTCATCTCCAGGATCAGTTTTCCTCGGGCGTGCCCGGACTCCACCTCGGCCATCGCCTCGGCGGCCCGCTCCAGCGGGAAGACGGCGGTGATGTGCGGGTCGAGCTTCCCGGCGGCGACCAGTTCGGCGAGGGCGACCAGCACCGCCGAGGTGCCGTCGCGCCGCACGTAGGCGCCGCCGAGTTCGGCGGCGGTGGTCGGGTCGGAGGTGGAGACCAGCCGCCCGCCCTCGCGCAGCGTCCCGGCCACCGCGCGGACGGCGTCCCCGCCGATCAGGTCGAGGATCCCGTCCACCCCCTCCGGGGCGAGCGCCCGCACCCGTTGCTCCACGCCGTCGCCGTAGCGCACCGGCAGCGCGCCCAGCGACTGCACGTACCCGACGCTTCCGTCGCCGGCCGTGCCGAGCACCCGCACGCCCTGCTCGCGGGCGATCTGCGCGGCGGCGCTGCCGACCCCGCCCGCGACGCCGACCACCAGCAGGGTCTGCCCGGCGCGCAGGCCGAGCTGGTGGACCGCGTCGTAGGCGGTGGCCGCGGCGACCGGGAGCGCGGCGGCCTGGGCGAAACTGACGGCGGCGGGCTTGCGGGCGGTGGTCTGCGCGGCCAGCAGGGCCTCCTCGGCGAACGCTCCGGCCGGGGCGATGCCGAACACCTCGTCGCCGACCGCGAAGCCCGGCACGCCCTCGCCGACCGCCGTGACCACGCCCGCCGCCTCGGAGCCCATCACCAGCGGCGGCGCGGCGTCGGTGCCGAACCAGCCCCGCCGCGTCTTCCAGTCCGCCGGGTTGACCCCGGCCGCCCTGACCCGCACCAGCAGGGTGCCGGGACCGGGCACGGGCGTCGGCCGGTCCAGGAACTCCTGCTGCTCCGGCCCGCCGTACTCCACGAACCCGAACGCCTTCGACATCTCGTCCCCTTCGTCTGCGCATGGCTCTCCACGCCAGCTTGCCGGGGTACCGGCGGGTAGACCGGGGCTGGTGGGCCGAACGGGACGGCTGTGCGAACCCGCCACCGATGGGTCGCACCGGGCCGGGAATGCCGGACGGGAACCCAGTTGTTCAAATTGGAACCGCGGTGTAGCGTCAGCCGGGCGCGATCCGGTTCGAATTTGAACTACTCGGCTTCGGACCGCGCGCGCCCACCACGCCCGGACCACCGGAGGCCCCGCCATGACGGACACCGCGACGCAGCCGCAGACGCCGACCGACCCGCAGCTCGACACCCCGGTCGCGGCCGGCCTGCCGCTGCCCGCCGCCACCGTGCGCTCCCGGGTGCACATCCCGCTCGGCTTCGGCGACGGCTACCAGGTCGAGGCGGAGGTGTTCACCTTCCGCGGCCTCGCCGACGGCGCCGAGCACCTCGCACTGGCCCTGGGCGAGCCGTCCACCGAGCCCGGCGCCCCCGCCCCGCTGGTGCGCCTGCACTCCGAGTGCCTCACCGGCGACGTCTTCGGCTCGGCCCGCTGCGACTGCGGCCCGCAGCTGCGCGAGTCCGTCGAGAAGATCGCCGAGGCCGGCGGGTACCTGCTCTACCTGCGCCAGGAGGGCCGCGGCATCGGCCTCTACAACAAGCTCGACGCCTACGCCCTGCAGGACACCGGTCTCGACACCTACCAGGCCAACGCCGCGCTCGGCCTGCCCGAGGACGGCCGCGACTACACCGCCGCCGCCCAGATGCTGACCACCCTCGGCGTCCCCGCCGTCCGCCTGCTCAGCAACAACCCCGACAAGGCCGCCCAGCTCACCGCCCTCGGCATCACCGTCGCCGACCGCGTCCCCACCGGCGTCCACGCCTCCCCCAGCAACCTGCGCTACCTGCGCGCCAAGGTCGAGCACACCGGCCACTCGATCCCGCTCGCCCGTCTGGTCGGCTGACACAGGCCGCCGACCAGACGGGGCGCGGGGACTAGCCCGCCTTCCAGAAGCGCACCGAGTCGATGGCGATGTCGGCCGAGGAGCCGACCGCCGCGGTGGTGCCGCCGAGCGAGGTCTCGGACTGCAGCACCCAGTGCATCGGGGTGTTCGGCACCCGCGAGGTGGAGTGGCCGATCAGCTTGCCGTCCAGGTAGAACTTCAGGTCGTTCGCCTGCCACTCGATCCGGCTGGTGTGCCAGGCGCCCGCCACCGGGACGTTGGCGTTGAAGGCGTCCTGGTCGCTGCCGGCCGTCGCGCCCTGGCGGTGCATGAACGCGCCGACGTTGCCGCACAGGTCGCCCTCGGGGAAGTCGACCTCCCCGTCACGCGGCCAGGTGTAGGAGTCCGGCCAGAGCAGCCACGCCACCTTGTAGCCGGTCGCGCAGGTGGCCTTCCAGGTGACCTCGTAGGTGCCGTAGGTGGTGTTCTGCGGCAGCTTCGGCGTGGGCGCGGCGACCCAGGTGCCGCCGCTGTCCCGGTTCAGGTGGATGTTCATCTGCCCGTTCGCGATGGACAGCGTCTTGGCCGGGTTGTAGGTGCCGTTCTTCGAGGTGTCCTGCCAGCCGGACGGGTAGGCCCACCACTTGGCGTCCACCGCGGACGGCAGCCCGGTGCAGTGGCTGGTCTGCAGCGGCCCGTTGGCGCTGCAGCCGGTCCAGCTGCCCAGCGGCACCGATGCGGAGCTGAAGTCGTCCTCCCAGGTCGGCGTGCCCGCGCCGGCGCCGCCGGTCGGCGCGGGAGGCGTCGTCGCGGTCGGGCTCGGCGTCGCGGTCGCGGCCGGGGTGGTGGCCGCGGGCGCCGGCGCCGAGGCGCTGGCGGTCGGGCTGGCGAACGGCGACTGGGCCGGCAGCGGACTGGTCGCGGCCGCCGTCGGGGTCGGCGTCGGTGTCTGAGCCGGGGTCGGTGTCTGAGCCGGAGCCGATGTCGTGGCGGACGCCGTGGCGGCCGGGGTGGTCGCGGTCGGGGTGGTCGTGGGCGCCGCGGTGGGGGCCCAGGTGCGGTACTTGCCGGCGCGGTAGTGGCCGGCGGCGTCTGCCGTGCCCGGGCTGGCCAGCGCGAGCGCGGCGACGGCCAGGCCGGTCGCGGCGGCGACCCTGGCAGGTGTGGCGGAGAGGCGCATGGTTGTCATCCTCGGCGACGCCTACGAGGTGAGCTGTCGGGTTCGGGCCGCACGAGTGGCCCGGCCGTCTGTGGAACGGCTTCACCCCGAGCCGCGACCGTCCGCGGGAATGCGGGGGCCGGGCGTACTGACCTGGTTCCCCCGCTCCCGTCCGTTCCGTAGCTCGGTGTGCCGCAGCCGGGTGGACGGGATTCGGCGTCCCGGCCGCGGTGCCCGCTCGGTGGCGGGCGCCCGTGCAGGCTAGCCGCAGGACGCGTACAAGACAATTGCCGGTCCGGTCGACGTGCCCGACGCGGGGCCGGACCGCATCCTGGATGCACCCCGACGGAGGAGGTGCCCGATGACGGCGCGGCAGCGGAGAGGGCGGCGGCCGTGAGTGCCGCGGTGGCGGTGACGGTGGTCGGCGCCGGACCGTACGGGCTTGCGGTGGCGGCGCATCTGCGGGGGCGGGGAGTGCCGACGCGGGTGTTCGGCGAGCCGATGGGCAGCTGGCGGGCGCGGATGCCGATCGGGATGTTCCTGAAGTCGACCCCGGCGGCGTCGAGCATCTCGTCGCCGCGCCCCGGGTTCGGCTTCAACGACTTCCGGCGGGCGCACGGCGAGCGGCCGGTCGGCGCCCGGTACCCCATTCCGGTGGCGGAGTTCATCCGCTACGGCGAGTGGTTCCAGCGCCAGTGCGTGCCGGACGCCCAGAACAGCGAGGTGGTCTCGGTCACCCCGGAGGCCGGCCGGTTCCTGGTGCGGCTGGCGGACGGTGAGTCCTTCGAGTCCCGCGCGGTGGTGCTGGCCACCGGGTTCCCGCCGTACGCCTGGATCCCGCCGGTGCTGCGCCCGCTGCTGGAGGCGGGCGCAGCCTCGCACTCCAGCGCGCTGACCGACCCGGCGGCGTTCGCCGGGCGGCGGGTCGCGGTGGTGGGGGCGGGGCAGTCCGCGCTGGAGGGGGCGGCGCTGCTGAGCGAGGCGGGGGCCAGCCCGGTGGTGGTGGCGCGCCGGGAGCGGCTGCTGTTCGGCGCGCCGCCGCCGGTCGACGGCGGCGCGGACCGTCCGCTGGCGACGCGGCTGCGCAGCCCGGTCTCGCCACTGGGCCCTGGCTGGCCGCTGATGGCGTTCAGCCGGGCACCGGCCGCCTTCCGCCACCTGCCCGACGGGACCCGGGAGCACTACGTCCGGACGGTCCTCGGCCCGGCGGGCGCCTGGTGGCTGCGCGAGCGGGTCGACGGGGTGCTGCCGGTGGTGACCGGCCGCGAACTGGCGGGCGCCGACCTGAACGGCGCGGTGCGGCTGTCGCTGACCGGGCCGGGCGGGCCGGTCGAGGCCGACCACGTCCTGGTGGCGACCGGTTTCCGGGTGGACGTCTCGCGGCTGGCGATCCTGGACCCGTCCCTGCGCGCGGCGGTGCGCACCCACGCGGGCGCGCCGCGGCTCTCGGCCGGCTTCGAATCCTCGGTGCCGGGGCTGTACTTCACGGGCCTGGCCGCCGCGGACGCCTTCGGCCCGGTGATGCGCTTCGTCTGCGGCACCGGCTTCGCGGCCGGCCGCCTGTCCCGCGCGCTTGCCGCACGGCGGTCCCGACCCGCCGCCTGACGCGCTCGCCCCGGCTACGCGCTCGCTCCGTCGGCTCAGCCGTGCGACCTGCCGGCGACGGCCCGGACCCGGTGGGCCACGCCGTGGATCAAGGAGGCGGCGCTGCGGGTGATCTCCACGGCGACCGGGACGGGGTCGTCGCGGCAGGCCCAGGCGCGGACGGTGCCGCGGCGCGGGAGGACGTCGCGCGGCGGGCGGCGGTCCTGCCAGGCGTTGGCGGCGGCGGAGAGCAGGTCGAGGCGGCCGACCTTGAAGCTGCGCACCAGTTGCGCGCCGGGCGGGACGTCGCGTCCGGTGAGCCACAGGTGCAGGGCGCGGACCACGTCGACGCCGCCGGTGGTCTCGAACAGCCGGAACTGGGCGCCCTGGCGGGGGTTGAAGTCGACCAGCTTGTAGCGGCCGTCGCGGCGGTCGTAGCGCCAGTCCAGGTCGGCGATCCCGCTGTAGCCGATGGAGCGGCACAACCGGGCGGCGAGTTCGGCGAGTTCGGGGTTGGGCAGCGAGCGGGCCAGGGTGGTGAAGCCGCCGCCGGGAGGCCAGTCGCGCTGCTTGAGGCCGGTGAAGACCGCCAGCGGTTCGCCGTCGCGCCCGCAGGTCAGGTGGGTGAACCAGTCCTCGGAGTGCTCGCGCGGCACGTACTCCTGGGCGAGGACGGAGAGTTGCCCGTCGGCGCGGGCCAGGGCGCGCAGTTCGGCCTCGTCGCGGACCAGGGTGGTGTGCGTGACCACGGGGTGGGCGAGCCGGCTGAACGGGGCGAGGTTCTTCAGCACCAGCGGATAGCCCACCTGCCTTGCCGCGTCGAGGAGTTCCGCGCCGGTTCCGGGTGTCGCGGTGCGCGGCGCGGGGACGTCGTGGGCCTGGCAGATCCGGTACAGGCCGCCCTTGTCGGCGAGTTGGCGTGGCAGCGTGGCGGGGACGGGCGGCAGCAGCAGGTAGGGGGCGAGCTCGGCGGCGTGCTCGGCGAGGATGCAGGCGGACTCGTCGTCGGTGGCGACGGCGACCGCGGGCCGGCCGATCGAGCGGGCCACCGAGCGGATGGTGTCGACGAGTTGGTCGGACGGCTCGCCGCCGGTGGTGGGCCGCACGTGCACCCCGGTGAGGTAGTGCGAGACGGCGGTCGCGGTGAGGCGGCTCTCGACCATGGCGTGCACGGGCACGCCGAGCCGGCCGAAGGAGCGCACCGCACCGATGGGGCTGTGCGAGTGCGGGTAGTGGCCGACCCGCACCATCAGGACGGGGACCTCCCGGTCCAGTTCGGGCCTGAGCTGCGGCACGGTGGATCACCTTCTCCGATCGGCGACGTGCGCGGGGCGTTCAGTGCTGCCACACCGCGACCCAGTCCACGTCGAACCGGGCGTTCTGCACGGCGGGGGGTGGGGCGGAGGGGTATCCGGCGGCCAGGTTGAGGACGATCTCCATCGGCACGTGCGGCACCCGCGCCGGGTCGGTGACCTGGAAGCGCTGGACGCCGTCGACGTACCACGTGACGGAGTCCGGCTCCCAGTCCACGGCGACCAGGTGGTATCCGTCGGCGAGGTCGACGGGGCCCCAGGTGGTACCGGTGTGGGTGTCCCGGCCGTCGGGTGTCTGCCAGTGCACGTTCATGTCGACCGCCTGGTTGTTGCCGGGGAACTCGGCGATGTCGAGTTCCGGCGGGGTGCTGCGGGTGTCCGCGGGGATCAGCCAGAACGCGGGGAAGAAGCCCTCGGCGGGGCCGGGGAAGCGGACCGCGGCCGCGAAGTAGCCGTAGGTGAAGGTGTGCCGCGGCTGGCCGGTCCAGGTGTCGCGGCCGGTGGTGACCATGCCGGAGGTCCACGGGTAGCTCTTCCCGTCGCTGCCCGTGGTCGGGTGGCGCGCCGCGGTGAGTTGCAGTCGGCCGTCGTGGACGGCGACCTGCCCGGGCCGGTACCACTCCAGCTCGTGGTTGCCGGCGTTGGTGCAGCCGTCGACGTTCCAGTCGTAGCACGTGGCCCAGTCGCCGCGGTCGAGCGAGGAACCGGTGAAGTCGTCCCGGAAGACGCCGTGCCAGGGGCCGGGCGCGGCGGGCTGGCCCGCCGCGCCCGTGGTGCCGGCGGCCTGGGCGGCGTTCCCGCCGGTGGGCTCGGGGTCGCCCTTGCCGAGGCCGGAGCAGCCGGTGACCAGCAGCAGGGCGAGGACGACGGCGAGCGGCAGCACGTGGCGGGCGGTGGGCCGCCAGGGGCGGCCGGGGGTGAGGGCGCCGAGGGTGGTGAGCAGCGCCAGCACCGTGAGCGCGCGGACGGTGGTGAAGGAGTCGGTGAGCAGCAGCGCTTCGGCGGTGAGCGCGGCGAGGGCGAGGCTGGTGCCGACGGTGAGCGAGGCCAGGCCGATGCGCTCGTGCAGGGCGGCGGGGAGTGCGGTGGCGGTGCGGGTGAGCCGCAGCACGGCGATGCCGGGGCCGAACAGCACGAAGGCGGCGGCGACGGCGGTGCGCAGCGGGTTCCCCGGCTCGAGGCCGGTGGCGAGCAGGGCCAGCCAGCCGGAGGCGGCGAGGACGGCGTGCCCGGGCGAGGGCAGCTGGTGGGCGTTCACGGCGTACTCCCTTCCGCGGGAGTGGGCGCGGCGACCGGCGGGACGTAGCGGTAGACCACGGCGCCGTCGCCGGTGAAGACCGGCTGGAAGTCCGGCGAGGCCGCCACCGCGTGCTGGACCCGTTCGACGGTGCCGACCGGGAACCGTCCGGTGAGCAGGCATTCCGCGGCCTGGGCGCGGGTGAGGACCAGGTAGGACGGGCCGGTGACCCGGGCGTCGCTCATCAGGTTCTCGACCACCGGCAGCGGGTCGGTGAGCAGGCGGCGCTGGTCCTCGACGGACAGCTGGCTGAGGACCAGCCGTTCGTGCTGGTCGTAGCGGAGCTCGCCGCCGGGCAGGTCGGAGGTGACCGAGACGATCCGCGAACCGGTGGGGGCGTTGTCGGCGACGTAGCGGACGGCGGCGGCCTCGGAGGCGTTGAAGTAGTTCATCGCCTCCTTGCTGTAGTTGCCGAACAGCAGCCCGGCGAGCAGGGCGAGCAGGGCCGCCCAGGTCACCGCGGCGTGCCACGGCGGGGCGGGGCGGCGGCGGCCGAAGATCGCGGTGGCGCACAGGAACGCGGCCGCGGGCAGCGCGAACAGGTACGCCCGGAAGATCATCTCGCCGCCGTAGGGGTTGCCGAGCAGCAGCGGCAGCGGCGCGGCCAGCAGCATCGGCAGGCCGGTGGCGCGCAGCCTGCGGTGGCGCAGCAGGACGGTGACGGCGAGCAGCAGGACGGCGGCGGTGGTGGCCCGGTCGATCCAGGCGACCAGGACCTGGCCGGAGGCGGTGGCGCCGAGGCCGGAGACGCCGGCCAGCACGTTGCTGTCGGGCGAGGTGAGCGCGGTGACGAGGTCGTGCAGGTTGGCGGCGAAGTAGGGGCGGGCGACGGTGCCGTCCCACAGCGCGGTCAGGCCGACCGCGGCGGCCAGCACGGGCAGCACGGTGCGCCGGTTGCGGCGCGGCAGGGAGAGCAGCAGCAGCGCGCTGACCAGCATGAACGGGGTGAGCTGGTGGGAGGTGACGACGGCGGCGATCAGCACCACCAGCACCAGGTAGGGCCCGAGCCGCCAGCCGCCCGCCCGGCGGTCGCCCAGCCGCCGCATGACCAGGGCGATCACCAGCAGGTACAGCAGGTAGGCGAAGGCCTGCGGGGAGAAGTAGTCCTGGCCGACCCAGGAGGTGGCGAAGTAGACGAACGCGCCGCCCCAGATCAGCCGGGTGTCGCGGGTGAGCGCGGCGAACAGCAGCAGCAGCGGGCCGAGCAGCAGCAGGTTGGCGAGCGGCTCGTACCAGGAGGCGTAGCCGAGCGCGGAGTGCTGGCCGGTGGCGCGCAGGAAGAGCACGTTGAGCTGGAAGAAGCCGGGCCACTGGTTGTAGATGTCCAGGCTGCCGGCGTGCGGCACCGTGCCGTTGTTCCGGAGCATCGCGTCGACCACGGCCACGTGCTTCCACGACCACGCGTAGCGCAGGTTCGGGTACAGCAGGCTGGGGGTGGCGTGGACGATCGCGATCAGGCCGATCACGTAGCCCGCGGCCCAGTGCACGGGTGGCCGGGGCAGCCGCAGGGCGGCGGTGAAGCCGACGGTGAGGACGGCGAGCGCGGCCCAGTACGTCGGCGGCAGGACCTGCAGCAGCCCGAGGTCCTGCATGCGGGCGAGCGGGACGCCCCGCAGCGACAGCAGCCACAGCAGCAGCGCGAGCGGCAGCGCGCCGCGCACCACCCACAGTCGCGGATCGGCGGCGCGCCGGTGCCCGCTCCGGCGGGTGCGTGCGGGCGCCTCCGCCGGTCGGGCGATCTGCGGGTCCGCCATCGCTGCTCCCGGGTCATTCACGGGGCGGTCCTCCGACGGGGCTGCCGAGGGCGGTCCGCACCCGCCGGTAGGTGCGCCAGGCGCGGGTGTAGAGGCTTTCCGGGACGGGTCCGACCCGGGCACCACGGCCGTGGGTCCAATTGTCGAAGACTTCGCCCGGGGTGTCGTGGTAGACGAGCAGCCGGCAGATCCGCAGCGGGTCGTCGGTGTCGGAGGAGAACTTGTTCTCGACGGCGGTGGCGGAGCTCCAGCCGGCCCGGCGGACCAGGGTGCGCACGGTGCGGCTGGAGTAGCCGTGCGGGTAGGCGTAGGCGCTGACGCCGTGGCCGAGGGCCTCCTCGAGGCGGCGCTTGCAGCCGGTGATCTCGTCGTCGAGGCGGCTGCCGTAGACGGTGTCCAGCGGCACGTGGGTCATCGAGTGGCCGCCGATCTCGACGCCGAGGGCGTCGAGGGTGGCGACCTGGCGCCAGTTCAGCATGGGCGTGTCGGGCAGCAGGCTGCCGGAGCCGACCGCGCCGGGCGGGTGGATGGCGCCGACGGTGAGGTAGAGGGTGGCGGACAGGCCGCGGTCGGACAGCTCGGGGGCGACGGTCCAGTAGAAGTCGGCGTAGCCGTCGTCGAAGGTGAGCACGGCGGCGTCGGGGGGCATCGCGGGTCCGCCGTGCAGGGCGGCGACCAGGCGGCGCAGCGGGACGATGGAGCGGCCGGCGTCCTGGATCCGGTCGAGCTGGTTGCGGAACGCCCGCGGGGTGACGGTGTAGGGGGCGAGCCACTCGGGCGGGTGGTCGGAGACGGAGTGGTACAGGAAGACCGGGATGGCGGTCACGGCTGCCTCCCCTGGTCGGTGGCGGTGCGGGCGGGCAGGCCGCGCAGGGTGCCGGCGGCGTAGCCGAGGACGGTGAGCGCGGTGCCGGCGCAGAGCGCGGCGGCGCGGCGCAGCCGGGCGTGGCGCAGGTCGTGCCAGAACGCGGCGGGGAGGGTGCGGCGCAGGTAGCCGCGTTCGTCGGCGAGCGCGGGGCCGGCTCCGGCGTACCGGGCGACCTGGGCCTTCGAGCGGCCTTCGGCGTAGCAGCGGGCCCGGAAGTAGGCCCAGGTGGCGCGGGTGGGCGGGACGTGGTGGCGGACCACGGCGGCGGGGTCGTAGTGCAGCCGGCCGCCGGGGTGACGGCGGGTCAGGCGCAGGCAGATCTCGGTCTCCTCGCAGCCGAGCGGGCGGGTGCCGACCCGGCCGAGGTCGCTGCGGAAGCCGCCGGCGTCGTCGAGCGCGGTGCGGCGGAAGGACATGTTGGCGCCGGTGAGGTTGCGGACGGCGGCCTCCCGGCGCGGCGAGCCGCGGTAGGTGCAGCCGACCACCCAGTCGAACTCGGGCGGGAACCAGTCGGGCCGGCCGCCGTCCCAGCGGGCGGTGACGAGTCCGCCGACGCCGAGCACGGCGTCCTCGCGGTAGCCGGCCAGCAGCCGGGTGGTCCAGTCGGGTTCGGCGGCGGCGTCGTCGTCGAGGAAGCCGACGACTTCGCCGCGGGCGGCGGCGACGCCGGTGTTGCGGGCGCCGGACAGGCCGCGCGGACCGGCGTTGGCGACGATCCGGGTACCCGTCAGTTCGCGGGCGCGGACGGCGAGTTCGGGGTTGTGGTCGATGACGAGCAGGACTTCCTCGGCCGGGCGGTGCTGGGCGTGGACGGAGGCCACGGCGGCCGTCAGGTCGTCCCAGCGGTCCAGGGTGTACGCGCAGATCACCACGGTGAGGGTTTCTCGGGTGTTCATGCCGGGCTCCTCTGTGGTGCGGGCAGCCACCTCGGCAGGGTGGCCAGCAGTGGGACGGCGACGGTGCAGGCCGCGATCAGCCAGGCGAGGCCGACGCCGGGCAGGCCGAGGGCGGGCAGCAGGAGGATCACGAGCAGCGTCACCAGCCCGGCGAAGGTGAACTCCAGCAGCAGCAGGGTGCGCAGCGCGCGGCGGACCCGGGCGACCTCGATGGCGACGCTGATCACCACGTTGGGCACGGCGGACAGCGCCAGCAGCCGCAGCAGCGTGGTGCCGTGTGCGGAGTACCCGGCCCCGAACGGGAGCAGCAGCAGGGGTGCGGCGGCCACCACCACGGCGCTCGCGGCGAGCACCAGCAGGGCGGCGTGCCGCAGCATCCGGCGGCCGTGTTCGGCGATCCGGGCGGGTTCGCGGACGCCCTCGACGACCAGCGAGCCGCCCATCGAGGCGACCGCGACGTAGAAGGTGTCGGAGATGATGTAGGCCAGCGCGAAGTAGGCGGCCTGTTCGGCGCCCAGCCGGTTGAGCACCAGCAGCGGGACGACGCTGGCGCAGGCCACGCCGGCGGTCTTGCCGAAGTAGTCGGCGGTGGCGTAGCTGAGGACCCGCCGGGGCCTGGGCGCGCCTTCGGTGTCGGCACGCTGGTGGGCGGGGATGGCGTGCCGGAACAGCACCACGCTGGTGACGGTGATGGCGACGATCAGCGCCAGCGCCCAGGAGTACAGGAGTCCGACGGAGAGCGCCAGCGCGGCGCAGACCGCCAGCACCACTGCCTTGACCACGTTGAACAGGGCGTTCTCGCCGAGCACCCAGCCGGTGCGGCGCAGTCCGGTCAGGGCGCCGTCCTGGAGCACGAAGACCGAGTAGCCGGCCGTCGCGACCAGGAACGCGAGTGCGGGCAAGGGGCTGCGCAGGAAGGTGAGTTCGGGGGAGATCCAGGGGACCAGGAGCAGGAAGCCGACGGCGGCGAGGCCGCTGGCGCCGATGCTGACGGCGTAGCAGCGCAGCACCAGCCAGCGGGTGTGCCGGCCGGCGGCGGGTACGAAGCGGGTGAGCACGTCGCCGAGGTTGAACCGGCCGAGGCCGGAGAGCAGTCCGGCGAGGGCGAGCGCGGCGGAGCAGCGGCCGACGGTCTCGGGGCTGTACCAACGGGTGCCGAGGATCCAGAACGCGGAGCCGAGCGCGGCGGAGAGCAGTGCGCTGCCCGCCAGCATGTGGCCGTTGCGCAGCAGGGGTTCGGCGGCTCCGGTGCGGGAGCGCACCGCGCGCAGCCGGGCGCGCAGCAGCGCGGTGAAGCCGCACTCGCAGGGCAGTGGCAGCGGGCAGGAGCAGGTCCGGCCGGCGGCGGCGCCACGGGTGAGCGGTGCGGCGGTCATCGCCCGGCTCCTTCACGGGTGCGGCGGCGCTCGGCGGCGCCGCGCAGGTAGCCGGCCGGGCCGTGCAGCAGGCCGCGCAGTTCGCGGCGGCCGAGCGCGCTGAGCGCGGGGTCGCGGTGGGCTGCGGCCTGCCGTCCGCCGCGGCGCAGCGCCTGCCGGGCGCCGCGGGGCAGCCGGGCGGCGAGGGTGCCGAGCAGGGCGGGCCGGTGGACGACGGCGGCGGTCAGGTAGGCGCCGAAGCCGACGCCGAAGCCGTAGACCTGGGCGTCGAGGCCGTCGAGGGTGCGCCGGTGGCGGTGCCAGACCAGCGCGTCGGGCTGGTAGGCGACGACGGCACCGGAGTAGAGCACCTGGAGGAAGGCGAGCAGGTCCTCGCCGCCGCGCCCGGGGGTGCCGGCGCCGATCGCGGTGTCGAACCCGCCGATGGAGCGCAGCAGTTCGGTGTTGAAGGCCATGTTGGCACCGGTGCCGAAGCGGCTGACGGTGAGGGGGAAGAGCGGGTCGTCGGCGGGGTCGTCGAGCGACCAGGCGGCGGGGGTGAAGCCGCGGGTGTAGCCGCAGTAGCGTTCGAAGGCGGTCTGGGCGGCGGTGTCGAGTTCGGCGGGCAGCACCAGGCCGGTGACGCAGCCGGTGCGCGGGTCGTCGGCGAACCGGGCGGCGAGCGCGGCGACCCAGCCGGGGTCGGCGAGGGCGTCGTCGTCGGTGAAGGCGCACAGTTCGCCGCGGGCGGCGGCGAGGCCGCGGTTGCGGGCCCGGGCCAGGCCCGGGACCGGCTCGCGGAGGTAGCGGACCCGGCCGGGGTAGCGCCCGCGGACCAGTTCCTCGACGGCGCGGTCCGTGGGCGCGTTGTCCACGACGAGGTACTCGGCCTGCGGATAGCCGTTCCGCAGCAGGGCGTCGAGGCACTGTCGCAGCATCCCTTCCCGGTCGCGGGTGCAGACGATGACGCTGACCGCCGGGGCGCGGCGGGCCGGGGCGGCCGCGGGGCGCTCCGGCAGGTCGGCCCCTGCCTGCGTCAACTCCCGGATCAGTGCGGCCTCCTCGCCGCCGGAGGTGGCGGCGACCAGGCCGAGCGGGCGGCCCTGACGGCGGATCAGCGCGAGTACCGGGCCGGGCCCGGGCCGGCTGGGCCCGCCGCCCGGGCCGAGCAGGTCGCCGGGCCGGTCGAGGTCGTAGTCGACCAGCGCGGCGGGGGCCGGCGGGATCGGCGTGGCGGGCGTGGTCATCACCGTTCGCCTCCGGAGCCGGCCCCGGCGCAGCGCACGGCGGTGTGCTGGCGGTGCAGGCTGATCAGGTAGCCGAGCGGCCCGTAGAGCAGCCCGCCCATCTCGCGGCGGCCGAGCCGGAGCATCGGTGCGGGGACGGCGACGGGTGCGGCCTTGGCGCGGCGCCGCCGCACGGTCTGCCACTGCCACACGCCGCGGGGCAGCCGGCGCACCAGCGGGGCGAGCACGCCGGGCTGGTGGGAGACGGCGGCGGTGAGGTAGGCGCCGAAGCCGACGCCGAAGTTGAAGACCTGCTTGGTCAGCTCCTCGGCGGTGCGCGGGTGCCGGTGCCAGACGATCGCGTCGGGCTGGTAGGCGACGCTGTGGCCGGCGTTCAACACCCGGAAGAACGCCAGCAGTTCCTCGCCGCCGCGGGCGGGGGTGCCGGCGCCGGTGGCGGGGTCGAAGCCGCCGACGGCGCGCAGCACCGAGGTCTTGAAGGCCATGTTGGCGCCGGAGCCGAACCGGCCGACGGAGAACCGCAGCAGCGGGTCGGCGGCGGCGTCGGCGAGCGACCAGGTGCGGGCGTCGAAGCCGCGCGCGTAGCCGCCGTACTCCTCCAGCACCCGCTGGGCGGGGGTGTCGAGTTCGGCGGGCAGGACGAGTCCGGTGACGCAGCCGACCTCGCGGTCGGCGGCGAAGGCGTCGGCGACGGCGCCTACCCACGCGGCGTCGACCAGGACGTCGTCGTCGGCGAAGGCGCAGATCTCGCCGCGGGCGGCGGCCAGGCCCCGGTTGCGGGCCCGGGCCGAGCCGGTGATCGGTTCGCGCAGGTAGCGCACCCGGTCCGGGTAGTGCTCCTGGACGAGCCGGCGGGCGCCGTCGTCGGCGGGCGCGTTGTCGACCACCAGCACCTCGTAGTACGGGTAGTCGGAGCGCAGCAGCGACTCCAGGCAGCGCCGCAGGACGGCGGGCCGGTTGTGGGTGGGGACGATCACCGAGACCGTCGGGAGGTCCGCGGGCACCCGGGCGCGGCCGGCCCGGGTGTGCCGGGCGGCGGGCGCCGCGGTGGACCTGGCGGGAACGTGCAGTTCCCGATGGGCGGCAGCGACCAGCGCCCGGCTCAGCGCGGCGCGGTGGCCGGCCGTTCCGGTGGCTTTCACCAGGCCGAGCGGGTGTCCGTGCAGCCGCACCAACGCCAACACGCGTCCGTCGGGGTCGGCGGGTCCTCGGCCGCCGGGCGAGCGCACCTCGCCCGGCTCGTCCAGGTCCAGTTCGACGACGGCGACGGGGGTGTGGAGCGAGTCTCGGGCGGCGGGCGGCGGGCAGGCCGTCCCGGTGCGCCGGTCGGGGCCCATCATCGTTCCTCCCCCCCGGCAAGGGTGGCCGCGGTCCTGGCGCCGGGACGTTCGGCGATCAGGGTCCGCAGCACCCTTCGGCCGTCGGAGACGGCGTGCAGGTGCGAGCGACCGCTGCGGCGGGGAAGTTCCAGGCTCGGTACCTCGGCGATCCGCAGGCCCGAGCGCAGGGCGTGGGCGATCATCTCGGCCTCGATCTCGAAGCCGGTGGACCGCAGGTCGAGTTCGTCCAGCATGCTGCGGCGGAAGGCGCAGTAGCCGTAGCACAGGTCGGTGAGGGCGCCGCCGTACAGGCGGTTGACCACGATCAGCAGGGCCTTGTTGCCGAGCGCCCGGACCCTGGTGAAGTCGAGCGATCCGCCGCCGGCGATCCGCCGGGAGCCCTTGACGAAGTCGTAGCCGTGGTCGAGGAAGTGCAGGAAGTGCGGGATCTCGCCGGGCCACATCGAGCCGTCGGCGTCCATCATCACGATGTACTCGCCCTTGGCGGCGGCGAATCCGGTGCGCAGCGCGTTGCCCTTGCCGGGCCCGGTCTGCTGGACGCTGCGCACGGCGGGCAGGCACTGGCGGGCCATCGTGATCGTGGCGTCCCGGGACGAGCCGTCGACCAGGATCACCTCGTCGACGCAGCGCGGGATCTGCTCGAAGACCCAGGGGATGTTGCGGGCCTCGTCGCGGGCGGGGACGACCAGGCTGACGGTGTGTCGGCTGGCGTAGTCGCCGGCTCGGCGGCCGGGGGCGCGCTCGGGCCGGCTGTCGTCGGCGCGGCGGCCGAGGGCGTGCTCGGGGATGCGGTCGCCGGCCCGGCGCAGCGGATGGCCGTCGACGGCCGGGGGCGCGGTGGATTGCCCGGTGGGCAGGGTGGTGCTCATCGCGGAATGCCTCTCGCTGAGGCGGGAAAGGGCACGGCGGTGCCCGTGGTGAGGGATGGCTGCGGCGCGCGGGGAGGTGACCGGTGTGCGGGACCGCGGTGCGGTCCGGGACTCCCCCGCTGGTCTCCCCTGCTGCTTCCCCCCGCCGGGACGGTCGACGCCGAAGAAGGGCGATCGCCGTCCGGGGCGCTTGCTGCGCCGCTCTCCTGGTGTACCGCGTGAGAAGCGGTTCCAGGTCTTCATCCTCTGCCCGGCACCGACGCCCTGTCAACCGCTTCGTGCGGTTTTGTCGTAATATCCGGCGACTTGGGGCGTTCTACGGGTTGATGCCGTGAATGTCCGCTTCGGTCAGGTCGGCCTCGGCGATCCGGCGGGCGATCTCGCCGGGCCGCACCGGGCGGCCGAAGTGCCAGCCCTGCGCCCAGTCGCAGCCCATCAGCCGCAGCCGCTCCGCGTCGGCGCGGCTCTCCACGCCCTCGGCGGTGACCGACAGGCCGAGCGTGTGGGCCAGCGAGACCAGGCCGCTGACGATCCGCCAGCCCAGGTGGGTGTCCTTGGCGGGGTCGTGCAGGTCGCCGACGAAGGAGCCGGCGATCTTCAGGCTGGAGACCGGCAGGTCGCGCAGGTAGGCGAGGTTGGACCAGCCGGTGCCGAAGTCGTCGACGGCCAGCGAGACGCCCATGTCGACCAGGGCGTGCAGCGCCTTGAGCGCCTCGTCCTCGGGGCCGACCACGGTGGACTCGGTGATCTCCAGCTGCAGCATCGACGGGTCGAGGCCGGTGCTGCGCAGGATCCGGTCGATGTCCCCGACCAGCCCGGCGTTGCGGGCCTGACGGACCGCCAGGTTGACGCTCAGCTTGGGGGCGCGCTCACCGAACCGGGCGACCCAGTCGGCGGCCTGCTCGCAGGCCTGCTCCAGCACCCAGCGGCCGAGCGGCATGATCAGGCCGGTCTCCTCGGCGACGCCGACGAACTCCTCCGGCCCGAGCACGCCGAGCTGCGGGTGCCGCCAGCGCACCAGCGCCTCGACGCCGGCCATCGAGCCGTCGGCGAGGTCGACCATCGGCTGGTAGTCGATGAAGAACTCGCCGCGGTCCAGCGCCGCGGGCATCCGCACGGAGACCGCGTACCGGCTGACCGCGCGGGCGTTCTCCTTGGGGTCGAACAGCGTCCAGCGGCCGCGCCCGGCCTCCTTGGCGCGGTACAGCGTCAGGTCGGCGGCCCGGACCGCGGCGCCGGGGGTGGTGGTGGCGATCCGGCGCTCCAGGACGCCGACGCTGGCGCCGACGGCGAGCCGGTGGTCGCCGATCACCACCGGCTTGGTGAGCGCGGCCAGCACGGTCTTGGCGGCCGCGACCGCCTCCTGCTCGCCGCGGCAGTTCTCCAGCAGCACCACGAACTCGTCGCCGCCGAGCCGGGCCACCAGGTGCCCGAGCGGGGACAGCGCGGCCTCCAGCCGCCCGGCGACCACGGTCAGCAGCTGGTCGCCCATGTCGTGGCCGAGGCTGTCGTTGACCACTTTGAAGCCGTCCAGGTCGACGTAGCACAGCCCGAACCTGGCGTCCGGCTCCGGCTCCTCGAACAGTTTCTCCAGCCGCTCGAAGAACGCCGCCCGGTTGGGCAGCCCGGTCAGCGGGTCGTGGGTGGCCTGGTGGCGCAGCCGCTCCTGCAGGCGGTAGCGGTCGGTGATGTCCTCCAGCATCGCCACCTGGTACTGCGGGACGCCGTCGTCGTCGCGGATCAGCGAGACCGTCAGGTGGGTCCAGACCACTTCGCCGTCGCGCCGGTAGTACGGCTTGTCGAACTGGAAGTACTCCCGCTTCCCGCTGATCAGCTCCTCGTACGCCTCCCAGACGCCGGGGGTGTCCTCGGGGTGGACCAGGTCGTTGACCCGCACGCCCGTCATGTCCTCGGGGCCGCCGCCGAAGATCTCGCCCAGCGCCCGGTTGACGGCCAGGATGTTGCCGTCGGTGTCGCCGAGGCCGATGCCGATCGCGGCGGACTCGAACAGCGCGCGGAACCGCGCCTCGGAGGCCCGCAGCGCCTTCTCGACCTCCTGGCGGGCGGTGTCGGCCGCCAGCCGGATCGACTCCTGCTCGCGCAGGGTCCGCTCGCGCAGCGCCGCCGCCCAGCCCGAGGCGAAGGCGCCGGACAGCGCCGGGCCCCGGTCGTCGGGGACCGGCTGACGCTGGATCAGCTGCACCGCGTCGGACAGCAGCTGCGGGTCGGTGAAGTGGTTGTCGATCAGCAACGCACCGACCTGCTCGGCCAGTTCGGACCGGAACGGCAGGTCGAGCGCGGCCCGCTGGAGCAGCTCGCCGGTGCGGGCGATCAACGGGTTGAGCACGCCGGGCCGCACCGCGGCGCCGTGGCCGGCGCGCAGCATGGCCGCCCACGCGGCGAGGAACCCATGGCCCGCGGGCGGCCGCTCGGTCACGACAGGCGTCCGATGCCGGCCATCCCGGTCATCCGCTCCGGGTGCGGGCCGACCGCCTCCGGGTCCTCGGGCCGCCACTCCGGCAGGTAGACCACTCCGGGCTCGACCAGCTCGAAGCCCTCGAACATGGCGGTGATCCGCTCCCGGCTGCGCATGGTCAGCGGGGTCGGCGTGGACTTGTACAGGTCCTGATGGGAGCCGGCCTGGTCGGGGCGGCCCTCCAGCGAGGCGTGCGAGAGCACCATCAGGCTGCCGCTGGGCAGCGCCTCGCGGAGCGTGGCGAGGATCTTCTCGGGCTCGTCGGCGTCGGTGACGAAGTGCATCACCGCGTTCAGGATCACGCCGACCGGCTCGCCGGGGGCCAGCAGCGCCTCGACCTCGGGCCGGGCCAGCAGGTCGTCGATGTTGCGCAGGTCGGCGTCGACCACGTGGCTGAGCGGGTCGTCGGCGAGGATCAGCCGGCTGTGCGCGACCGCCACCGGGTCCATGTCGATGTAGACCACCTCGGTGTCCGGCTGGTACTCCCGGGCCACCTCGTGCACCGCCCCGAAGGTCGGGATGCCGGAGCCGATGTCGAGGAAGCGGGTGATGCCCTCCTCGGCGAGGAACTGGGTGGCGCGGCGCAGGAACGCACGGTTGGCGCGCATGATCATGGGGAGGTCGGGCCAGAGCTCCATCGCCCTGCGGGCCATCTGGCGGTCGACCTCGAAGTTGTGCGAACCGCCGAGGTAGTAGTCGTACACCCGGGCCGCGTTCGGCTTGTCGAGATCGGTCCCGGCGGGCACCCAGTTCGGACGCGCCATGACGGCACCCCTTCCGGCGGCGGTCAGAAAGTGACAACAGGACATAAAGATCTTCCTATACATCCAATCACCACTGCAAGCCGTGGAGGCCGATCGGGCGGCGGGCGCGTCCCGCGTGGCACCTGCGCCGAGGCGGCGGAGAATCGGCGCATGGCCGGTCGTATCGAGGACTACGCACTGCTGTCGGACCTGCAGACCGCCGCCCTGGTCGGCCGGGACGGCTCGGTCGACTGGCTCTGCCTGCCACGATTCGACTCCCCGAGCTGCTTCGCCGCCCTGCTCGGCACCCCCGAGCACGGCGCCTGGCGGATCGCCCCGCCCGCCGCCGCCGAGTCCGCCGAGCGCCGCTACCTCGCCGACAGCCTGGTCCTGGAGACGCTCTGGCGCACCGCCGACGGCGAGGTGCGGGTGCTCGACTTCATGCCGCAGCGCGACCGGGTGCCGCAGCTGGTGCGGATCGTCGAGGGCGTACGGGGCACCGTCCCGGTCCGCAGCGAGCTGCGGCTGCGCTTCAACCACGGCCGGATCGAGCCCTGGGTGCGCCGCACCCAGCACCACCGGGTCGCGGTGGCCGGCCCCGACTCGGCGTGGCTGCGGGTCCCGCCCGGCGTCCACACCTGGGGCGAGGCCGGCGCCACCGCCTCCGAGTTCACCGTCTCCCCCGGCGAGCGGGTGCGCTTCCTGCTCACCTGGCAGCCCTCCCACCTGCCCACCACCCCGCGCAGCGACCCGGACGCGCTGCTCGCCGCCACGCTCGACGGCTGGCAGCAGTGGGCCGCCCAGTGCCGCTACACCGGCGAGTGGCGCGAGGCGGTGCTGCGCTCGCTGATCACCCTGAAGGCGCTCGCCTACGAGCCCACCGGCGGCATCGTCGCCGCCCCCACCAGTTCGCTGCCGGAGGTGCTCGGCGGCGTGCGCAACTGGGACTACCGGTTCTGCTGGCTGCGCGACTCCTCGATGACCCTGTCCGCGCTGCTGCGCGGCGGCTTCCGCCAGGAGGCCGCGGCCTGGCGCAAGTGGCTGCTGCGCGCGATCGCCGGCGACCCCGCCGGGGTGCAGGCGGTCTACGGGGTGGCCGGCGAGCGCGGCCTGCCGGAGACCGAGGCCGACTGGCTGCCCGGCTACCAGGACTCCCGCCCGGTCCGGTTCGGCAACGCCGCCGTCCGCCAGCTCCAACTCGACGTCTACGGCGAGGTGGTGGACACCCTGCACCTCGCCCTGCAGGCCGGCATCCCGATGGAGCGCCAGGTCTGGAGCCTGCTGCGCACCCTGATCGGCCGACTGGAGCGCGGCTGGCGCGAACCCGACGAGGGCCTGTGGGAAGTCCGGTGCGAGCGGCGGCACTTCACCCACTCCAAGGTGATGGCCTGGGTGGCCGCCGACCGCGCGGTGCGGATGGCCGAGGCCACCGGCCTGCCCGCCCCGGTGGACCGCTGGCGGGCGCTGCGCGACCAGGTGCACGCCGACGTCTGCGCGCACGCCGTCGACCCGCGCCGCGGTGTGTTCGTCCAGTCGTACGGGGCCCGCGAGTTGGACGCGGCCACGCTGTTCGTCGCGACCACCGGCTTCCTGCCGCCGGACGACCCGCGGGTGGTGCGCACCGTCGAGGCGGTCCAGAGCGGCCTGGAGCACGGCGGGCTGGTCCGCCGCTACGCGCCGGACGGGCAGGCGGCGCACCGGGGCGACGGGCTGCCCGGCGACGAAGGGGCGTTCCTGGCCTGCTCGTTCTGGCTGGCGGACGCGCTGGCGGTGATCGGCCGGCCCGACCAGGCCCGCGAACTCTTCGGCCGGGTGGTCGCGTTGGGCAACGACCTGGGGCTGCTGAGCGAGCAGTGGGATCCGGCGTCCGGCCGCCAGCTCGGCAACACCCCGCAGGCCTTCACGCACGTCGCACTGGTCAACTCGGCGTTCCGGCTGTCCGGTTGACGGCTCGTCGGAGCGGGCCGGAACGGGCAGCCGCCCACGTGCAGACTCTGCACGTGGGCGGCTGTGTTCAGTGCGCTGCGGCCGGCGTCAGCTGGCGGTGCAGCTCAGGGTGGGGAGGGCGTTGGTGCCGGAGTAGTTGGCGCCGAAGCCGAAGCTGGTGTTGCCGCCACCCGAGACGGTGCCGTTGTAGGACTGGTTGGTGACGGTCACCGCCTTGCCGGACTGGCTGACCACGCCGTTCCACAGGTTGGTGATCTGCTGGTTGCCACCGAAGCTCCAGGTGACCTTCCAGCCGTTGATCGCCGCGGTGCCGGTGTTGTTGACGGTGACGTTGGCGTTGAAGCCCGCGCCCCAGTCGCTGCTGATCGAGTAGGTCGCCGAGCAGCCGCCGGTGCTGCCGCTGCCGGCCTGGGTGGTGGCGACCAGCGCCGCCGAGGCCGCGGACAGGTTGCCCGCCGCGTCCTTCGCCTTGACGGTGTACGAGTAGGCGGTCGAGGCGCTCAGCCCGGTGTCGGTGTACGAGGTGCCGGTGGTGGAGGCCACCAGGGTGCCGCCGCGGTACACGTTGTAGCCGGTGACGCCGACGTTGTCGGTGGAGGCGCTCCAGGTCAGCGCGACGCTGCTGGAGGTGGTGGTCCCGGCCAGGCCGGTCGGGGTGCTGGGCGGGGTGGTGTCGGTGGTGCCGCCGGCCGCGGTGGTGACGCTCAGCGCCGCGGAGGCCGCGGAGACGTTGCCCGCCGCGTCCCGGGCCTTGACCGTGTACGAGTACGCGGTCGAGGCGCTCAGGCCGGTGTCGGTGAACGACAGGTTGTTGGTGGAGCCGACCAGCGTGCCGCCGCGGTAGACGTCGTAGCCGCTGACGCCGACGTTGTCGGTGGAGGCGGTCCAGGACAGCGAGACGCTGCTGGAGGTGGTGGTCGCCGCCAGGCCGGTCGGGACGGACGGGGCGGTGGTGTCCGGGGTGCCGGTGCCGAGCGCCGGGTAGGCGTTCTTCAGCAGCTCCTGGAACTGGGCGGAGAACCAGTGGCCCGCCAGCGGGGCGTTCGGCAGCGCGCCCGACATGTTGTTGTTGTTGCGCGCGTTGCCCGTGTAGGTCGGGTCGCACATCCCGTCGAAGCCCTTGCCCTCGTCGTTGGCGATGGCCGAGCTCGCACCGTCCGACTCACCCGGGGGCTTTACCCACACGTAGGCGGAGATGCCGGCCTCCGGGGCCGCCTTCGGCCGCTCGCCGAGGCCCGCGCCGGACTGGTTGCACCAGTTGCCGGTCTGGAAGCGGCGGTCGATGCGGCCGCCGTCGACGTACGCGTCCACGGTGGTCTTCGGGCCCGGGCCGGTGGGCCGGTTGGCGCCGCCCCAGCCGTTGCGGGAGGTGTCGATCAGCACGCCGACGTTGGAGTTGAATCCCGCTGCGGCGGCCTTGTCCCGGAACGCCTTCGCGTAGGTCGCCTCGTCGACGTAGCGGTTCCAGTCGACCCACTTGGCCTGGCGGACGGAGGTGCCGTTCACCGTGTCGTCGATGGTGAAGTTCGGCTCGTGCAGCGCACCGTAGTTGGCGGTGTTGACGACGAAGCCCTGCACGTTGTTGAGCGTCGAACCGGAGGAGGTCGCCGCCTGCTTCAGCACGTCGATCGTCGGACCGAGGTTGGAGTCCCAGCCGAGCCAGCCGTGGTGGCCGGCGTCCACGTAGTTGTAGACGTTCGGGATCGCGCCGAGCTTGGCCAGCGCGTAGCCCACGCCGTTGATGTAGTTGCCGTTGCTCTTCATGGTTTCGCAGTTCGGCGTCGACGTGTTGGTGCCGCCCGCGTTGGTGACCAGGTTCGGCAGCGAGTCGAGCTCGACGGTGGTCACGATCCGCAGGTTCGCGTAGGCCGGGTCGGCCAGGATCGCCGCGATCGGGTCGATGAACTCGCTCTTGTAGCGCGGCAGGTCGGTGGGGCCGAGCTCGCCGTTCGAGGCCAGCGCCGCACAGTCGCGGCCCGGCAGGTCGTAGATGACGACCTGGAACACGTACGGCTTGCCCGCGGCCTGCTGCACCGCGGCGTCCAGGTGGGCTCGCAGACCCATCGAACCGTTCGCGCCGCTGATGGCCGCGATGCGGTCCAGCCACACGAAGGTCGGCTGGTTGGAGACGGCGGAGCCGCCCGGCTCGGCGGCGGCGTGAGCGGCCCACTCGGGGTTCACGTAGACGCCGGCACCCACGAACGGGTTGTCGACGCGGGCGGTGGCAGCGTGCGCGGAGGTGGTCGCCGTGGCGATCGGCAGGACGGTCGCGACGGTGAGCGCCGCGGCCGCTGCGGCCGTCCGAAGACGGCGAGTCAGTTGGGCCGACACAGTGACGGGAGTCCTTTCGGGTGGGGGACGGACTCGAGGGAACACGCCCTCAATTCATGGGAGCGCTCCCATACTTGGCCCGGGCAGAGGCGAACTCGGCCTGGGGACACCGGATATGAAGCCATGACCTCGCGGTCCCGTCAAGAAGTTCGACAAAACCCGTGGGAGCGCTCCCGCTTGAGTGACGGACACCGCAACCGCCCACCGCTACGCGGGCCTTGGCCCTCTCCGGGCCCGGTCCACCGCACCGCCCGCGGCGAGCTGCCGCCTTCCCGTCCGCCGCACCGGACCGGGGCCTCCACGGCCGTGTGCCACGCGCGGCCCGTGCACCCCGGCCGTGCCCTCTGAACCTTTCGCGCCGGTGCCGCGGGGGGTCCGCCGCGCAGCCCGGACCTCCCGGCCCCCACCGTCTGCGCGTCGCGGGCCCGCGCCGGGGCGCCGCGTGGCAGGCTGTCCCGAGACCCGCTCCGGAGGAGGAACTCGTGCCCAGCCGAGCGCAGTTCAGCGACGAGCAGCGCCGTGCCCGCCTGGCGTCGCGGCATCGGCTCGCGCCGGGGGTGCGGGCCGAGCGGGCGGAGCAGGTGGGGCACGATCTGGTCGCGCTGCACGCCACCGACGCGGCCACGGTCTTCCTCGCCGTCGCGGCGCGGCTGGCCTCCCCCGGAGTCGCGGACACCGAGCGGGCGCTGTACCGGGACCGGACCCTGCTGCGGCTGCACGGCATGCGCAACACGCTGTTCGTGGTGGCCGCCGAGCTCGCGCCGGACCTGTACGCCTCCACCACCGCCAAGGTCGCCGCCCGCGAACGGACCCGCCTGCTGAAGAGCTTCGCCGCGGCCGGCCTGGACGCCGCCTGGACCGCCCGTACCGAGGCCGCCGTCCGCGCCGCGCTCCTCGACGCTCCCGACGGCGAGCTGACCGGCACCCAACTCAGCGCAGCGGTACCGGAGTTGCGCGCGGAGATGGTCTACGGCGCGGGCACCTCGTACGAGGCCACCCAGACCGTCGGGATGCGGCTGCTGCGGGTGCTCGGCATGGACGGTTCGATCATCCGCCGCCGCCCGGTGGGGAGTTGGACCAGCAGCCAGCACCGCTGGGCGGCCGGCGAGCCCGGGGCGAAGCCGTCCGGCGCCGAAGTCTCGCGCGCTCAGGCCGCGTTGGCGCGCCGCTGGCTGGCCTCGTACGGCCCGGCGACCGAGCAGGACCTGGTCTGGTGGACCGGCTGGGGCGTCCGGGAGGTCCGGGCGGCGCTCGCCGCCAACGGCGCCGTCGAGGTCGAACTGGCCGACGGCTCGGCGGGGTCGGTACTGCCGGACGATCTCGCACCGGTCGAGGACCCGGGGCCCTGGGCGGCGCTGCTGCCCGCCCTCGACCCGACCGCGATGGGATGGAAGCACCGCGACTGGTACCTCTCCCCCGACCACCTGCCGCAACTGCTCGACCGCACCGGCAACCTCGGCCCGACCGCCTGGTGGAACGGCCGCGTCGTCGGCGGCTGGGCCCAACGCGCGGACGGCGAGGTGGTGTTCGAGCTGCTCGACGATGCGGGGTCCGAGGCCCGCGCCGCCCTCGACGCCGAGGCCGCGACCCTCCGCTCCTGGCTCGCCGACACCCGGGTCACCCCGCGCTTCCGCACCCCGCTCGAACGCCGCCTCTCCGCCTGACCGGAGATTGACCTCCCCGCAACCGCCCGCGTCCCCGTCTCGCCATCTCGCCATCTCGCCATCTCGCCGACGCACCGTCAACCACCGGCCGGAGCTGAAACTTTCACCGGCCGGCGCGTCGGCGTTCGGAACGGCCGGACCGGCCGGACCGGTCGGCCCGGTCGGCTTCGGCCATCGACGCATGCATCTTCACCCCCCGATCGGGTGAATACGGACCAAAACGTTGCAATCCGGTGGTTACGATCAAGATCCGTGACAGATCTTCAACACATTCGAGCCACGGGGGACTTGATTTCTGCCCTCCCCACCTGCTGCGCCCGCCGCCTGACCGCGAGACCCCTCGCGCAGCATCCAGAAACGTTTCGCTCACGCACCGAACCGAGGTCCAGCGCACGATGACCAGCACCACCGTCCCCACCGACACGGACGTCCTGCGCGCGGCGGTCGACTACGTCCGGTCGCACGACACCGCGACCCTGCTCCCGCTGCTGCTGCCCGGCCTGGACGGGGTGGAGCTGCGCGCCCTCACCGACCGCTGCCGGTTCGCGCACGCAGCCGTCCTGGTCTTCCCGCCGGACCGGGACGCCCTGCACGCCGCGCTCGCCGACTGCGGGTTGAGCGCGCCGGAGCCGCCGCAGCCGAGCACCGTGGTCCGGCAGCGCCTGGCGGACCGTCACCGCCGGGCGGCGGACGGGCTGGAGGTGGCCATCCTGCGCCCGGCGGTGTCCGGACTGGACGGCGAGCCCCGGGTGGTCGAGGTGTTCGCACTGACGGTGCCGCCGGGTTCCGAACTCACCGACGTGGCCTCGGCGGAGCGCGTCGCGCAGCACGAGCCGCACCTCGGTTTCGAGGTGGACCGGCCCGACCCGCTGGTGCTGCGCGGCCTGTCGGCGCTCTTCGCCCGGCACGGCGCCCGTCCGGACGGCGGCGGCTACAACCCGCACGAGGACGGCACGGTCTTCTACTTCACCGCGTCCGCCGACGCCAAGGCGGGCTGTCGGCGGGTGGAGCTGTACGCGCCGGGCGACCACCGCGAGGTGCTCGCGGACCACCTGGCGGAGCAGCGCGCGGCCGAGCCCGCCGAATCGTTGCTGCGCCAACTGACGGGCGCGTGGACCACCCAGGCACTGGCCGCCTTCGCCGAGCTGCGGGTCGCCGAGGCGATGGACGAGCGCCTGCCCGTCTCCGCGGAGGCGCTGGCCGCGGCGGTCGGCGCCGACCCGGCGGCGCTGACCTCGCTGCTGCGCTACCTGGCGATGCTCGGCGCGGTCGCCCACGACGGCGAGGTCTTCCGGCTCACTCCCGCCGGCGCGCTGCTGCGCGACGACGTGCCGGGGTCGCTGCGGCCGCTGGCGCTCATGTACGGAGGCCCGTTCTACCAGTCGTTCGGCCGGCTCACCGGGACGGTGCGGACCGGGCGGGTGGCCTTCGACGACCTGTTCGGCGAGAACCACTTCGACCACTTCGCCCGGCGTCCCGAACTCGCCGCGCTGTTCGACCGGTCGATGGCCGCGAGCGCCCGGATGTTCGACCCGCTGCCCGCCCACCCGGCGATCCGGGCCGCGGCCGCCGACCCGCTCCCGCGCACCGTGGTCGATCTGGCGGGCGGCACCGGCGAGTTGCTCGCCCGCGTGCTCACCGCCCACCCAGGCCTGCGCGGCACCCTGCTGGAGCGCCCGCACGTCGCCGCGGCCGCCCGCCGCCGCTTCGACGCGGCCGGTCTGGCCGACCGCACCAGCTGCCGGTCCGGCGACTTCGCCGACGTGCCGTCGGGCGGCGACGTCTACCTGCTCTCCCGGATCCTGCACGACTGGGACGACGAGCGCTGCCGCGAGATCCTGCGCCACCTCGCCGCCGCGATGCCCGCCCACGCCGACCTGCTGATCGTCGAACGCGTCCTGCCCGCCGACAACTCCCCGTCCCTGGCCACCGCCTGGGACCTGCACATGCGCTGCAACGTCGGCGGCCGCGAACGCACCGCCGCCCACTACGCCGCCCTCCTCACCGCCGCCGGCCTCACCCTACTCGACCGCTCCCCCCTCCCCCTCGACGCCTACGTCCTGCACGCCCGCAAGACCCCGCCCACCACGGACTGACGCCGCACCCGCGACCGGCCCCGGCCGCTGGGGCAGCCCGCCGTCAGCTCCGGGTGCCCCGGTCGGCGCCGTAAGCACGGCTGACGGTGTCCACGATGCCTGCCTTCGCCTCCTGGAACCGAGCATCCTCCATGCCGGACTTGCGCAGGAATTCGATGCCCTGCATGGCCGCGAGCAGGCTCAGCGCGGCCTTTTCGATGTCCGTGTCCGACCGGATCTCACCTGCGACCCTGGCCCGCTGCAGTGCGGTCGTGAAGACGGCGATGATGCACTCATACGTACGCCGTGCCGTTTCGCTGACGTCATCGTCCTGCCGGGCCAGCGCGGCGGCCGAGCCGGAGAGGTAACAGCCGTCCTCGGTCAGTCCCAGGCGGGCGCTGTCACCGAAGGTCACTGCGCCATGAGCCATTCCCAGGCACTCGCGGCCGACTCCTGGTCCGCCTGCAGCCCGTTCATCTGCTGCTCGCAGTAGTCCCGCAGGCTCTTCACGAACAGACCGTGCTTACTGCCGAAAGCACCGTACAGACTCTGCGACGCCACCCCCGTCGCCTCGCAGAGGTCCGCCATGCTCGTGGCCGCGTACCCGGTGCGCCAGAACTGCTGCCGAGCGGCCTTCAGCACCGTGCTCTCGTCAAACTTTCGCGGTCGCGCCATGGGGAGAGACGGGCTGCACGTCAGACGTCCTGGTGTGCGGCAGGCATCAGGACGCTCGGGCAGGTCCGGAGCGGTAGTCGGCCGACAAGATCATCCGTCAGCGGGCGACTTCACGGTTCGTCAGCACGAGCAGGGCCCGCACCAGCGCGGTCGCCCAGCTCGGGTCGGTGCGGACCTTGCCGAGGACGCGCCAGTTCTTGAGCTGGGCGACGCCGTGCTCGACCGGGGCCTGCGCCGCGGCCAGTGCCTTGTCGGACTGCATCTGACTGCGGCTCAGGGATCGGGTCCGGGCCACGTCGTACCGGTGATCACCGCCGGGTCGGCGTGCGGAGGACCGTCGTCGAGGCCGATGAACCCCAGGTCGGCGATGGGCCCGCGGGTCGGCGGTGAGCTTGTCGTAGACCGGTCGTAGCGGGGGCCGGGTCGTGGGCGCAGCCGAACCCGGCATCCCGCCGGAGCCGGGACCTGCCCGATGAGATGCACCATGGTCATCGGGCGCCGACCGACACGAGCACCCAACTCGCCGTTCACACCCGACCCGTGACCTACGACTTCACGAGGCATATCGCCCACTGACGCCGCCCGCCGGCGCGAACCGAACGACCGTGGCCGAGGCGGGGATTCGGTGGACCGGACGGCGAGGGACCGGTGGTCGGCGGGTGACAGGCCCGCACGGCCGCGGGCCGTTCGGGGCCGCTCCGACGGATGGTCAGACGCGGCGGCCGAGGAGCGGGCCGAGGAGGAGTTCGGCGGCGCCGAGGGCGACGGCCAGGGAGCCGGTGGTGGCGGGAGTGACGGGGACGGGCTGCCAGTCGGGTTCGGGGATGCGGGCCCGTAGCTGGGCGGCCACGGCGGTGGTGTAGGTGGCGGGGGCGTCCAGGACGGCGCGGCCGCCGAGGACGATGTGGTCGATGTCGAGCAGCCGGACCAGGTTGGCGACGCCGACGCCGACCAGGCGGGCCACCGCCTCGTGGTCGCCGCGCCGGAGTTCGGCCAGGCAGAGGGCTTCCAGGCAGCCGCGGTTGCCGCAGTCGCAGAGCGGGCCGTCGAGTTGGACGGTCTGGTGGCCGAACTCGCCCGCGTTGGTGCGGGTTCCGCGGTAGAGCGCACCGTCGAGTACCAGCCCGGCGCCGAGGCCGCCCGCCAGGTGCACGTAGGCCAGTGAGCGGCCGAGGCCGGGGGCGCGGGTCTCGGCGAGGATCGCGGCATTGGTGTCCTTGTCCACCACCACCGGGAGCCCGTCGAGGCGTTCGGCGAGCCGCTCGCGCAGCGGGTACCGCTGCCACTCCGAGCGCGGCCGGACCCCTGGTCGGCCGAACCAGTGCAGCACGCCGCGGGCATGGTCGAGCGGCCCGCGGCAGCCGACTCCGGCACCGAGCAGCCGGGCGCCGCGCGGTGCCGCCGCAACGGCCCGTTCGATCTGCGCGACGACCAGCGGGAGGACCTCCGGCGGGGTGAGGTCCGGGTCGAGGGGCTGCGCGTGCCGGTAGTGGTGACGTCCGGTCAGGTCCACCAGCAGGACCGTGAGTTCGTCACGCTCCAGGTGGACGCCGACGGCGCAGGCCGCCTCCCCGCGCAGCCGCAGCAGCGTCCGGGGCTTCCCGCCGGTGGACGCGGCCTGCCCGGCCTCGGTGATCATGCCGTCGTCCAGCAGCCGCGCCGTGATCTTTCCGACGGCCTGCGGCGTGAGTCCGGTGGCCGCGGCCAACTCGACCCGGCTGCTGCCCTCGCCCGCCCCACGCAGCAACCCGAGAACGAGCGCGTCGTTGTGATCACGCAGGCCGGTCAGATTACTGCCGGCCCGACCCGGTTGCGGCGTCGTCATACCGCCATTCTGCCTGCTCACCCCCAACCGCCCTCGCACTCCGCCCTGGCCCCGGCCCCGGCCCCCGCACTCCTACCGCCCGGCCAACGGCGCCCACCGCCCCGCAGCCCCCGCACGCTCGCGCTCCCCCAATCCCGGCCAGCCGAACTCACCACCTCACGAGCCCCCGCCATCCCAACCCGTCCTCACCCACGGCCGTACAGCGCCAGCCGAGCGAGCCACCGCCCCGCAGCCCCCGCACGCTCGCGCTCCCCAATCCCGGCCAGCCGAACTCACCACCCCGCAGCCCCCGCCATCCCAACCCGTCCTCACGCACAGCCCCACCGCCCCGCAGCGCGCTCTCCCACTTGCACTTAGGAAACAGCGTTGTTTAACTGGTCGGCATGACCACCGCGAACGCTTCCACCGCCACCCCCGCCCCACTCCGGGTCGGCCTGGTCGGCTTCGGCCTGGCCGGTGCCGCCTTCCACGCGCCGCTGATCGCGACCACCCCGGGGCTGCGCCTGCACTCCGTCGTCACGGCCTCCGCCGACCGCCGGGAGCAGTTGCGCCGCGAGCACCCGCAGGCCCGCGCGCTCGACTCCGTCGACCAGCTGCTGGCCGAGGCCGCGGAACTGGACCTGGTGGTGGTGGCCTCCCCGAACCGCACCCACCTGCCGGTGGCCCGGGCGGCGCTGGAGGCGGGGCTCCCGGTCGTGGTGGACAAGCCGGTGGCGGCGACCGCCGCCGAGGCAGCCGCGCTGGCGGACTTCGCGGCCGAGCGCGGCCTCCTGCTGACGGTCTTCCAGAACCGCCGCTGGGACGCCGACTTCCGCACGGTCCGCGCGCTGCTCGCGGAGGACGCGCTCGGCGAGGTGCACCGGTTCGAGTCCCGCTTCGAGCGCTGGCGGCCCGAAGTCGGCGACGGCTGGCGGGAGTCCGCCGATCCGGCCGACGCGGGCGGCATCCTGTACGACCTGGGCAGCCACCTGGTCGACCAGGCGCTGACGCTGTTCGGCCCGGTGCGCGAGGTGTACGCCGAGGTGGACGCCCGCCGTCCGGGCGCGGCCGTCGACGACGACGCCTTCCTGGCGCTCACGCACGCCTCCGGCACCCGCTCGCACCTGTGGATGAGCGCGCTCGCCGGTCAACTCGGCCCGCGCCTGCGGGTGTTGGGCAGCCGGTCGGCGTACACCGTGCACGGCCTGGACCCGCAGGAGGCGGCGCTGCGCTCCGGCGGTCGACCCGGCCCGGGCTGGGGCGAGGTCCCGGAGTCCGCGCGCGGCCTGCTCGGCGCCGACGACGCCGCCGCCCCGCACCCCTCCCTGCCGGGCGACTACCCGGCGTTCTACGCGGCGGTGGCTCGCGCCCTGCACGACGGCGGTCCCGCCCCGGTCGACCCGTACGACGCGGTGGCCGCGCTGACGGTGCTGGAGGCCGCCCGCCGCTCCGCCACCGAACGCCGCACCGTCACCCTGCCCACCACCGCCCACCGAGCCCCCACCCACTGAGCCCCCGCACCCGCACCCGCACCCGGAGCACTCGATGAACCGCGAAGACGCCGAACTGCTGATCCCTCAGGTCGAGGAGCAGGAGCGCCGACTGCGCCTGTCGCACTTCGACCACGACGACGCCTGGCGGCTCGGCCTGCTGCTGGTGGAGCTGGCCCGCGCCGAGCGGGCGCCCGTGGTGGTCGACATCCGCCGCAACGGGCAGCAGCTCTTCCACTACGCCCTGCCGGGCAGTTCGGCCGACAACGACGCCTGGGTGGAACGCAAGTCCCGGACCGCGGACCGGTACGGCTGCTCCTCCCTGCTGGTCGGACTGCGCTTCGCCGCGAAGGGCCAGAGCTTCGAGCAGCACTCCCGGCTCGACCCGGACCGGTTCGCCGCCCACGGCGGAGCCTTCCCGCTCATCGTCGAGGGCGTCGGCCCGATCGGTACGGTCACCGTCTCCGGCCTGCCGCAGCTCGACGACCACCGCCTGGTGGTCGCCGCCCTCGAACGCCACCTCGCCGAAGCCTGAACCCGCGGCAGTCCGCTACCGACCTCGACCGACCGCAGGCAACGACGACCGGCCGTGACGACTCGTCAGCCCCGGTGTCCGAGCCCGGCCAGCACCGCGCCGAGCACCCGGTCGGTCGAGGCGGCCATGTCGACCTCGGCGGGGGCGAGCAGCCACTGGACCTGCAGGCCGTCCATCACCGCGATGATCGCGTTGGCGGCGTCCCGCAGGTCCGTGGCGGCCGGGAGTTCGCCGAGTTCGCAGGCTTCGGCGAGGGCGTCGGCGACCATGGCGCGCAGCCCGGCGTAGCGTGCGCGGAAGTACTCCTGGGCGGGGTGGTCGTCGGTGACGCTCTCCGCGGAGAGCACGGCGTAGAGGCGGACGATGCCCTCGCGTTCGGTGTTGCGCCGGGCGGTGTCGACCAGGTGGCGCAGGAAGGCGAGGCCGCGCGGGCGTTCGGGGCCGAGTTGTTCGATGTCGGTGGCGTCGCGCAGGTCGAGGACGCTGGTGAGCAGCTGCGCCTTGCTGCGGAAGTGGTGCAGGACGCCGGCCTGGGTGACGCCGGCGACGTCGGCGATCTCGGCCAGCGAGGCCTTGTTGTAGCCGCGGGCGGCGAACGCCTCCGTCGCGATCTGCAGGATGTCCTGCTGCCGCTGCTGGGCCTGGGCGCTCCGGGCGGGGCGGGGCTGGGCGGCGGCCTTGCGGTGCGCGGGGTGCGGTCGTTCCGTGGTCACCGTCCGATTCAAGCGCGCGAGCGGTGCGCGCGCAAGGACTTACTAAGTACTCAGTAAGTGTGCTTTCATCCTCCCGTTCCGGCCGCCGGCACCACCCGGAAGGCGGCCGGCCGAGGATCGCGTCCCCGCGAAAGGAGCACCTCCGTTGAGCCGCACCGCCCCAGCAGCTCCCGTCTCCGCCCCGCCCCCGCCTCCCTCCCGACCCGCCGCCCGCCGGCTGGCCCGCGGCCTGCTGGCCGCCGCCTTGGCCGCCGCGCTCGGCGGCGCGTTCGTCCCGGCCGCTGCCGCCGACGGGGCGAAGCGGCCGGTCACCGCCCGGGTGTGGATCACCACCCCGGACGGCACCAGCCGCCTCACCGAGTCCGCTCCGGCGACCTTCGGCGACGCCCCGACCGACTCCCCCGCCGTGGTGGTCGACCCGACCCTGACCTACCAGCGGATGCGCGGCTTCGGCGCCTCGATCACCGACTCCTCGGCGGCGGTGCTGTCCGGCCTCTCCCCCGCCGCCCGGGACGACGCGATGCGTTCGCTCTTCGACCCGCGGACCGGCGACGGCCTGTCCTTCCTGCGCCAGCCGATCGGCGGATCCGACTTCGTCGCCGACGCCCCGTACACCTACGACGACCTGACGGCCGGTCAGACCGACTACGAGCAGCGGCAGTTCTCGATCGCGCACGACCAGCGGCAGATCCTGCCGCTGCTGCGCCAGGCCAAGGCGCTCAACCCGGAGTTGCGGGTGATGGCCTCGCCGTGGAGCCCGCCGGCGTGGATGAAGGACAACGGCTCACTGGTCGGCGGCCGGCTGGTCGACGACCCGCGGATCTACCGCTCGTACGCCCTCTACCTGCTGAAGTTCGTCCAGGCGTACCGGGCTTCGGGCATCGCGGTGGACGCGATCACCGTCCAGAACGAGCCGCAGAACCGCCACCCGTCCGGCTACCCGGGCGCCGACATGCCGTCCTGGCAGCAGGACCGGGTGATCGAGAACCTCGGGCCGATGCTGCGCGCGGCCGGGCTGCCGACCAGGATCCTGGCGTACGACCACAACTGGTCGGAGCACCCCAACGACACGGTGGGCACCCCGGCGGACGAGCTCGCCGACGTCAACGCCTATCCGCAGAACGTGCTCGCCTCGCCGGCCGCCCGCTGGGTCGACGGCACGGCCTACCACTGCTACGCGGGCGACCCGAGCGCCATGTCGGCGCTGCACGACCAGCACCCTGACAAGGCGATCTACTTCACCGAGTGCTCGGGCGCGCAGTCCGCGGACCCGGCGAACACCTTCGCCGACACGCTCAAGTGGCACACCCGCAACCTGGTGATCGGCGCGACCCGCAACTGGGCGGAGACGGTGGTCAACTGGAACCTCGCGCTGGACCCGGCCGGCGACCCGCACGTCGGCGGCTGCGCGGGCTGCACCGGCGTGATCGCGGTCGGCACGGACGGCACCGTGACGAACAACGCCGAGTACTACACGCTCGGGCACCTGGCCCGCTTCGTGCGGCCCGGCGCGGTGCGCATCGCCTCCACCTCGCTCGGCACCACGGGGTGGAACGGGCAGGTGATGGACGTCGCCTTCCGCAACCCGGACGGCAGCACCGTCCTGGTCGCGCACAACGAGAACGACGCGCCGCGCACCTTCACCATCCGCGAGGGCGACCGGTCGTTCGCCTACACGCTGCCGGGCGGGGCACTCGCCACCTTCGTCTGGAACGGCCGGGTTCCGGGCACCGGCGAGCTGCGCCAGGTCGACCCACCGGGCTGGAGCGCCACCGCCTCCCCCGCCGGTCCGACCGACCCGTGCTGCACGGGCGACACCGCCGCCCACGCGGTGGACGCCGACGCCGCCACCCGCTGGACCACCGGCACCGGCCAGGCCCCGGGCCAGTACCTGCAGGTCGACTTCGGCAAGGCGCTGCCCGCCCGCCGCGTCGTCTTCGACGCGGGCGCGGCCACCGGCGACCACCCGCACGCCTACACGGTCGCCACGAGTACCGACGGCACGAGCTGGCGCACCGTCACCGCCGCCCAGGGCTCGGGCCAGCTGACCAGCGCCGACCTGACCGGCGCCCCCGTCCGCTACGTCCGCCTCACCCTCACCGGCGCCGCCCCCGGCTGGTGGACCGTCGCCGACGTCCGCGCCTACCGCTGACGTCCCGTCAGCACCCGTCGCCAGGGCCCCGGTGCGCACCCGCCGGGGCCCCGGCCCTCTTCCCTCCGCGGGCGATCGGGGGGAGGCTGGCGGCCATGAGCTGGATCGGACCCGCCACCGCCGACGAGGTGACCGTCCCCGATGTCGTCGGGTTGCTGGTCCCCCGCGCCCGTACGCTCGCCCGGCAGGCCGGTGTGGTGATCACCGCCCCCGACCCGGACGGGCCGCCGCTGAGCGCCCTCACCTGGCCCGGCACCTGGCGCGTCACCGCCCAGTCCCCCGCCGCGGGCACCCGCATGCGCCGCCGCGGCTCCCTCGCGGTCGAGTGCGAACGCCTCCCGGACGACGACGGCTGACCTCCCGCACGGCCCCACCCGGCACCGCGCGGCCCCACCCGAACCGCACGGCCGCGCATCCCTGCGCGTCCGGCGGGAATGCTCCGCAGGCTCGTAGCGTGAGCGCAGTGGCGGAGGGAGCCCGAGGTGTTCGAGCGTTTCAGCCGGGCGGCGACCGGGAGTGCGAAGTGGGCACGGGCCGGGGCGGGGCGGATCGCGATGGGGGTGGCGGACATGGATCTGCCCGGCCCCCCGGCGGTGGGGGCGGCGCTGCGGGCGCGGGCCGGGCACCTCGCGTTCGGGTACCCGGTGGCGGAGCAGGCCGACCGGGCGCTGGTGGCGCGCTGGTACCTGCGCCGGCACGGGGTGGAGATCGACCCGGACTGGGTGATGCTGCTGCCGTTCGCGCCGGGCACCGCCGTCCGCCTGCTGATCGAGGCGGCCCGCCCGCCGGCCGGCCCGGCGGTGTTCCTGACGCCGGAGTGGGGCGGCTTCGCCCGGGTCTGCCGCGCGGCCGGCGTGCCCGTCCGGGAGCTGCCACTGCCCAGGACGCCCGACGGCTACGACCTGCCGACGGCGCAGATCGCCGCCGAACGCCCCGGCGCGGTGCTGCTCAGCAGCCCGCACAACCCGACCGGCCGGGTGTGGTCGGCCGCGCAGATCACCGCGCTGGCGGACGCCGCCGCCCCCGGCCTGCTGATCTCCGACGAGGTGCACGGCGACCTGCTGCACCCGGACGCGGGCGTCCCGCATCCGGTCGCGGTGGCCGTCACCCGCGGCGCGCACCACGTGGTGACGCTGAACTCGGTCGGCAAGACCTTCAACCTCTCGGGCCTGCCGAGCTGCTTCGCGCTGGTCCCGGACCCGGCGCTGCGCGAGCGGCTGACGGCGGTGATGGCGGGCTTCGGCCTGTGGGAGGGCGGGCTGCTGGGCGCGGTCGCGCAGCGCGCGGCGCTCGCCGACGACGACGCCTGGCTGACCGCCCTCCTCGCCCACCTGGTGCGCGCCCGCGAGCTCGCCACCACCGCCCTCGGCGAGGCGGTGCTGGCCGTTCCGCAGGCCTCGTACCTACTCTGGCTGGACGGCGGGCGGCTCGGCACCCGCGAGCATCTCCTCACCCACCGTGATGTCGAACTGGCGGACGGATCCGACTTCGGCCCGGCCGGAATCGGGTGCCTGCGGCTGAATTTCGCCCTGCCGTTGGACCGCCTACGGACCGCACTCACCCGCTTGACGTGCGGATAAACGACTTGGGCGGCGCGGAGGTTTGCCTCGGGCCAGACTGAGCAGGAACAACCGGGCCGCAGTCGCAGACCGAGGGATGGTGAGTCCGGTGACATCTGTACGCCCGTACCGAACCGAAGAACCCGCTCGTTCAGCACCCACCGTGACGGAGTTGACCGAGTCGTCGGCAGAACTACATCTGGGAGCCATCTGTTTCAAGATCGGACCGCCCGCCCTGGTCGGGGTGGAGGCGGAGTGGTTCGTCCATGACGGGCGATGTCCCGCCGACCCCGTGGATCCGGCCCGGGTGGCCGCCGCGTTGGCGGCGCTGCCGTCGGGCGCCGACGGCCCGGCCTTCCCCGCGGGCTCCCGGCTGACGCACGAACCCGGCGGACAGGTCGAGCTGAGCTCCCCGCCCGCCGCCGACCCGGCGGCCTGCGCCGCGGGTCTGAGCACGGACCAGGCGGTGCTCCGGGCGGCCTTCGCCGCCGAGGGTCTGCGGCTGACCGGCAGCGGCACCGACCCGACGGCCCGCGAGCGCCGGATGCTGGCAACCCACCCGCGCTACCGCGCGATGGAACGTTTCTTCGCCCGCGGCGGCCCCTGGGGCCGGATCATGATGACCGGCACCGCCTCGGTGCAGGTCTGCGTGGACGCGGGCACCGAGGCGCAGTACGCCGAGCGCTGGCGGCTGACCCACCTGCTCGGTCCGGTGCTGGTCGCCGCGTTCGCCAACTCCCCGCTGCTGGACGGCCGTCCGACCGGTTACAAGTCGACCCGTCAGCTGGTCTGGTCGCGGATGGACCCCACCCGCACGCTCGCCCCGGCGCCCGCCGACGACCCGCGGGAGGCGTGGAGCCGGTACGTGCTGGACGCCTCGGTGCTGTGCGTGCGCCGCGAGGACGGGCTGCCCTGGGACGCGCCGGCCGGGCTGACCTTCCGGGAGTGGCTGCGCGGCGGCGGCGAGCGGCCCGCGACCATGGCCGACCTGGAGTACCACCGCACCACGCTGTTCCCGCCGGTGCGCCCGCGCGGGCACCTCGAGCTGCGGATGATCGACGCCCAGCCCGGTGAGGGCTGGCGGGTGCCGCTGGCACTGGTCACCGCGCTGATGGAGGACCCGCTCGCGGCCGCGGAGGCCCACGCCGCGCTGGAGCGCCTCGGCCACGCCGGGCTGCGCGCGCCACGCTCGGGCCTGTGGCGGCGGGCCGCCGCGCTGGGCATGGCCGACGCCGACCTGCGCCGCGCCGCCCTCACCTGCTTCGCCGCCGCGGAGCGTGCCCTGTCCCGCCGCGACGGCCGCCTGCGGCCCGCGCTCGTGGAGTTCGCCGAGCGCTACCCGGCCCGGGGCCGCTGCCCCGCCGACGACCAGCTGGACGCACTGCGGGCGGGCACCGGCCCCGCCCTCGAGGAGGACGTACCGTGCTGAACGCCGACCGGATCGACCCCGCGCTGCTGCGCGAGGCGATCGCCACCGAACTGCTCGCCGCCCGGGAGCGCACCGCGCAGCTCACCGGCGCCGTCGACGACGCCGACCTGATCGCCCAGCACTCCCCGCTGATGTCGCCGCTGGTCTGGGACCTGGCGCACATCGGCAACCAGGAGGAGCTGTGGCTGTTGCGCAACGTCGGCGGCCGCGACCCGATGCACCCGGAGATCGACCCGCTCTACGACGCCTTCGAGCACCCGCGCGCCGAGCGGCCCAGCCTGCCGCTGCTGCCGCCCGCCGAGGCCCGCGCCTACGCGCACGAGGTGCGCGGCCGGGTGCTGGACCTGCTGGCCGCCTCCCCGCTGGAGGGCGCGCCGCTGCTGGACGCCGGGTTCGCCTTCGGGATGATCGCCCAGCACGAGCAGCAGCACGACGAGACCATGCTGATCACCCACCAGCTGCGCCGCGGCCCGGCGGTGCTCGCCGCCCCGGCGCCGCCCGCCTCCACCGGCGTGCTGCCCGCCGAGGTCCTGATCCCGGCCGGCCCGTTCACCATGGGCACCGACACCGAGCCGTGGGCACTGGACAACGAACGCCCGGCCCACCAGGTCGACCTGGCCGCGTACTGGCTGGACACCACCCCGGTCTCCAACGCCGCCTACCAGGCGTTCATCGCGGACGGCGGCTACGACGAGCCGCGCTGGTGGACGCCGGCGGGCTGGGAGCACCGGATACAGGCGAACCTGACCGCACCGCTGTTCTGGTCCCGCGACGGCGGGCAGTGGCTGCGCCGCCGGTTCGGCCACCTGGAGCCGGTGCCGCCGAACGAGCCGGTGCTGCACGTCAGTTGGTACGAGGCGGACGCGTACGCCCGGTGGGCGGGGCGGCGGCTGCCGACAGAGGCGGAGTGGGAGAAGGCGGCCCGGCACGACCCGGTCTCCGGCCGCTCCCGGCGCTTCCCCTGGGGCGACGAGCCGCCCGGGGCCGAGCACGCCAACCTCGGCCAGCGCCACCTCCAGCCGGCCCCGGTCGGCGCCTACCCGCACGGCCAGTCGCCGTACGGCGTGCGGCAGTTGATCGGCGACGTGTGGGAGTGGACGGCCGGCGACTTCACCGGGTACCCGGGGTTCTCGGCCTGGCCGTACAAGGAGTACTCGGAGGTGTTCTTCGGCCCGGAGTACAAGGTGCTGCGCGGCGGTTCGTTCGCGGTGGCGCCGGTGGCCTGCCGGGGGACGTTCCGCAACTGGGACTACCCGATGCGGCGGCAGATCTTCTCCGGGTTCCGCACCGCCCGCGACGCCGAGGCGGACGCCTGATGTGCCGTCACTTCGCCTACCTGGGGCGACCGGTGGCGATCCGCTCGGTGCTGCTCGAGCCGCCGCACGGGCTGCTGCGGCAGTCCTGGGCGCCCCGGCTGCAGCGCTACGGCACCGTCAACGCGGACGGCTACGGCGTGGGCTGGTACGCGGAGGGCGACGAGCGCCCGGCCCGGTACCGGCGCGAGGGCCCGATCTGGGCGGACGGCGACCTGGCCGACCTGGCCCGGGTGGTGCGCTCGCACGCCGTGCTCGGCGCGGTCCGCTCGGCCACCGAGGGCTGCGCGGCCGGGGCGCAGGCGGCGGCGCCGTTCGCCTCCGGGCGCTGGCTGTTCAGCCACAACGGGGCGCTGCCGGGCTGGCCGGAGGCGTTCGCGCCGCTCGCCGAGCGGCTGTCGCCCGCCGAGTTGCTGGGCCTGGAGGCGCGCACCGACTCGGCGCTGCTGTGGGCGCTGGTGCTGAACCGGCTGCACGCGGGGGTCAAGCTCGGCGAGGCGCTCGCCGAGGTCTGCCTGGCCGCCGCCGAGTCGGGCACCGCGCGCCTCAACCTGCTGGCCACCGACGGCACCTCGATCGCCGCCACCGCGTGGGGCGACACCCTGTTCCAGCGCCGCGACGCGGACGGCTCGGTGCTGGTGGCCTCCGAACCCTTCGACGACGGGCCCGGGTGGTCCGAAGTCCCCGACCGCACCCTGCTGCTGGCCACGCCGGCCGGCAGCGCGCTGACCCCGCTGAGCCGAGAGGACGTCTCGCAGTGACCGGATACCAGCTCACCCGTCTGCTGCCCGCCGACCACCTGCACCACGCCCTACGGCACGACGTGCAGAACGGTCTGACCTCGAGTCCGAAGCGGCTCCCGCCGAAGTGGTTCTACGACGCCCGCGGCAGCGAGCTGTTCGAGGAGATCACCCGGCTGCCCGAGTACTACCCGACCCGCGCCGAGCGGGAGATCCTGGCCGACCGGGCGGCCGAGATCGCCGCCGCCACCGGGGCCCGCACCCTGGTCGAACTCGGCTCCGGGTCCTCGGAGAAGACCCGGCTGCTGCTGGACGCGCTGCGCACCGCCGGCACGTTGGAGACCTACGTGCCGGTGGACGTCAGCGAGAGCGCGCTGGAGTCCGCGGCCAAGGCGCTGATCGGCGAGTACCCGGGGCTCGACGTCCGGGCCGTGCTCTCCGACTTCACCGCCGGGCTGGGCCTGCCTTCGGAGTCCGAGCGCGGCGGTCCGCGGCTGGTGGCGTTCCTCGGCGGCACCCTCGGCAACCTGCTGCCCGCCGAGCGGGCCGCCTTCCTCGCCGGGCTGCGCGCCCAACTGCTGCCCGGCGACTCGCTGTTGCTCGGCACGGACCTGGTGAAGGACCCGGCCGTGCTGGTCGCCGCGTACGACGACGCGGCCGGGGTGACCGCGGCGTTCAACCGCAACCTGCTGGCGGTGCTCAACCGCGAGCTGGACGCGGACTTCGACCCGGAGCAGTTCGAGCACGTGGCGCTGTGGGACGCCGAGCAGGAGTGGATCGAGATGCGGCTGCGCTCGCGGCGGGCGAAGACCGTGAAGGTCCAGGCGCTCGGCCTGCCGGTGCACTTCGAGGCGGGCGAGGAGCTCTACACCGAGGTGTCGGCGAAGTTCCGCCGGGAGAAGGTGGAGCGCGAACTGGCCGCCGCCGGGATGCGCCTGACCCACTGGTGGACGGACGCCGCGGGCCGGTTCGGCCTCTCGCTCTCCCAGCCGGCCGTCTGACCCGCCGCCCCGACCGGGGTGTCCCGCAGGCCCGTACGGGCGTGCGGGACACCCTAGCGCCGAAGCGGACGGCGCGTCGGGCGAATCGTTCACTCTCTGCGTACGCGTCCCCACCTCAGGTACTCATGTGCCTCGGGAGGGATGTGCTCTTGATCTTCAGTCGTCTTCGTACCCGGGTCCCCGCGCAGGCCGGCGTCTGCCCCTACGGGCACCACCACGTGGCCGCCGTACCGCCGCACGCCCCGGCGCCGCCCGGGCCGCCGGCGGCGGAGCGGACGCTGATCGCGCAGGCCGCGCTGTTCGTCCGGCAGTTCCACGAGGAGCAGCCCGGGGCGGGTGATCCCTCGCCGCGGCTGCGCGAGGTGCTATCGGAGATCGAGCGGACCGGCACGTACCGGCACACCCCGGCGGAGCTGGCGTTCGGGGCGAAGGTGGCGTGGCGCAACGCGGCGCGCTGCATCGGGCGGCTGTACTGGCGCAGCCTGGTGGTGCGGGACCTGCGGCACGTCAGCGGACCGCAGGAGATGGCCCGGGAGTGCTTCGCGCACCTGCGGACGGCGGCCAACGGCGGGCGGATCCGTCCGGTGGTGACGGTGTTCGCCCCGGACCGGCCGGGGCTGCCGGCGCCGCGGATCGTCAACTCCCAGCTGGTGCGCTACGCGGGGTACCGGGGTCCGGACGGCGGCTGGACTGGCGATCCGGCGGGCGGTGAACTGGCGCGGCGGGCCCGTGAGTTGGAGTGGAAGAGCGGCGAGGGCCGGTTCGACGTGCTGCCGTTGATGATCCAGCGGCGGCCCGGTGAGGCGCCGCAGTGGTTCGAGGTGCCGGACGACGCGGTGCTCGAAGTGGAGCTGCGGCACCCGGAGTTCGGCTGGTTCGCGGAGCTCGGACTGCGCTGGTACGCGGTGCCGGCGATCAGCGACATGACGCTGGAGATCGGCGGCGTCCGGTACCCGGCGGCGCCGTTCAACGGCTGGTACATGGGTACCGAGATCGGTGCCCGCAACCTGGCCGACGCGGACCGCTACGACATGCTCGGCGAGGTCGGCCGCCGGCTGGGGCTGGACACCTCCTCGGCGCGCACGCTGTGGCGGGACCGGGCGCTGGTGGAGGTCAACCTGGCGGTGCTGCACTCCTTCCAGGAGGCCGGCGTGACGATGGCCGACCACCACACCGAGTCGGAGCGCTTCCTGCGGCACGTCGCCCAGGAGGCCCGGGCGGGCCGGCCCACCCCGACGGACTGGAGCTGGATCGTCCCGCCGGTCTCCGGCGGTCTGACCCCGGTCTACCACCGCTACTACGACCCGGTGGACCCGGACCAGCGGCCGGCCTTCCTGACCCGCGAGCCGTGGTGACGGGGCGTCGGTAAATCGCTGGCGGCCCGGCGGCCCGGCCCGGACAATGCCCGGGTGCAGACGAACAACGTGCGGACGGCCACCGTCCTGATCTCCTGGCAGGGCGAACTCCTCGGCCAGGTCGGGCCCTTCACCACCGAATCGCCGTACTGGGCGCAGGTCGGCGAGGTCGCCGGGCAGGCGTCCCGGCTGGCCGGCGCGCCGGTGGCGGTGCTGCGGATGCTGTCGGTCGACGGCGGCGAGGGCGGCCGGGCGGGGGCGGTGCGGTACCTGGCGGAGGCGCTGGAGCGGCCGACGCCGTCGCTCGCGCCGGTCGTCGGGGCGCCGGCCGGCGACCACCCGCTGCGGCTGCCGTGGGCGGCGGCGGACGGGCTGCGCGCCGAGTGGGCGTGGGCGGAGCGGGAGTTGGCCGCGCTCGGGCGGCCGGTGACCGGTCCGGTGGAGCAGGTCCGGTCGTGGAACCTGTCCGCGGTGTCCCGCATCCCGACCGCCGCGGGCCCGGTGTGGCTGAAGAGCACGCCGCCGTTCGCCGTCGCCGAGGCCGCGGCGATCGCCCTGGTCGCGGCGGTGGACCCGTCCGTGGTGCCGTCGGTGCTGGCGTCGGACGGGCGGCGGATGCTCATCGACCAGCTGCCCGGCACCGACTGCTGGGGCGTGCCGGACGACGCCATGATCGATGTGGTCGACCGGTGGGCATCCGCGCAGGCCGCGCTCGCCGCGGACGGCCCGGACGGGTGGGACGACCGCTCCCCCGCCGCGCTGGCCGCCCGCTTCCCCGCGCTGGTGGACCGGCTGGACGAGCTCACCGAGGAGGAGCGCGCCGCCGCCCGCGAGCTGGCCGGCCGCCTCCCCGCGCTGGCCGCCGAACTGGACGCCTGCGGGCTGCCGTTGACCCTGGTGCACGGCGACTTCCACCCCGGCAACTGGCGCTTCGACGGTGCCCGCACCACCGCGCTGGACTTCTCCGACGCCCTGTGGGGCCACCCCGCGCTGGACGGCCTGCGCCCGGCCGGCTTCCTCCCCGAGGCCCGCTGGCAGCAGCTCCGCGAGCGGTGGATCGCGGCCTGGTCCGCGCTCGTCCCCGGCTCCGACCCCGCCCGCGCCCTCGACCTGGCCGTCCCGTTCTTCCACGTCCACTGCGCCCTGCGCTACCAGGAGTTCCTGGACGGCATCGAGCCCAGCGAACACCCCTACCACGCGGGCGACCCGGCTGCCGAGGTCCGCCAGGCGCTGCGGAGTGCCTGACCTCGCGTCAGGCGGCCCCGTGCCCGGCGAAGGTCAGCGTCTCTCCCGGCGCCGGACAGCGGAGCGTCGGAACAGCACGCCGATCAGGGCGGCCGTGGCCAGCAGCACCAGCACCCCGGCGAACGCGAGCAACAGATCGAGCATCCCCGTCAACCCCCCGACTGGTTCCGGTCGTTCGTAGTCCGGAGACGACGGGCCCGCCCCGCCGGTTCCCGGTGTGCGGGAGCCGGGCGGGGCGCGGGAAGCGCGAGCGGCGCACTCGGGGGCGTTACTCGGCCAGGTGCCGGCGTACGGCCGCGCGGGCGGAGGCGGCGTCGGGGGCCGACAGGGCGAGTTCGGCGAGGACGCGGCACTGATCCATCGTCACGGCGGCCAGCGCGGCCCGGACCGCGGGCAGGCAGGACGGGGCGGCGGAGAGGCTGGTGACGCCCAGTCCGACCAGGACCAGGGCCAGTTCGGGGTCGGCGGCGGCCTCGCCGCAGACGCCGGCCGGGCGGCCCGCCTCGGCGGCCGCGCCGGCGGTGGCCGCGACCAGGTCGAGCAGCGCGGGCTGCCAGGGGTCGAGCAGGTCGGCGAGCGCGCCGAGGGTGCGGTCGGCGGCGAAGGTGTACTGGGCCAGGTCGTTGGTCCCGATGGAGAAGAAGTCGCAGACCTCGGCGAGCCGGTCGGCCCGCAGCGCGGCGGCCGGCACCTCGATCATCGCGCCGGCGCACGGCAGGCCGTGGGACCGGACCCGCTCGGCGAAGGCCGCGGCCTCAGCGGGCACCGACACCATCGGCGCCATCACCCACACGTCCGCGGTGGCGTCCGCCGCCGCGGCGGCGACGGCGGCCAGCTGGGTCTCCAGCAGCTGCGGGTCGCGGGTGGCGGTGCGCAGGCCGCGGATGCCGAGGGCGGGGTTCTCCTCGTCGGCGGCGGTGGCGAAGGGCAGCGGCTTGTCGGCGCCGGCGTCGAGGGTGCGGACCACCACGCGCCGGCCGGCGAACGCCTGGAACACCCGCCGGTACGCGGCGGTCTGCTCGTCCAGACCGGGCGCCTCGGTCCGGTCCAGGAAGAGGAACTCGGTGCGGAACAGGCCCACGCCCTCCGAGTCGGCGGCCGCCGCGCCGGCCAGCTCGTGCGGGGCGCCGAGGTTGACCAGCAGCGAGACGGCCACGCCGTCGGCGGTCCGGCCGGGGCCGTGGACCGCGGCCAGCCGCTCGCGGCGCCGCCGCTCCTGCTCGGCCGCCAGCCGGACCGTCTCCTCGGTCGGATCGGCCTCGACCACGCCGTCGGCGCCGTCCACCAGCACGAGGCGTCCCTCGGCAAGGGCGCCCGCCGCGGCGCAGCCGACCACCGCGGGCAGGCCGAGGGCCTTGGCGAGGATCGCGGTGTGGCTGGTCGGGCCGCCGCGGACGGTGATCAGGGCGAGCACCTGCGCGGGGTCGAGCAGGGCGGTGTCGGCGGGGGCGAGGTCGTCGGCGACCAGCACGTACGGGTGGCCCGGCTCGGGCAGGCCCGGCATGGGCAGGTCCAGGGCGCTGGCGACGGCGCGGTCGCGCAGGTCGTCCAGGTCGGCGACGCGCTCGGCGAAGTAGCCGCCGGCGGCGAGCAGTTCGGCGCGGAAGCCGTTGAAGGCCGTGGTGAGGGCGTGCGGCGCGTCGGTGCCGGCCGCGGCGAGGTCGGCGGCCCGGTCGGCGAGCACCGGGTCGGCGGCCATCATCGCCTGGGCGTCCAGCACGTCGGCGGCGGTGCCGTCGGTCCGGGCGGCGCGGGCCGTCAGGTCGGCGACCACGGCGGCCAGTGCGGCGCGGACGGCGGCGGTCTCGGCCGCCGGGTCGGTGACCGGCCGGGGGGCGGGCAGCGCGGGGACGGGGGACATCCGGGCGACCGGTCCGGCGGCGCTGCCGGTGCCGACGCCGATCCCGAGCAGGCGGGTCACGCCGCGTCCAGGTCGGTGGCGAGCAGGCCGGCCAGCTCGTCGAGGGCGCCCTGCGCCTGCTCGCCGTCCTCGGCGTGCAGTTCAAGGGTCTCGCCGTGGCCGGCGGCCAGCGCGAGCACGGAGAGCAGGCTGCGGGCGTCGACCGGGGTCTGGCCGGGCTTGCCGACCCGGACCTTGACCGGCTGGCGGGCGGCGGCCTGGACGAACAGGGACGCGGGACGCGCGTGCAGGCCGCTGCGGGAGCCGACGGTGACGAGGAGGTGAGGCATCGGTAGTCCTGGGAGTCTCTGGCCGGCCTGCTGGGGAGGCCGCTGCTGCGGGTGGGACGGCGACGGGCCGCGACCGAGGGGTGAGGCGCGGCCCGCCGCCATGCGCCCGGTTCCGCGAGTCGGGGGCGGGTCACGGAACCGGGCGAGTCTGATGTGGTTTCACGCCCGTTAGCGGGGCGTTTCGATTGGTTCTACGCCCGATTTGGCTCCGGTGTCAACAGATTCGGGCATCCGACCTGGTCAGCAACGGATCGGCGACGGACCCTTGCTTTCTGGCTCGAGAGGCGTATCGTCGGCGATTAACCAGACGTAAACGGACATGAAACGGACCCGATCCCACATGTACGCACCGGAGCGGCAGCAGCAGATCCTCCAGCTCGCGCAGCAGCGCGGCCGGGTCGACGTGCCCTCGCTCGCCGAGGAGTTCGGCGTCACGCAGGAGACCATCCGCCGTGACCTGAGCGCCCTGGACCGGGCGGGCCTGCTGCACCGGGTGCACGGCGGCGCGCTGCCGGCCGGCGCGCTGAGTCTGGAGCCGGGTCTCGCCGAGCGGGACACCACCGCGGCCGAGGAGAAGGACCGGATCGCCCGCGCCGCGCTGGCGCTGCTGCCCAACGAGGGCAGTGTGCTGCTGGACGCGGGGACCACGGTCTCCCGGCTGGCCGCGCTGCTGCCGCTGGACTCCGCGCTCACCGTGGTCACCAACGCCCTGCCGGTCGCCGCGCGGCTGGCCGACCACCCCTCGCTCACCCTGCACCTGGTCGGCGGCCGGCTCCGGCACCGCACCCAGGCCGCGGTCGACGCCTGGGCGCTGCGCGACCTGGCCGACGTGCACGCCGACGTCGCGGTGGTCGCCACCAACGGCTTCTCCCCCGAGGTCGGGCTCTCCACGCCCGACCTGGCGGAGGCGGCCGTGAAGCGCGCCATGGTGGCCGGCGCCCGCCGGGTGGTGCTGGTCGCCGACTCCGGCAAGTACGGCGCCCGGCACTTCGCCCGCTTCGGCTGGCTCACCGACGTCGACATCCTGGTCACCGACACCGGGCTGAGCGACGAGGCCGCCGCCGAGATCGAGAACCACGGACCGGAAGTCATCCGCGCATGATCGTCACCATCACCCCCAACCCGAGCCTGGACCGCACCTACGAGCTGCCGGGCCTGGCCCGCGGCGAGGTCAACCGGGCCACCGGCGACCGCCTCGACCCGGGCGGCAAGGGCGTCAACGTCTCCCGCGCGCTGACCGCCGCGGGCCACCGGACGGCGGCCGTGCTGCCGCTCGGCGGGTTCTCCGGGCAGCTGCTGTCCGAGCTGCTGCGCCGCCAGGGCATCGAGGTGGCCACCGTCCCGGTCGCCGGGGACACCCGGATCAACGTCTCGATCGCCGAGCACGGCGGCACCCTCACCAAGATCAACGCGCCGGGCCCGGTACTGACCGCCGAGGAGTCCGCGGCCCTGCTGACCTGCGTCCGCAGCGCGCCGAGCACGTACACCGCCGACGGCGCGAAGGTCGAGTGGCTGGCCTGCTGCGGCAGCCTGCCGCGCGGCCTGGACCCGGCGTGGTACGCGGACCTGGTCGCCGAGGCGCACCTCGGCGGCGCCCGGATCGCGCTGGACACCTCCGGCCCCGCCCTGCTCGCCTCGCTCGCAGCCCGCCCGGACGTGGTCAAGCCCAACCGGGAGGAGCTGGCCGAGGCGGTCGGCCGCGAGCTGCGCACCCTCGGCGACGCCGTCGACGCGGCGGGCGAGCTGCGCAAGCTCGGCGCGCAGCAGGTGCTCGCCTCGCTCGGCGCGGACGGCATGCTGCTGGTCGCCGAGGAGGGCACCTGGTACGGCACCGCCCCCGTGGCGGCGGTGCGCAGCGACGTGGGAGCCGGCGACGCCTCGCTGGCCGGCTTCCTGGGCGCGGGCGGCGCGGGCCCGGAGGCCCTCGCCGCGGCGCTGGCGCACGGCGCGGCGGCCGTGCAACTGCCGGGGAGCGTCATGCCGACCCCGGCCGACCTGGACCCGGCCGCGGTGGCCGTGACGGCGGAGATCCCGCTGGAGCGGCCGCTCGGCGGCTGAACCGGCTCCGGCCGGTGGGGACCGGCCGGAGCGAACCACATCCCGGGGGCAAGGGAAACCACACACCACCTGGCACCGAAGGACCGAACGATGAGTGACACCACCGCCGACTCCACCGGCAGACTGATCACCCCCGCCCTCGTGGACCTCTACCTCGCCCCCGAGGACAAGTCCGAGGCACTGCGCGCGCTGGCCCAGCGGCTGGTCGCCGAGGGCCGGGTCACCGACCTGGACGGCTTCCTCGCCGACATCGCCGCCCGCGAGGCGCAGGCCCCGACCGGTCTCGGCGACGGCATCGGCATCCCGCACTGCCGCTCCGCGCACGTCACCCGCCCCAGCCTGGCGTTCGGCCGCACCGCGAAGGGCGTCGACTTCGACGCCCCGGACGGGCGGCCGGCCGACCTGATCTTCATGATCGCGGCGCCGGACGGCGCGGACGACGCCCATCTGCAGATCCTCGCCGCGCTCGCCCGGCGGCTGATGGAACCCGAGTTCACCGGCGCGCTGCGCTCGGCGGACAGCCCGGCCGTGGTCGCCGCGCTGGTCAACGGCGAGGAGGTGCCGCAGGCCGCCGCGCCCGCCGCCGTACAGCCCGCGGAGGTCGCCGAGGGCGCCGCCGACTCCGGTCTGCGCCTGGTGGCCGTGACCTCCTGCCCCACCGGCATCGCGCACACCTACATGGCCGCCAAGGCGCTGGAGCAGGCGGCGGCCCGGGCCGGCGCGCGGATCCAGGTGGAGACCCAGGGCTCGGCCGGCTCGACCCCGCTCGACCCGGCCGTGATCGCCGCCGCCGACGCGGTGATCTTCGCGCACGACGTCGAGGTCCGCGACCGGCAGCGCTTCGCCGGCAAGCCGCTGGTGGACGTCGGCGTGAAGGCCGGCGTCAACCGGGCCGACGAACTGGTCGCCCAGGCCTCCCGGTTGGCCGCGCAGGCCGGCCCGTCGGCCACCGCCGCGCCGGTTCCCGTGCAGAACTCCGGCCCCCGCACCGAGCATTGGGCCTCCCGGCTGCGCAAGTACCTGATGACCGGCGTCAGTTACATGATCCCGTTCGTCGCGGCGGGCGGTCTGCTGATCGCCCTGGGCTTCGCGATCGGCGGCTACCAGATCGCCTCCGCGCCGTCTGTGGTCGGCCACTTCGACTGGGCCTCGAAGGCCAGTTGGGCGGCGATGCTGTTCCAGGCGGGCAAGGCCGCGTTCGGCTTCCTGGTCCCGATCCTCTCCGGCTACATCGCTTACGCGATCGCCGACCGGGCTGCACTCGCGGCGGGCATCGTCGGCGGCGCGATCTCGGTCGCGGTCGGCGCGGGCTTCCTCGGCGGCATCGTCTCCGGTCTGGCGGCCGGCTTCCTGGTGCTGTGGATGGTCAGGTGGCGGGTGCCGCAGGCGATCAAGGGCATCATGCCGGTGGTGGTGATCCCGCTGCTGTCGGTCACTGCCGTCGGGTTCCTGATGTTCGTCCTGGTCGGCTCCCCGATCGCCTCCGCGATGAGCGCCGTCACCGACTGGCTGAACGGCCTGTCCGGCACCAACGCGATCCTGCTCGGCATGCTGCTCGGCGCGATGATGGCCTTCGACATGGGCGGCCCGCTCAACAAGGTCGCGTACACCTTCGCCGCCGGCGCGCTCACCACCGCGGGCGCCACCCCGGATGCCGGCAGCCTCAAGGTGATGGCCGCCGTGATGGCCGCGGGCATGACCCCGCCGCTCGGCATGGCGCTGGCCACCGTGCTGCGCCGCAAGCTGTTCACCGTCGAGGAGCGGGAGAACGGCAAGGCCGCCTGGGTGCTGGGCGCGTCCTTCATCACCGAGGGCGCGATCCCGTTCGCGGCCGCCGACCCGCTGCGGGTCATCCCGGCCGGCATCGCCGGCAGCATGACGGCCGGCGGCCTGACGATGGCCTTCGGCTCCACCCTGCGCGCCCCGCACGGCGGCATCTGGGTGCTGCCGCTGATCGGCAACCCGCTGCTGTACCTGGTCGCCATCGCCGCCGGCACGGCAGTCACGGCGGGCCTGGTGATCCTGCTCAAGGGCCGGCGCCGCCCGGCCCCGGCCGTGGCCGCCCCCGTGGAGAAGGAACTGGTCAGCGCCTGACGGCCGCCGGTACGCGAGCGCCTCTCGCGCGGGATCGGAAGATCCCGTACGGGAGGCGCTCGGCATTGCGTCCACCGGCCCAGGACGATCGGGTGGGTGAGCGCGACGACCGTCCCGCCGGGATGCCGGACCTCGAGCCGGACGAACGCCGCCTCCTCCTCCGTCGTGGACCACCGCACCCGCCGCCGGCCGCGAGCCGTTCACCCACCCCCACGGTGCAGCCCCGCGCTTGCCGCCGGTCGAGACGGTGGGCGGTTCCGCAAGGCGCGCCGTTGACGGGGAGCACCGCGGCGTGGCTACCGTGGCTCGACCGTTCCAGGATCATCCGAGAGGACCAGACCCGATGAGCGTGAACGCCGAACTGCGGGCCTTCTTCGAGAGCCGGCAGAAGCAGGTCCCGGAGGACGTCCGGGCCGTGATGCGGCGGGCGAACGAGGAGCTCGCCGCGTCCGGGCAGGCCGAGCGGGCGGTGGCGGCCGGCGACCGCGCGCCCGGCTTCGCCCTGTCGTCCGCGACGGGCCGTCAGGTCGAGCTCGCCGAACTGCTGGCCGACGGGCCGGTGGTGCTCACCTTCTACCGCGGCGCCTGGTGCCCGTACTGCAACATCGCGCTGCGCTCGCTGCAGCAGCACCACGAGGAGATCGTGGCGCGCGGCGCCCGCCTGGTCGCGGTCTCGCCGCAGACCCCGGACGAGTCGCTGACGCTCCGGGAGAAGGCCGAGCTCGGCTTCGAGGTGCTCAGCGACCTCGGCTCCGACACCGCCAAGCAGTACGGCCTCGCCTTCGACCTGCCCGACGACCTGGCGGCGCTCTACCAGCGCATCGGCATCGACCTGCACCGCAGCAACGGCGGCCACCCGCGCACGCTGCCGATCCCGGCGACCTACGTGATCGACCAGGCCGGGACGGTCCGGTGGGCGTTCGTCGACACCGACTACACCCGCCGCGCGGAGCCGGCGGACATCCTGGCCGCGCTGGACGGCCTGGGCCGGTAGCGCCCGGCCCGGCGGAACCGGGCGACGACGGGGCGGGGTGGGCCATTCGGCGCTCTCCCGCCCCGTCCTCGCGTTCCGACGGACCGTCAGGCCACCGTCAGGCCAGCCGTTCGAAGCGCAGGGCGAGGCCGTCGAGGAGGGCTTCCAGGCCGGTCTCGAAGGCGGACTCGTCGATCGTGCGGCGGTGTTCGGCGAGCCGGTGGGCCTCGCCGAGGTGGGGGTAGTCGGCGGCGTAGAGGGCGGCGTCCTCGGGGAAGCCGGCGGCGAAGGAGGCCAGCGCGGAGCCGGTGATGAAGTAGCGCATCAGGGCGCCGATCCGGGTGGCCTGGCCGCGCGGCCACCCGGCCTGGACCAGGCAGCCGAAGACGGCGTCGGCCAGGCGCAGCGCGTGCGGGCGGCGGCCGGGGCCCTGGGCGAGGACCGGGACCAGGTTGGGGTGCGCGGTGAGGGCGGCCCGGTAGGAGCGGGCCCAGTCGCGCAGCGCGGTCCGCCAGTCGTCCGGCGCGTCGAACATGGTGAGGTCGACCTCGCCCATCACACTGTCGACCACGGCGTCCAGGAGTTCGTCCTTGGTGGCGAAGTGGTTGTAGAGCGAGGGGCCGCTGACCGAGAGTTCGGCGGCGAGCCGGCGGGTGGAGAGGGCGTGCAGGCCCTCCGCGTCGGCGAGGGCGAGGGCGGCGGCGACGATACGGTCCCGGCTGAGCAGGGGGGTGCGGGGTCGGGCGATCTCGGCCTCCTCGGGGCGGGACGGGCATCGGGGTCGGACATCGCCGTCGGGCATCGGCGTCGGGCTTCGGGGTCGGGCGGCCATTCTCGCAGGCGCCTCTTCCGCGTCCGGGGCGGTGCGGGCTACAGTCACCGTAAAACTTGCAGCGCTAGTTTATCGAGGGGTCGTCGCCGTGGACCTGGAGCTGACCGAGGAGCAGGCCGCCGTCCGGGCGTTGGCCGCCGAGTTCACCGACCGGGAGATCGCACCCTTCGCGGCCGAGTGGGACCGCGCGGAGTCGATCGACCTGGGCATCGTGCGCAAGCTCGGCGACCTGGGCTTCCTCGGCCTGACCCTGCCGGAGGAGTACGGCGGCAGCGGCGGCGACCACCTGGCGTACTGCCTGGTGCTGGAGGAGCTGGGCCGCGGCGACTCCTCGGTGCGCGGCGTCGTGTCGGTGTCGCTGGGGCTGGTCGCCAAGTCGATCAACGCCTTCGGCACCGCCGAGCAGAAGGAGCGGTGGCTGCCGCGGCTGTGCTCCGGCGAGGCGCTGGGCTGCTTCGCGCTGACCGAGCCGGGGACGGGTTCGGACGCGGCGAACCTGACCACCCGGGCCGAGCGCGACGGCGACGACTGGCTGATCAGCGGCGCCAAGATGTTCATCACCAACGGGACCTGGGCCGAGGTGGCGCTGGTCTTCGCCCGCACCGGCGAGCCGGGCCACCGCGGTGTGACCGCGTTCCTGGTGCCCACCGACACGCCCGGCCTGACCCGGACGCTGGTGCACGGCAAGCTCGGGCTGCGCGGGCAGGCCACCGCGGAGCTGGCCTTCGACCGGGTGCGGGTGCCGGACGCCGCGCGCCTCGGCGACCTCGGCAAGGGCTTCACGGTGGCGATGGCGGCGCTGTCCAAGGGACGGATGTCGGTGGCGGCGGGCTGCGTGGGCATCGCCCAGGCCTGCCTGGACGCGGCGGTGCGCTACGCCGGGGAGCGCGAGCAGTTCGACAAGCCCATCGCCGGGCACCAGTTGGTGCAGGACCTGCTGGCGGACATCGCGGTCGACGTGGCCGCGGCCCGGCTGCTCACCTGGCGGGTCGCCGACCACATCGACCGCGGCCTGCCGTTCGCGACCGAGTCCTCGGTGGCGAAGCTGTTCGCCAGCGAGGCCGCGGTGCGCTCCGCCAACAACGCGCTGCAGGTGTTCGGCGGCTACGGCTTCATCGACGAGTACCCCGTCGGCAAGTACCTGCGCGACGCGCGGGTGATGACGCTGTACGAGGGCACCAGCCAGATCCACAAGCTGCTCATCGGGCGTGCCCTCACCGGGGTCAGCGCCTTCTGAGACTCGGACCATCCGAATCCGAGTCGACCGACCGTCAAGAACAGGAGCCCGAGGAAGTGCTTCCGGTCTACATCGCCGCCGCCCGCCGAACCCCGATCGGCCGGCTGCGCGGCGCGCTCTCCTCCGTCCGTCCCGACGACCTGTCGGCCGCCGTGCTGCGCGGCCTGCTCGCCGAGGTGCCCGGGCTGGACCCGGCGCGGATCGACGACGTGTACTGGGGCGCCGCCAACCAGGCCGGCGAGGACAACCGCAACCTGGCGCGGATGGCGGTGCTGCTGGCCGGGCTGCCGGACAGCGTGCCCGGCGCCACCGTCAACCGGCTGTGCGCCTCCGGCATGGAGGCGGTCACCTCGGCCGCCCGGGCGATCGGCTCGGGCGAGGCGGACGTCGTGGTGGCGGGCGGCTGCGAGTCGATGAGCCGCGCCCCGTTCGTGCTGCCCCGCCCCGACGAGGCGCTGCCGCACCGGATGGAGACCTTCGACACCCGGCTCGGCTGGCGGCTGACCAACCCGCGGATGAAGGACCTGCACGGCGTCCTCTCGATGGGCGAGACCGCCGAGGAGGTCGCCGCCCGGTACGGGATCGGCCGCGAGGACCAGGACGCCTTCGCGCTGCGCAGCCACCGGCTGGCCGCGGCCGCCCGCAAGGACGGCCACTTCGACGCCGAACTGCTGCCGGTCGAGCGGCCGGACGGCGTGACGGTCCGCGAGGACGAGTCGATCCGCCCCGACACCACCGCGGAGAAGCTGGCCGCCCTCAAGCCGGTGTTCCGCTCCGGCGGCACCGTCACCGCGGGCAACGCCTCGCCGATGAACGACGGCGCGGCCGCACTCCTGCTGGTCAGCGAACGCGCGCTGGGCGAGCTGGAGTTGGAGCCGCTGGGCCGGTACGTGGCGGGCGCCTCGGCCGGCGTCCACCCGGACGTGATGGGCATCGGCCCGGTGCCCGCCACCCGCCGGGTGCTGGAGCGCACCGGCTGGCGGCTGGACGACCTGGACACCGCCGAGTTCAACGAGGCGTTCGCCGCCCAGGCGCTGGCCAGCGTCCGGGAGTTGGGCGTCGACCCGGAGCTGGTGAACCCGTCCGGGGGCGCGATCGCGCTCGGCCATCCGCTGGGCTGCTCCGGCGCGCGCATCCTCACCACCCTGCTGCACCGGATGCGCCGCACCGGCGCCCGCCGCGGCCTGGCCACCATGTGCGTGGGCGTCGGCCAGGGCTCGGCGGTCCTGGTCGAGCGTGGCTGAACGGCGCGTCGGGGAAACGGACATGACGAGGAATCGGGAAGAGGGAGCAGCTGTGAGCAGGTTCGAGGGCAAGGTCGCGATCGTGACGGGCGCGGCGCAGGGCATCGGGGCGGCGACCGCGCGCCGGCTGGCCGAGGAGGGCGCGGCGGTCGCGGTGGTGGACCTCACCGCGGAGCGCGCCGAGGGCACCGTCAAGGAGATCACCGCGGCGGGCGGCACGGCGCGCGCCTACGGCTGCGACGTAGCTGACTACGACGCGGTGGAGGCGGTCTTCGCCGCCGTGGTCGAGGAGTTGGGCGGGGTGCACATCCTGGTCAACAACGCCGGGATCACCCGGGACAACCTGTTCTTCAAGATGCCGAAGTCCGACTGGGACACCGTGCTGACGGTCAACCTGACCAGCGCCTACAACTGCTCGCACGTCGTGCAGAAGTACTTCGTGGCCCAGAAGTACGGCAAGATCGTCTCGCTCAGTTCGCGGTCCGCGCTGGGCAACCGGGGCCAGGCCAACTACGCCGCCGCGAAGGCCGGCATCCAGGGGCTGACCGCGACGCTGGCGATCGAGCTGGGCCCGTTCAACGTCAACGTCAACGCGGTGGCGCCGGGTTACATCGCCACCTCGATGACCGCGGCCACCGCCGAGCGGGTCGGCGCCACCGCGGAGGAGCACCAGGCGGAGGTCGCCCAGCGCACCCCGCTGCGCCGGGTCGGCCGCCCGGAGGAGATCGCCTCCGTGGTGGCGTTCCTGGCCAGCGAGGACGCCGGGTACGTCAGCGGTCAGACGCTGTACGTCAACGGCGGTGCCCGATAAGGCGGTTGACGCTCACTCAGGTATCCGACCCGGGCCGGCGGCGGGCGCCCGCCGCCGGCTACGGGCGGAGCATCACCGGGTAGTCGAGGGCGGTGCCGACGGCGGAGAGGGTGCCGAGGACCGGGCCGGACCAGTCGGCCTCCCGGCCGGGCGCGCCGTCGGCCGCCCAGTCCACGGCGCGCAGCAGCACCGCGGTCATCCCGGCCGCCCGGGCGCCGCTCAACTCGCCGCCACCGCCGTCCCCGACGTACAGGCAGCGCCGCGGGGCGACGCCGAGCCGTTCGGCGACGGTGGCGTACAGCACCGGGTCGGGCTTGCGGCGGCCCTCTCGGCAGGACAGCACGGCCGCGTCCACATACCGGGCGATCGGCAACAGCGGCCAGCTGTCGGCGAGTTCGGTCGCACAGTCGCTGAGCACGCCGACCTTGACCCCGAACCCGGCGATCCGCTCCAGGGTGGGTTCCGCGTCCGGGCGCAGCGCGAACAGCTCGCGCTGGGCGGCGAGTCGGGCCGCGCAGGCCGCCGCGAGCGCCTCCTCGTCGGGCGTCACCCCGCAGCGCGCCGCGAGCGTGCGCAGCGTCTGCGGCAGGTCGCCGAGGGCGCCCACCACGCGCTCCGGGAACGACTCGTCCAGTGCGTCGCGCCACCGCCCGGCCTCGATGCCCAGCGGGGCGGCGCTGCGGGCGGCGTGCTCGTCCCAGGTGGCGGAGGGGACTGCGGGGGTGAGGGTGCAGAAGAAGTCGAACACCACGGCGTCGAACGGGGAGGGCGGCATGCCGAAAAGCCTAGGGGAAAAAGGATTGGACGCGGCAGCGCCGGGGCTTGTAGCTTGCGGTCGACCGTGACACCGCCCGAGGAGGTGAGACCCATGAACGCTGTAGCGATGTGGGTGCTCCCCCTTCCGGTCACGGCCGGCGATCTGACGTAGGTGTCGCCGGGAGCGCCTCGACCATCAGGCACTCCCGAAAGGCAACACCGTGCATACTCTGCAGTTCACCGCCGAGTCCTCCTCCGACGGCATGCTCGAACGCGACTTCACCGTGGGCGGCGTCCCCGGAGTCCTCTGGTCGCCCGCCTCCGGCGGCGACCGCGCGCCCCTGGTCCTGATGGGCCACGGCGGCGGCGCCCACAAGAAGCACCCCGCGATGCTCGGCCGCGCCGGCCTCCTGGTGCGCGACTGCGGCTTCCACGTCGCCGTGCTCGACGCGCCCGGCCACGGCGACCGGCCGCGCTCCGCGCACGACGAGCGGGACATCGCCGACCTGCGCCGGGCGCAGGCCGCGGGCGAGCCGGAAGGCCCGATCGTCGTTCCCTACAACGCCCGGCTGGCGGAGATCGCCGTACCCGAGTGGCGGGCCGCCCTGGACGCCCTCCAGGAGCTCCCGGAGATCGGCCCCGACGGGCCGGTGGGCTACGTCGGCATCGCGCTCGGCAGCGCGATCGGGATTCCGCTGGTGGCGGCGGAGCCCCGGATCACCGCCGCGGTCTTCGGCATGATGTGGCCCGACGCCCTGTTCGACCACGCCAGGCGGATCACCGTCCCGGTCGAGTTCACCCTGCAGTGGGACGGCGAGCGCATCCCGCGTGAGGCCGGACTCGCGCTCTTCGACGCCTTCGCCTCGAAGGAGAAGAGCCTGCACGCGAACGCGGGCGACCCGCTCGCCATGCCGAGGTTCGAGGCCGCCGCCTCGGCGCGCTTCCTCGCCCGGCACCTCGGCCGGGCGGTGACGTCGTCGGCCTGACGCGTTGAGCGGTGGCGGCGTCCGGTCTCCCGACCGGACGCCGCTGCCGGTTTCCGGCTTGCGACTCGCTTCCGGTTTTGCGCTCTGCGGTTCGGGGTGCGGCCTACAGGGCCGCGTTGGCCTTCCGGTCGGCGAGTTGGCGCAGGTAGCGTTCGGCGGCGCGCAGCTTGCGGTTCTCGGGACCGGGCAGGTAGGCGCGGAGTTCGATGATGTCCGGGGCGATCCTGATCGCCTCCGCGGGGTCCTTGACGGCCCGCCAGCAGGCTTCGGCGTTGGTCGCGGCACGCTGGGTCTCGGGGTGCTCGGGGCCCTCGGTGGTGAGCAGCGCGGCGGCGACCTGGCGGTAGAGCTCGGCGGCGAGGACGGGCTGTCCGGCCACCCGGGCGACGTGCGCACGGACCTGGCGCACCTGGAGGACCAGCGGGGCGAGGGCGCCGTGCGCGGCGACGGCCTGCTCCTCGAGGTCGAGGGCGAGCGCGGTGGCCGTGACGTGTTGTCCGGCCTCGGCGCTGCGGACGATCTCGCCGATCGCCTCCAGGTAGTCGGTGGGCGGCGCGGCGGCTGACGGCACGTCAGCGGTGGGGCGCGGCGCGGGCTTCTCGAGCGGGACGGTGGCCGCGGCCGGGTCGTGCTTGGTGAGCGGGACGGTCGAGGCGGCCGGGTCGTGCCGGGCCGGGATCCCGGACGGCTCGGGCTCGGGCCTGTGCTCCTGCACGGGCTTCGGCTTCGGGCTCGACTCGGGCGAGGACGCGGAGGCGGAGGCGGCTGCGGAGTCGGAGGCTGAGGCGGTTGCGCCTGCGGATACGGAGACGCCTGCGGGCTCCGCCTTGGCGAAGTCGACGACGCTCACCGCGTCCGCGGCCTCGGCCGCCTGGTAGCCCGCGTACCAGGACGCGGCGGAGCTCCGGCCGGTCTCCTCCGCGGCGGGCGGCGCGGTGTCCTTGCCCAGGCGGACCGTCGGCTGCACGCCGTCGGCGGCGGGCGCCTCGGTGTCGAGGGGCGGTTCGCATCCCTTGCGCAGGGAGACCGGGCGGGCGGGCCGGGGCGGCGTGGCGGGGACGCCGGGCTTGCGCAGCGAGACGAGGCCGCGCGGGGTCCAGCCGGGGGCGAGGCGGGGCCGCAGCGGGCCGGCGGCGGGCGTGGTGCCCGCGGGCGTGCCCGCCGGAGCTGCGTCGGCGGCGGGGTCGGCCGGGCCGAGTTGGCGGGCGGTGTTGCGGAAGTAGGGGCGGTACGCGGGGTGCGCGGTGATCAGCAGGGTGTCGGGGCGCAGCACCGAGTGGACCTGCTGGCGCAGCAGTTCGGGGCTGAGCAGTGGTTCGGCGCCGGGGCGGCCGCGCTGCAGGGCCTCGATCAGCGCGCGGGTGAAGGTGCCGAGTTGGTCGGGGTCGTGGCTGACGGTGGCCCAGAGCGGGACGCCGTCGGCGAGTTGCTGCCCCGCGCCGGCCGAGAGCTGCGGCCAGATCACCTGGTCGGCGCTCAGGTCGCCGATCACCAGGGTGTCCAACTCGCTGCCGCGGTGCCGCAGTTCGGTGGCGATGGCGCTCCACGGCAGGCTGTCGGCGGGCTTCGCCTCACGCAGCGAGAGGTAGAGCTGGCCGCCGCGGCGGTCGGTGATCAGGTGGCCGCCGAGGTGGATCAGCAGCGGTCCGGGGTGGCGGGCCGCGGCCCGCAGGTGGGCGAGGACGGTCTGCGGGTCGGCGGCGCCGGGCAGGTGGACGGCGTCGACCTGGTCGGCGGAGAGCAGGACCTGCGGGGCGACGCCGGCCAGCGCGGCCGAGAGCACCGAGGCGTGGGCGGTGCCGCCGCGGCCCCAGCGGCGGCCGCCGCCGTAGCCGCCCTCGATCACCAGGATGCGGCCGCGCAGGCCGCCGCCGATGCCGTGCGACGCCTGGACGTTGGCCGCTGCGGGCGCTGTGGCGGCGGGCCGGGCGGCGGTGCCGGGGGGCGGCGGTGCGGTGATGGTGATGGCAGGCATCACGCCGGTCCAGCCGGTGACCGGCGGGGCGGGCGGCATCGCGGGCGGGGCGCTGGGCGGCGGCGGGACGGTCGGGATCGCGGTGCCGGCGGCCGGCGTGTGGCCGGGCGGCAGCGGGATGGTTCTGGTGCCACTCAGTGCGGGGTCGAACGGGTCGGCGTCGGGCGGCAGTTCGAGCGTCTGCTCGAGCGCGAACCCGTTCGGCGGGAGCTTGACGGTCAGTTCCTCGTCGACCGTCCGCCGTCCGTGCCCGGCCGTCGATGCCTCGTCAGCCACCGCTTGGTCACCGCCCCCGTTGCCGCCGCCCGCGCGACGTCGTGCCTGTTCACCGTGGCGCCGCTCAGCACGGCGATCCCGGCCACGATACGTGGTGTCGCCACGACCGGGCCAGGCCGGGTGTGCGGAGACCGGCGCCGCGGACGGGCCCGCGCTACCGGCGGCTCCGACCGAGCGGTAGCGTGCTGCGGTGGACGAGACGACGGCGCCGACGGCGGGCATGAGGATCAGCGTGCGGACCCGGCAGGACGTGGTGGTGGTCGATCCGGACCGCTTCCTGGCCGCGGCCCGCGAGGCCTTCCTGGAGCTCTACCCCGAGATCCCGGAGGCGGACGTGGCCGAGCACGTCCGCGACGTCCCTGACGCCGTGTTCGCTCTGCTGGAGCGGTACGGCAGGCTGGCGGCCCACTCACCGAACCCGCTGCTCGAACGGCCCGGCCCGCCACCGCCGGTACGCGCGGACGGGCTCTCCCCCGCGGGTCGTGTTCAACGACCCGATGTCGCTGGCGGATTACGGCTGCTTCCTTCCTGAGGACCCGTTCGCCGTACCGCCGGACGCGTGACCCGGCCGCGCGCTCCTCAAGACGGCCGGGCGTCGTCGGCAAGCCCCTGGCCGCCGGTCGGGGTCGCCCGGTCGAGGAGGTGGGCGACCGCTTCCGCCACGATCCCGGGCTGCTCGGCCTGGATGAGGTGGCCCGCGTCGATCTGTTCGAACCGTCCGTCCGGCAGTGTCGCGACCCACTGCCGCTGATGGGCGGTCATGGCGGTGCGCTGCTCCCGCCGTCCCCGGTCGGGGCGGGACGGCGAGAGGAGCACGGTCGGACAGGTCGGGAGACCGGGCGGCTCGGCGCGGAATCGGGGGATCGCGGCGACCACGGCCGCGAGTTCCTTCCTGGTCTGCGCGATCCCCGCGGGGACGAAGTCCTCGGCGAGCATGGTCGCGTAGGTGTCGGCCGGGAACAGCCGCCGGACGTTCCCGCTGGCCATCCGAGCGAGCGGGCGGAACCGCACCAGGGCCTGCGTGACGGCGAGCGCGCGGTCGACCTTCGCGGCGGTCCGGTCGAACCGGTCGTAGACGGGCGAACTCTCCGGTGTCGGGTCGAGTAGCAGCAGGCCGCGCAGCCGCGGACCCAGGCGGTCCACCGCGCGGCGGGCGACCAGCCCGCCCATGCTGTGCGCGACGAGCACCAGTGGGGCCGACGGGGGTACCACGTCCTCGATCAGCGCCACCAGGTCGGCGGCCAGGTCGTCGATTCCCGGCCGGCCCGAGGTCCGGCCGCTGCGGCCGAACCCGGCCCGGTCGTAGGCCACCAGTCGGGCCCGGTCTGCCAGCCGCGGCAGGACCAGGTCCCAACTGGTCCTGCCCAGGCCCGCCCCGGCCTCGAAGACCACCCAGTCGGTGCCCCGGCCCGACTCCTCGACATGGACGGAGTGCCCGTTCACGGCCACTGCCCGACCGCCTGCTCGCCTCATCCGCTCCCACCCCCGCCGCAGTTTCAATTTCGATAACGGTATCACTCATGAAATAGTGGCGCCATGGACACCGCCGAACTGCTTCTGCACCCGGTTCGCCTGCGCGTGGTGCACGCCCTCTCCGGCGGGCGCGAGCTCACCACCGGCGAGCTGTCCGCCCGGCTGCCCGACGTCCCGAAGGTGAGCGTCTACCGGCACGTGGCCCTGCTCGCGGAGGCCGGCTTCCTCGAAGTGGCCCAGGAGCGGCGCGTGCGCAACGTGGTCGAACGCCAGTACCGGCTGCGCCGCGACCGCCCCACGATCGACGGCGAGGCGGCCGCGGCCATGTCCGTCGACGACCACCGCCGCGGTTTCGCCGCCGCGATGGCCGTCCTCATCGCCGAGTTCAACGCGTACCTCGACCGCGCGGACGCGAACCCCACTGCCGACTCGGTCTCCTACCGCCAGGGCACGCTCTGGCTCGACCCGGACGAACTCGCCGAACTCCTCGGCGAGTTGCTCGCCGTCGTCCAACCCCGCCTCGCCCACCGGCCCGGCCCCGGACGGGTGCCGTACCTGCTCAGCCCCGTCTTCTTCCCCGCCGACCCGCGTCCTGCCGAGCACGGACCGTCAGCTCGGGACACCGAGCCCTCCTCACCGCCCGAAGTCGGGTGACGAACCGTCACTCCCTCGCTCACGGACGTAGCTGGAGAGGCGCTCACCGGCTTGTGGTCTCGTGGCCACCGCCCGGTGGCCTTTCAGCTTGTCGGATGTGGTGCGTGGCCGTCCCGGCCCGGTGCGCGAGCGCCTCAGACCCGCTCCGCGCCGTCCAGCTCGGCGGGCACGCCCACGAGTGAGGCGATCAGCTCGCCGGCCAAGGGGATGTCGCCCTGATGGAACGTCAACATGGTGGTGTCGGCAGGGCCGGTACGGGTGACGTTGAGGATCCGGAACCTGCGTCCGCGCGGGCCCGGGACCGTCGCGACCCAGACTCGGCTGATGCTGCTGCACGCGGGGGCGGGGTGGCCGACGGTCCGTCACCCGGCCGGCCGGGTCACTCGTGGGCGACGTCCAGCAGGGTCTTGCCGAGGGTGGAGCGGGACTCGATGGCGGTGTGCGCGTCGGCGGCGCGGGCCAGCGGGAAGCGTTGGCCGATGACGGGGCGCAGGCGGCCCGCGGCGGCTTCGGCGAGGACGTGGGCGGTGGCGGCGCGGATCCGGTCGGGGGTGGGGCGCAGGGTGAGCAGGGTGATCTGCCGGGCGGTGGCCCGATCGTCCGGGACACCGGCCCAACTTCCGCTGGCGAGGCCGTAGCTGAGCATCCGTCCGCCGGGGCGCAGGGCGGTGAAGGCGGTGCGGCCGATCTCGCCGCCGACGCCGTCCAGAACCAGGTCGACGGGGGCGAGGGCTGCCGTCCAGCCGGGGGTGCGGTAGTCGACGCTCTCGTGGGCGCCGAGTTCCTCGGCGAGGGCGAGCTTGTCGGCTCCGCCGGCCGCGGCGACGACCTCGGCGCCCGCGGTGGCGGCGAGTTGGACCAGCAGGCTGCCGACACCGCCGGCTGCCGCCTCGACCAGCACCCGCTCGCCCGCGGTGACGCCCGCGGTCTCCAGCAGCAGCCGCGCGGTCCGGCCGTCGGCGAGCAGCGCGGTGGCGGCGTCGAGCGGCAGCTCGTCCGGGACGGGGAACAGGCCGTCGGCGGGGACGGCGACCAGTTCGGCGTAACCGCCGGAGCCGCCGGTGGAGGTGACGACCCGTCGGCCGAGCAGCCCGGGGTCGGCGCCGGGGCCGACGGCGGTGACGGTGCCGCCGACGCCGTTGCCGGGGATCATCGGCAGGCCGGCGCTGAACGGGCCGAGGCCGGTGGCCCGGAACTGGGTCTCCACGAAGGTCAGGTTGGCGTGGGCGACCCGGACCAGCACCTGCCCCTCCCCTGCCACCGGGTCCGGCGCCTCCCCCGCCACCAGCACCTCGGGACCGCCGAACTCCCTCAGCCACACCGCACGCATCACGCCTCCAACGCCTCGACCACGCTTCGACTTCCTGACCGCCCGCCATCCTGGTTGTTGAAGCGCGCTTGAAGTCAAGCCCGGCTGTCACCCGCGCGTGCGAGGCTGCCCGGCATGGACGTGAACGGGTTCTGGGAACTGGTCGAGGCGAGCCGCGAGATCCGGCCGGAGCACGAGCAACTGGGCTGCGGCCGGCCCGAGTGCGAGCGGGCGGAGCGGCTGACGGAGCGTCTCGCCACGCTCCCGGTCGAGGAGGTGCTGGAGTTCCAGCTCCGGCTGGACGAAGTGCGCGCCCCGCTGGACACCATGGCCACCCTGGCCGTCGCCAAGCTGGTGCAGCGCGGCCGCATCAGCGACGACGGCCTGTGGTACTTCCACGCCTGGCTGATCGGCCTCGGCCGCACCGCCTACGCCACCGCGCTGGCCGACCCGGACGCCCTGGCCGACCAGCCCGCCGTCCGCCGCCTCGCCGCCCTCCCCTACCAGGACTGGGACAACCACGACTTCCCCGACTGGGAGGAGCTGGACTACTGCGCCGCGTACGCCCACGAGCGGATCACCGGCGAGGAGGACGGCCTGGAGGACCTGCTCGCCGAGGTCGGCCACGACAGCCCCGTCAACGCCGAGCCGGTGGGCGAGGTGTGGACGCCGGCCGACACCGCGGCGCGCCTGCCGCGGCTCTCCGCACTGTTCGCCGAGGCGTCTTGACGGGACGTCAGGCCGGGAACACCGGGTTCAGCCCTGCAGCGCGCGTTCGATCGCCGTGCGGGTGAACCGGCGGGCGGCGTCGGCGCGTTCGGTGCGGGCGGCGGGGGTGAGCGGCAGCGGGGTGGCGTAGCGGCGGGCGGCGATGTCGTCGATCAGGCTCTGCGGTGCGCCCAGCAGCGGGAGTTCGTCGATCGCCGCGCGCTTGGTGACCAGCCGGCCGTCGCGCAGGGTGATGGTGGCGCGGGCGGCGGTGATCGGGCCGTGGTCCACCCAGATGTCCTGCTGCCAGGGCTCGGGCTTGGCGGTGATCGGCAGGAGGTAGTCGCGCAGGTCGGCCCGGATGTGGTCGTGCAGTTCGGCGTCGCCGACCGGCGGGAGCAGCGTGTCGGGCGCCGGTCCGGTCAACACCAGCCCGCCGTGCAGGAGTTCGCGGCGGCTGATCGGGGTGACCGGGCGGTCCATCGGCTCGCCCTGGGCGAAGGTGAAGTACGGGCGCCCGGCGTCGTCGAGGCCGCGTTCCGGCAGGTAGCTGCAGTGCAGCTTCGCCGCGTCCGGGTCCGCGTCGATCAACTGCCGGTGCAGCTGGGTGAGTTCCTCGCGCTGCCGGGGGTCGGCCTCGGCGGGCAGGACGGCGATCAGGTCGAGGTCGCTGCGGCCGTGCCGGTAGTCGCCGTGGGCCAGCGAGCCGTGCGCCCACAGCGCGCGCAGCGGGACGGCGGCGCGCAGACGGGCGGTGAAGGCGTCCAGCAGGGCGGCGGCGGGAGCGTCGTTCGTCGGCATGCCGTCGACTCTGGCACACCGCCCGGCGGCCCGCGGGGCTTTCGACGGCGGCCGGCGGAACCTCGACGCCACCCCCGCGCGCCGTCGACTCCCGCCCGCCCGGCGGGACTAGCGTCGGCTGCGCCCGCCCCCGCGGGGCCGACCCACGCACCGGAACGGAGCAGCTTCGATGGCGCAGAAGATCACCACCTTCCTCTGGTTCGACCACCAGGCCCTGGAGGCCGCCGAGTTCTACGTCTCGGTCTTCCGCGACGGCAAGGTGCTGGAGGTCCAGCGCTACTCCGACGTCGGCCCCGGGGAGGCGGGGAAGGTGATGGTGGTGACCTTCGAGCTGTTCGGCCAGCGGTTCCGGGCGCTGAACGGCGGCCCGATCTTCACCTTCAACGAGTCGATCTCGCTGGAGGTGGACTGCGCCGACCAGGCGGAGGTCGACCGCTACTGGGAGGCCCTCACCGCGGACGGCGGGCAGCCGAGCCAGTGCGGGTGGCTGAAGGACCGCTACGGACTGTCCTGGCAGATCGTCCCGCGGCGCATGATGGAGCTGCTGTCCGACCCCGACCCGGACCGCACCCGCCGTGCGATGGCCGCGATGCTCACCATGACCAAGCTGGACGTCGCCGCCCTGGAGGCCGCCGCGAACGGCTGACACCGACCGCTGACGCACAGTCAGCCGCTGCTCCGTCGGGGCCGGTTGTGATCGTCCGACCGGATGACGTTCGGCCCCCACGCCGTCGCTCCACCGCCGGGCAGCGGGATTCGCGCCCTTCCGCTCCCTACGATGCGGCCGTGAGTACCTCGGCGGTGAGGGCCCGGGGTCTGGTCGACCCGGGGTTCCTCGCCCCAGAACGGCGGAACACATGGGATCGACGATCCGCGGCCGGCTGCGGGCCTGGGCCGCAGTCGGCGCGACGCTCGCGGCCGTGGCCGGCACGGTGGTGGCCACCGGCCCGACGGCGGCGGCGCACGACGACGACCTCGGGCCCGCGATCGAGGCGATCATGCACAAGCCGGGCTACGAGCACGCACAGTGGGGCGTGCTGGAGACCGACCCCGCGACCGGGAGGGTCATCCACTCCCAGAACGCGAACCAGTTCTTCATCCCCGGCTCGACCACCAAGCTGGTCACCATCTCCACCGCCTGGCACACCCTGGGCCCCGACCACCGCTTCACCACCCCGATCATGGCCACCGGCGACCGCGAGGGCTCGACGCTGCACGGGAACCTGGCGATGGTCGCCCAGGGCGACCTGACGATGGGCGGGCGCACCAAGCCCGACGGCTCGGTGGACTACACGAACATCGACCACACCGAGGCCAGCCTGCCGGGCGCGAGCCTCACCCCCGAGAACCCGCTGGCCGGCCTGGACCAGATCGCCCAGCAGGTGCACGACGCGGGCATCACCCGGGTCGACGGCGACGTGATCGTCGACCCGCGGCTGTTCACTCCCCCGGCGCTGGACCCGCAGCCCACCCCGATGATCGTCAACGACAACCTGATCGACCTGCTCAGCACCCCCACCGCGGCCGGGCAGCCCGCCCAGCTGCTGTGGCGTCCGCAGGTCGCGCCGTACCAGGTCAGCTCCACGGTCCAGACGGTGGCGGCCGGCGGTCCGACGGACATCCAGGTGTCCGCCTCCCCCGACGGCACACGGATCAGCCTGTCCGGCACCATCGCCGCCGACGCCCAGCCGCTGCTGAAGGTCTCCAACATCCAGGACCCCAACGCCTTCGCCCGCACCGCGCTGATCGAGGCGCTCGCCCGGGCGGGCGTCGCCGTCACCGCGGACCCGACCGGCCCCAACCCGCAGGACGCGCTGCCCGCTTCCTACGCCGGCGACCCGCAGGTCGCCGCGTACGTCTCCCCGCCGTACAGCCAGTACGCCAAGCTGATCCTGAAGGTCAGCCACAACCTCGGCGCCAACCTGGCCCTGTGCAACATGGCCGTCGCCCGCGGCAGCCGCGACTGCTTCGACGCCTTCCCGATCGAGCGCGACTTCCTCAGCGACGTCGCGCACGTCGACCCGGCCCAGTTCCAACTCGCGGACGGGCGCGGCGGCGTGGCGGCCGAACGGGCCACCCCGATCGGCCTCGACCAGCTCCTCGCCTACTGGCTGGGCACCCCCGACGCGGAGGCCTTCCGGTTGTCGCTGCCGATCCTCGGCGTCGACGGCAGCAACGGGATCTCCTGCACCACCGACTGCCCGGCCAAGGGCAAGGTCTTCGCCAAGCCGGGCACCGTCCTCGGCCTCGACCGCCTCAACCAGCGGATCGCGGTCAGCGCCCAGGAGGAGGCCGGCTACCTGATCACCGACCAGGGCTGTCTGCACCTCGTCTACGTCGGTGTCACGGGCGGCTCCAGCGACTCGCTCGACGCCTTCCTCAGCGTCTTCAACGACGTCAACCAGATCACCGCGCTGCTCCAGGAGCAGGCCTCCGGGCACGGCGGCTGACGGACCGTCGGCCGGGCGACTCGGAGAGGAGCAGCGCAGTGGACAGCGCCGCGAACGACGCACAGGTCCGCCGGGAGCGCTTCGAGCGCGGGATGGAGGTGCTCGGCCGCGTCGACGGCGAGGTCGGGCGCCGGGTTGTGGAGTCGCTGGACGACATCAGCCCCGAACTCGGCCACCAGATCGTCGCGTGGGGCTTCGGCGAGATCTACAGCCGACCCCAACTCGTGCCGCGCGACCGACAGTTGGTCACCCTCGGCATGCTCACCGCGCTCGGCGGCTGCGAGCCCCAGCTGGAGGTCCACGTCAACGCCGCGCTCAACGTCGGCCTCACCCCCGAGGAGATCGTCGAAGCCCTGCTGCACTCCGCCGGCTACTGCGGCTTCCCCAAGGCCCTGAACGCCACCTTCGTCGCCAGGAAGGTGTTCGCCGAGCGCGGCCTGCTGCCGGTCACCGGCGTCTGACGGGCCGTCCGGAGCAGCCGGCGGAGGGCGGTCACTTCCTCAGGAAGGCGAGGAGCGCGGCGTTGACCTCCTCCGCGTGGGTCCACAGCAGGCCGTGCGGGGCGCCCTCGATCTCCACGTAGTCGGCGGACGGCAGCGCCTTGTGGAACGGCCGCGCGGTCCCGTCGATCGGCAGGATCCGGTCGCCCGTACCGTGCAGGATCAGGGCCGGCACGTCGATGGCCGGGAGGTCGGCCCGGAAGTCGGTGTACCAGGTCGACGGCGCGGCCGCGGCGGCGAAGAAGCCGCCGCCGGCCGCGACGTTCCAGCTGTTGCGCACGGCCTCCTCGCTGATCCTGCTGCCGAGGTTCTCGTCGAGGTTGTAGAAGTCCTGGTAGAAGGCGGTGTAGTAGGCGTAGCGGTCCGCCTTGACGGCCGCGACGACGCCGTCGAAGAACTCCTTCGGCGCGACCCCGTCGGGGTTGTCGTCGCTCTTGAGCAGGTACGGCTCCAGCGAGGCCAGGAAGGCGACCTTGGCGACCCGGGCGGAGCCGTAGGCGGACACGTACCGGGCGACCTCCCCGGTGCCCATGGAGAAGCCGACCAGGACGGCGTCCCGCAGGTCGAGGGTCTCCAGCACGGTGTTCAGGTCGGCCGCGAAGGTGTCGTAGTCGTAGCCGGTCGTCGGCTGGGCGGACTGTCCGAAGCCGCGGCGGTCGTAGGTGATCACGCGGTAGCCGGCGTCGAGCAGCACGGCGCTCTGCCGCTCCCAGGAATGGCCGTCGAGCGGGAAGCCGTGGATGAGGACGACCGGCTGGCCGGTGCCGTGGTCCTCGTAGTAGAGGTCGACGGAGGTGGTGTTCTCGTGGCCCACGGTGATGTACGGCATGGCGTCGTTCCTTCGTTCGAGGTGGCTCGCGCGGCCGTGCACGCCACGCGATGTCCTCACGCTAGGGCGGACGCCAGGCCGGAGGTTGTCCCGGAACGCACCGCTGCTTGCCCCACAGTGCCGGGCATAAAATGCAGGTGGGAGACCTGGTGCCACCCCTCCTGTCCCCTGTCGGCCATACACGTGTACGGGGGTCTCCGTTGGACCGCTTTCAGCAGCCGCACTTCGGTGACGGACTCGGTGCCTCGCAGCCGCCCGTCCGGGGCCGGGAGCAGGAGTTGGACTTCCTCGGTGCCCGGCTCGACGCGCTGAGGCAGGGCGCCGGCGGGATCGTGTGCGTCGTGGGCGCGCCCGGCAGCGGCAAGAGCCGTCTGCTGTCGGAGGCGCAGACCGTCGCGGTGCGCCGTGGGCTGCGGGTGTTCCGCTGCGGCGCGGATCCTGACGGCCAGTTCGTTCCGCTGGGCCCGCTGCTGGACGGTCTGCTGACCGGCCCCGAGCCGTTGTTCGACAAGGACCGGCTGCGCGACCTCGCGGCGGCACCCGAGCAGCGGTTCTGGTTGCTGCAGGAGTTGCAGGACCGGCTGGAGCAGGCGTCGCTCGACGCTCCCCTGGTCGTCGTCCTGGACGACGTCCAGTGGTTGGACGACGTGACCCTGCTCGCCCTGCGCACGCTCACGGCTCGCCTGTCCGCGCACGCGATCCTGTGGCTGGTCGCCGTCCGCAGCGGCACCCGGACACCCGCCGTGAGCACGACCCTGGACCGGCTGGATCACGCCGGCGCCCATCGGCTCCTGCTCGGACCGCTGACCGATGCGGCGGTCGCCCGGATCACCGAGGACGTCCTGGGAGCGCCTCCGGACCAGATGACGCTGAGCGCCGCGCGCCGGGCGGAGGGCGTGCCCCTGCTCCTGGTGGAGCTGCTGCGCGGCCTGCACGACGAACGCGCGGTGATCGTCGAGCACAACGTGGCACGGCTGACGGGCGGACGCCTTCCCAACCGGTTCCAGACCTCCGTACAGCAGCGTCTCGACCAGCTCTCCGAACCGACCCGGGAGGTCGTGCGGACCGCGTCCGCCGTCGGCCGCACGGTCACCGTCGCCGTCCTGGCCGAACTGCTCGACAAGCCGACCGCGACGCTGATCGCACCGGTGGAGGAGGCTCTGCACTCCCATCTGCTGGTAGAACGGGACGACCGGCTGATGTTCCGTCACGACCTGCTCCGCGAGGCGGTCGAGGCCAGTCTGCCCGTCTCCGTACGCCAGGCTCTGCGGTGCCACGCCTCCGAGCTCCTGCTGGCGCGCGGCGCACCGGTCACCGAGGCGGCCGCCCTGCTCCTGGACAGCGCGGAGCCGGGAGACCGCAGGGCCGTGGAACTGCTGAGGGCCGCCGCGGCGGAACTCGCGACGTCCGCGCCGTCGTCGGCGGTGGAACTCAGCCGCCGGGCGCTGGAACTGACGGCCGAGCAGGCCCCCGAGCGGCCGGCGATCATCGCCGAGACGACGCTGCTGCTCTGGCAGGCCGGGCAGCCGGCCGAGGCCAGGGCACTCGCCGCCGCGGCCCTGCCCGGCAGCATGGACCCGGCAGCCGAGGCGCAGGTGCGGCTCGGCCTGGTGCGGGTGTCCGGCCAGTACGACTTCACGGAGGCGGCCCGGCAGGCCGGGGCCGGAGCCGCCCTTCCCGGTATCCCGGCCTCGCTGCGGGCCCGGTTGCTCGCCCTGCGGTCCCTCGAACTGGCGATGGTGGGGGACTTCGAGGCGACCGGCCACGCCGTGTCCGATGCCCTGCAGGCCGCGGCGCAGGCTCAGGACAAGGCCGCCGAGGCCACTGCGGTCGCCGTCGGCTCGGTCGTGCGGTTCTACCGGATGGACTGGAGTGCCGCGTTCGAGTGCGCGGAGCGGGCGTCGGCGCTGGCCGCCGAGGTCGGGTTCAGGCATTCGCTGTGGGTGCCGGAGGCCCTGTGGACGGCGTTCCTGCTGAACGCGGCGGGCCGGTCGGTGGAGGCGCTCGCCGAGTCCGCGGCCGGTGTGCGGGAGACGCAGCGGCAGGGGCAGGCCGCGGCGATGGGCCTGTGGACCATGAACAGGTCCCGGGTGCTGCTGGACGCGGGCCGACTGGAGGACGCCCGGGCCGAGGCCGAGGCCGCGTCCGCGATGGCCGACGAACTCGGCATGGGCAACTTCGCCGACGCCACCCTCCTGTACACGCTGGTGCGCGTCGCCTTGCACACCAACGACCTGGAGGCGGCGCGCGCGTATGCGGCCGAGGTGCGGCGGATGCCGGCCGACCCGGCGATCCTGGTGTGCAACGTCGGCTCGTGGCTGCTGGCGCTGCTGGCGGACGCCGAGGACGATCCCGGCCGGGCCATGGCGCTGCTCGACGAATCCTTCGCGACGTTCGACCTAGTGGGCCCCTCGCTGGCCAGCCCGGACGATCCGGCCGACGCACCCGTCTTCGTCCGCATGGCCCTGCGGGCCGGAGCGCCGGACCGCGCCGCGGTCGCCGTCGCCGTGGCCGAGCGCCGCTCGGCCCTCAATCCGGGGTTCCCGATCCTGGCAGCGGCGGCCGCGCACGCCCGCGGACTGCTCGATGGCGACCTCGCTTCCCTCCTGCGCTCCGTCGAGTTGTACGAGGGCGTCCCCCGGCCGATTCCCCGGGCCTCGGCGCTCGAGGACACCGGGCGCAAGCTGGCCACCCGGCGCGCGGTCGACGCGGTGCCCCACCTCGACCTGGCACTCGACCTCTACTCCCAGGCCGGCGCCGAGCGCGACGCCGCACGCGTCCGCCGCCGCCTGCGGGCCCTGGGATCGCCCCGGCGCCGAACCACGTCCAGGGGGACCGTCACGGTGTGGCCGGAGCTGACCGCATCCCAGGTCGAGGTGATCCGGCTGGTGGCCCAGGGCCTGACGAACCGGCAGACCGCGGAGCGCCTCGCGATCTCACCACACACCGTCAGCTCCCACCTGCGGCATGCGTTCACCAAGCTCGACATCACCTCCCGGGTCGAACTCGCGCGCCTGGCGGCCACTCGCGAACACGCAGAGTGACTGCTTCGCATCCCACGCCCTCCGCCGTGATCAGCGGGACTCGTGTGATGTGCGCGCCCGCGGCGCTTTGACACGATCTTCTCGTCGGTGCGGGATCTGCTGTCCGAACGGTGCGTCCCGATCGCCAGGGGGCCGAGCCCGAGACGAGACGGACGTGATCTGATGGCACCCGACGTACTGGTCCAGGAGAGCAGCACCCCCGGCAGCTTCCACACCACCGAATCACTGCCCGTCGCCCGCAGACGGGCGTACTGGCGCGACGCCCTGTCCCGGACGTTCGGCTCCGTCGACATGACCGTCCCCGACGAGGTGTACTCCGGCACGATCCGCGCGACGCCGCTCGGCCGGCTCCAGGCCGTCACCGTGGACGGCGACTGCCTGTCCGCCCTGCGGACGCGCCGGCTCGTCGCGCAGGGCGACGCGGAGGAGTACGTGGTCGTCAAACTGCTGGACCGGGGCGTCGCCCGGCTCGAGCAGGACGGCCGGGAGGCGCTCCTCGGACCCGGCGACGTCTTCGTCTACGACATGGCGCGTCCGGTCCGGCTGAACCTTCCGCAGTCCTTCCGGACGAAGTCCCTGGTCCTGCCGAGGGACCTGCTGGGCCTGAGCGAGGCGGACCTGGCGCACGTCACGGCCTCTCCGCTCGGCCCCGACACGCCCCTCGGCGGCCTGCTCTCGCCCTTCCTGGCCGGCCTGGTGGACGGCGCGGGCACCTACCCGCCGCGCACCGGCGAGCTGATGGCCCGCAACGTCGTGGACCTGCTCGGCGTGCTGGCCGAGCAGGTCCTCGGCCGGTCCGGGGTGGAGACGCCCGGTGCGAACCGGGCGATGCTGCTGCGCATCCAGGCGTTCATCGACCGGCATCTCGCCGACCCCGGGCTGACACCGCAGATCATCGCCCGGGCCCACCACATATCACCGCGCTACCTGCACAAACTGTTCGAGGGCGAGGACGCGACCGTCGGCCGGTGGATCCAGCGGCGCCGTCTGGAGGAGTGCCGGCGCGAGCTGGCGCGCCACGGGAACGGCGCCGTGATCGCCGCGGTGGCGCACCGGTGGGGATTCACCAGCGCCGCGCATTTCAGCCGGGCTTTCCGGGCCGCCTACGGGATGGCCCCCCGCGAATGGCGAAACACCCGGGGATGAATCCGACCGGAAGTGCTTTCTCGTGCCAGGTTCCATGCGTTCCGCGACAAGATTCCCGCACCGCCGGATTTTAGGCTCGGTTCACGAGTTCCGGTCCCGAAGCCCTTGCGGAGGAATGAAATGACCCAGCCCTCGCCGACGGTCACCAGCGTCCTGACCGTGCACGTCGTCATCCCGGACCAGCTCCCGGCCCCGCTCCCCGCCGAGCTGTCCTACCACGCCGCCGACCCCTACGCCGTCCGCCTCTCCCTCGGCGCGCCCACGGCCAGGACCGTGAACTGGGTGTTCGCCCGCTCCCTGCTCACCGAGGGCCTGCACCGGCGCGCCGGAACCGGCGACGTGCTGGTGCTCCCCCGGTCGCCTTCCCGTCGGCACTTCATACGCGTCGTGCTGAGATCCCACGAGGGATCGGCGCTGATCGACATCGAGGAGTCGGCGGTCGACGCGTTCCTGCAGCGCACGCTCGCGTTCGTCCCGCTGGGAGCGGAGCGCTTCCACCTCGACATCGACCGCCTCCTCGCCGAACTCACCGGCCGACGGGACTGAACCGCGCCGAGCGGAATTCACGGTCGAATTCGCTCCCGGATTTCCGGACCCGCGGCATCGGTCAGCCTCCCGTGAGCAGGTCGCGGAGCAGGGCGACGGTGTCCGGGTCGAGGTCGCGGCCGGTGCGGCGGCTGAGGGCGTCGAGGCGGTTGACGGCGCGGACGAGCTGGTCGCGGGCGCCGGCCGAGGCGTACGCGTAGAACAGGTCGCGGTGCAGGAGTTCGACGTCCGGGGCGACCGCGAGGGCGCGGAAGATCGCGGCCTCGGCGGTGCGGTGGTCGCCGTACTGCAGGCGGCGGGCGGCGAGTTCGTGGGCGGTGTCGACGATCGCGGCCAGCATGTCCTGCCGTTCGGTCTCCGCCCAGCCGAACGCCCCGGCCGGGGCCTCGGCGAACGGGGCGCCGCGGACCAGCGCGAGGGCGTGCGCCAGGGCGGCGTCGGCGGTGCTGGAGGTGGAGCGCATGCCGCGCCGGTACAGGCTGCGGAACTCGTCCCAGTCGCAACTGACCGCCGGCGCGAAGGAGTACGTCTCGGCGGGCTGCGCCTCCAGGAACGCGCGCCCCTCGGTCGAGCTGCCCAACCAGGCGGCCAGGGCGGCGAGTTTGACCGGGAGCGGCTCGGCGAGGCGCTCCGCGGTGGCCCGCGGGTCGAGGTGCGCGGCGCCCGGGTGGATGTCCCGGTCGAGCGTGGTGTGCTCGGTGCCCGGGCGCAGCGCCAGGTACGCGGCCAGCTCGGTCAGCCGGGCCCGGCCCGCCGCGTCGGCGGTACCGGCCGCGCCCAGGATGTCCACCGGACCGAGCAACCGGATCCGCGGCGCGGAGCGCAGGTGGTGCGCCTCGGGCGAGCGCAGGATCGCCAGCAGGTCGTCGCTGTCGCTGCGGGCGGGCGCCGTCCCGGGTCGCGGCGCGGGCCGGGCCGGCACGTTGGCCGCGTGCGGATGCGGCACCTGGGCCTGGTCGTGGGTCGGCAGCGGCTCCGCGACGGCGGGCGCGACCGCCGGGACCGCAGCCGGGAAGCCCGCGACGCGGGGATCGGCCGGCGCGGCGAGCGGAACCGACGGAGCGTCAGGTGTCGGCGCGGCGGCGAACGGGTCGACCGGGGCGGGAGCCGGTGCGGCGGGGAACGGCACTGCCGGAGCCTCAGCGGCCGGCCCTGCGGCGAACGGGTCGGCCGGGGCGGTGGCCTCGACCGGCGGGAGGGCGGGCGGCTCCGACGGTGTGTCAGCAGCCGGGTAGCCGAGCAGGCGCGGGTCGAGCGGATCGGTCAGCGGATCGAACGGGGCGTCGGCGGCCGGGCGCTCCGCGCCGCCCGTGGCCCCGTCGAACGCCTCTGACGGAACGTCGGCCGACCGGGGGTCGACCGGGGTGCCGCCGGGCGGGGTGGTGGCCTTGCGGGCCTGCCCGTTGGCGATGTGCCGGGACGGGTGGGCAGCGCCCTCAGACGGCTCGGGTGCGGCGGGCGCAGCCGGTGGCGGTGTGGCGCCCGGCGGGAGGGCGTACGGGTTGGTGGGGGGCTGGGTCGGGAAGGTGTGCGGGGCGGTCGGCTGGGCCGGGACGACCGGCAGGACCGCGTACGGGTTGGTGGGCGCGGTGCCCGCGAACGGGCTGTTGCCGGTGGGGATGACGCGGGCCAGCAGCCGGGGGCCGGCCTCGTCGCCGCCGGGCGTGGCCGACTGGGTGCCCGGTCCGCTGTCGGTGGGGGACGGCCGACGGCCCGTGCTGGTCGGCGGCTCGGGCAGCAGCGGGGCCGTCGAGGCGGCGGCCGCCGCGCCGAGCAGGGCGATGACGCGGGTGTCGAGGGAGCTGGGCGTGGGGTCGTCGAGGGCGACGCCGAGCGCGGCGGCGGTCGCCGGGGGGAGGTCCCCGGCGCTGGCCCCGATCGCGGCGCCGACCGCGGCCAGCGCCGGGACGGGGAGCGGGAGTTCGGCTTCGTCGTCGGGTCCGTTGTGCGGGCCGTCGAGGGTCCAGTCGGGCGCCGGGTGCTGGGTGAAGTCGCCGGAGGCACGGACCAGTTCACCGAGGTGGTCGTACTCCTCGCGGCTGAGCCGCTGGAGTTCGACGGTCAGGTGCAGGCCGGGGAGGGTGGCGGGACCGGTCGCGGGCAGGGTCCAGCGGGCGACCGGGCCTGCGCCGCGTTCGGGGGCGCGGGTCAGCACGGCCAGGCAGGTGCGGGGGCGGCCGTCGAGCAGGCGGCCGAGCTCGGCGGGGATGTTCCCGGCGGGCGGCTGCGCGGAGAGCACGATCTCGGGCACCCAGGCCTCGTCGGCGCTGCCCCGGCTGCGGGCCTCGCGGGGACTGCCGGCCTCGGCGGCGACCAGGGTGGCGCGGGCCTTGGCGGTGCGCGGGCCGAGCGCGGTGAGCGCGGCCTCCAGCGTGGTGTGGTGGTGGACCCGGTCGGTGGCGGGACCGCCGGCGGGCAGGTCCGGGGCGAAGCCGACCAGGTGCAGGTGGAGCCGGTCGGCGAGCGGGCTGTGGGCGAGTTCCACGGCGAGGGTGCGCAGCACGTCCTCGGTGTCCTCGGGGTGCCCGGAGAGGTGGACCAGCCGGACCGTCTCCAGGTCGGCGAGGACGGTGGAGCCGTCGGGGGTGCTGCCGAGGGTGACCAGCGCGGGGTAGGGCGCGGCGTACTTGGCGGCCTGGCCGACGGAGAGCAGGTCGTTCGCGTCCTCGGGGCACCACCAGACGTTGGGGGCGTGCGCGGCGCGGAACGGGGCGATCGGGACGGCGGGTGCGGCGAGGTGCAGTTCGACGGTGCCGCCGGTGGTGATCCGGGCGGCGACCAGGGCGGGCAGCCGCTTGCCGCCGCGCACGGTGTTGCGGCCCAGGGTGCGCAGCGCGCGGTTCAGCAGTTCCAGGCCGTCGGTGTTCTGACGGGCCTTCAGCTCGGCCTCGAAGCGGCCGGCGGCGGCGGACGGCAGGGCGATCCGGTGCCGCGGGCGGCGGGCCCGCTGCTGGTCGGTGCGGCGGCGGGCGACCACGCCGATCAGCGCGGCGGCCATCAGCACGCCGATGCCGGAGGCGACCAGCGGGACGGTGTAGTCCGGGCCGGGCGCGGAGTCGCCGGTGCGGACGGCGGGCAGGTTCTGCGCGGGCGCACCGGCGGGCACCGACTCGGGTGCCGGGGAGGCGGCGGGGGCGGGGCTCTCCACGGCCGGTGCGGAGGCCGCCGGTGCGGACGCGGCGGGCGCGGACGGCTCGGGTGTGGCCGGTGCGGACGCCGCCGGGGCGGGCTCGGCGGGCGGCTGCGGGGCGGGGGTCTGCTCGGCGGGCGGCTGCGGGGCCGGGGCCGGGGCGGTGCCGGGCACGGTGAGCACCGTGCCGGGGGCGAGCACGTCGGGGTCGGTGAGCTTCTCGCCGTCGGGGGCGGTCACGCCCTTGTTGGCCGCGAAGAACTCCGGCCACCGGTCGCCGTCGCCGAGTTCCCGCTGGGCGATGCCGGAGAGGCTGTCGCCGGGCTTGACGGTGACGCTGCCGTGCGCGGGCGCGGCGGCGGGGGCCGGGGCGGCGTTGCCGGTCTGCGGGGAACTCGCCGCGGCGGCGTCGGGCTTGGCGTCGGCCGGCATCAGCAGCCGCCAACCGGGCTGGATCGGGCGGTCGGCGTCGAACCGGGTGCCCGAATCGTCCATCGGGCGGCCGTCGTTGAGCTTGGCGATCTCCGTCCAGCGTTCGCCGGAGCCGAGTTGGCGTTCGGCGATGGACCACAGGCTGTCGGCGGGCCGGGTGTCGCGGACGGTGTAGACCGGCTGCTGCGGGTCCGCGGCGGGGGCGGCGGCCGGCGCCGCGGCGGGGAGCGCGGCGATCGCCGGGGCCGCGGTCAACTGGGCGACGGCTGGGGCGCGTTGCGGCAGTTCGGGGGTGGCGGCGAAGGCCGAGCCGGCCACCGGGAGCAGCACGATCACCGAGCCGACCAGGCCGGCCGCGAGGCGCTGGCTCCAGCCGAAGGCGGGGATCCGGCGGGCCACCCGGCCGCGCAGCTGGGCGGGGATCTCGATCAGCACGGCCAGCAGGAAGCACAGCCAGGCCAGCCAGCCGACCGCGACCAGCGCCCACAGGAACAGCCGGCCGTCGTCGGGGCTGGTGAGTGCGTCGGTGACGCTGCCGCCGACGGGGTCGCCCATGCCGGCCACGGCGAGGGTGCCGTAGCCGAGCAGCGCGGGCACCCCGAGCAGCAGGACCAGCAGCACCAGCAGGGACCCCAGTGCGGCGAGCACCGAGCCGCCGGCCCGCCGTCGGCGGCGTCCGGTGCGGGCGGCGGCCACCGGGGCGGGGCGTCCGCCGGTGCCGGTGGTGCCCGGTCGCCGCCCCTGGCGGCCCTTGCGGTGCTGGTCGTCGGCTCCGCGCGCGGCCATCAGCCGGTCGATCCTTCCGTGATGCCGTGCACCAGGGTGGCCTTGCCATGGCCGTGCACGGGGAGGGTGGTGAGGCGGACCACGCTGAGCAGCGCGGTCGAGTAGTCGGTGTCCAGGGTGACGCTGATGGTCTGCGGGTCGGGGAAGGTGATCTCGACGCTGCCGCCGCGGCCGGCCAGGTAGGCGCGGGCGGCGGCGTCGGCGGTCGCCTGGTCGAGCTGGTAGCCGGCGCCGTCGCGCAGCTTCTTGACGTCCAGTTGCTGGCCGCCGACCCGGGCGGCCTCCTGGGCCAGCGCGTCGGCGCGTTCGATGGCGCGCAGCCGGCCGCCGAAGTCGAGCACCAGGCCGACCAGCACGACCAGGCTGACGGCGAGCGCGGCGACCATCACGGAGATGGTGCCCCGGTCGCGTTCGGCCGCGGGCGTGCGGGCCGCTCGCAGTGGTCTCATCACGTTTCCTCCCCCCAGGGTCCTCTGATTGTCCTTCAGTTCCCCCGGTAGCGGTCCACCACCGAGGTGAATCGTCCGGTGAGTGTCTTGTGCCCCGGAGCGCCGCCGAGATGCAGCAGATCGCTGAGCGGAACCGTGCAGGAGACCGTGACGGTGACGGTGACCAGCTGCCCGCCGGGGGCGTCCAGGGTGCCGTACTCGGGCGGGCCGACCGGTTCGGCGGCGCAGTGCACCTCGCGGGAGTCCAGCACGCCGGCCGCGGCCGTCGCGGCGGCCTGCTGGGCGCCCTCGGGGGTGCGGGCCAGCGAGGCGGCGCGGGCCGCGGAGCGGGCGGCGGCGTCGACCACCGCGCCCGTGGTCTGGATCCGCCCGGCGGCGACCGCCATCAGCACGAAGGCCAGTACCACGGGCACCACGACGGCCGCCTCGATGGCGAGCGAGCCGCGCTCGGCGCGATCGGGTCGGCCGGTGCGGTCGTGGCGGCGGGTCCGGGGCATCCGGACCGGGTGACGGGCGGTCACGGGCGCCCCTGCGGGTTGAACTTCTCCCGGGGCGCGCTGACCGTCTGCGTGAGGGTCAGCCGGTCGAAGTACGGCAGTACGGCGGCCGGGTGGACGGTGACCGAGAGCCGGTAGGTGTCGGCGTCGCCGCCGGGCACCACCGACTCCAGCCGGGCCAGGTCGCCCAGCCGGTCGGTGAAGTCCTTCGCCCGCGCCGGCCCGTCGTCCGCCCCTGCGCCGTAGACCCGTCCGGCGTCCACGCCCTCCCGTGCGGCGGTCAGCGCGGCCTGGTCGGCGTACCACCAGAGTCCGGCCTGCACCACGAGGAAGATCACGGACAGCACGGTGGGGAAGACGATGGCCAGGCTCAGGGTCATCACTCCCCCGTCCGTCGGCGCCCCCGGCTTGCGGAGGAGCGGGCGGAGTCGACGGGTCGTCAGGCGGCGGGCGGGGACGGGCCGGCGCGGGCTGCGGGTCACGTGTTGTTCGCCGCCGGGACGTCGCCCGGGATCTTGCTCTCGACGTTGCTGGCCAGACCCTTGATCAGCACGATGATCGCGCCGGCGATGGCGACCACCACGATGACGGCCAGGGCGAGTTCGATGCTGATCGCGCCGCGGTCGCCGCCGGCGCGCGCCGCGCGCAGCCGGGCGAAGCGGAACTTGAGGATCGGCTGGGCGAGTTGGAGGGGCAGGAGGAGTGGCAGCAGGACGGCTGCCGCCAGTGCGCGGATGCGTGCCATGGTGTGGTCTCCAGGGGCGTGGAAGGGGGCGGGGTCGAACGGTGTGTGCTGTCAGGTGACTTGGAGCATCTGGTACAGCGCGGGGAAGACGATGAGGACGGTCATCAGCAGGGTGAGGGCGGAGCCGGGCGCGACCATCCGCTCGCTGTCGGTGTTGGCCTTGGAGAGCTCCTCGGCGAGCAGCTCGCCGCGCAGGCTCTTTGCGCGGGCCCGCAGGGTGTCGTACACGGCGGCGCCGTCGGTGCCGGAGAGCCGCATGATGTCGGCCACGTCCTGCAGCGGGGTGAGGCCCAACTCCTCGGCCAGCGCGTCGAGTCCGTCCCACGGCGGGAGCCGGTCGGTGGCGGCGCGCTCCAGCGCGTCGCGCAGCCGCCGGAACACGGTGCCGCGGCCGACCGAGGCGGCCCGGCGCAGCGCCTCGGCGGGGCCGCAGTCGGCGGCGCGTTCCAGCGCGACGAGCTCCAGGTAGGCGGCGATGCCGTGCAGGTACTCGGTACGGGCCTCCTTGGCCTCGCCGCCGACGATGGCGTCGGGGACCAGCCAGAGCAGCGCGGCCAGCAGCGGTCCGACCACCAGCGGGACGGCGATCGGCAGGGACTCGCCGAGCAGCGCGGCGAACGCGGCGAGGTAGCCGGGCAGCGCGAGGCCGAGCACGGCGAACAGCACCTTGTGCGCCATGAACCGGGCCGGGGTGCGGCCGATCAGGGCGAGTTCGCGCCGCGGGAGGCGTACGCCGGGCAGCCGCAGCGAGCGTTCGCCGATCCGGTCGTACCAGGGCAGCCCGGCTTCGACGCCGGCGTCCCGGTGCTGGTCCGGGGTGCGGTGCAGGCGGTCCAGCGCTCGGCCCAACTCGGGCGGGGCGGGGCGGAGTTCGGCGAACAGCAGGGCGAGGCCGCCGGCTGCGGCGCCGCCGGCCAGGACGGCCCAGGGAGAGATCACTGTGGGTTCACCGCGCTTCCTTCACGAGCGATTCGGGCTCCGACGTGTCCGGCTCGGCGGGGTGTTCGGCCGGGCGGCCGGCCTTGGAACGGCGGTCCGGCTCCAGGATCCGCGGCAGCGGGGTGTGCCGGGCCATCGAGCGCATCCAGGCGATCACCAGCACGAAGGCCACCGCGACGCCGGCCAGCACCAGTTGGCCCGCGAGCGTCGAATAGGGCCGGGTGTAGCCGGAGTTGAACGCACCGGCGACGATCACCAGCACGATGATGCCGACCAGCCAGCGGATGGTGGCCCGGTGCTTGGCCCGGTCGGCCTCGATGGCGCGGCGCTGCCGGACCTCCTCGCGCACCGAGTCGGCCATGTCGGCGAGCGCCCGGGCCAGGCCCGGGCCGCTGTCGCCGGCCCGCAGCAGCAGCGCGGCGAGCACCTTGTCGGCGGTGGCGTCGGCGATCTGGTCGCCGAAGGCCCGCAGCGCGTCCTCCGGCCGCCAGCGGGCCTGCAGCCGGGCGGCCAGGTCGGCGATCTCGCCCTCCAGTGCGGCCGGGGCGGTCCGACGGCTGGTCAGGATGGCCTGGTTGAGGCCGACGCCGAGCAGCAGCACGTCGGCGAGGCGCTGGGTCCACTCGGCGAGCGCCTCCAGCCGTTCGATCCGCCGGGTGTCGGAGCGGGTGGCGTCGAACAGCCACGGCAGGCCGAAGACCGCGAGCGGGACCAGCACCGCGGCCAGCGGGATGCCGGTGCCCAGCCAGCCCACCGGCGCGCCGATCAGGGCCAGCGCGACCTGGATCCGGCGCAGCCGGGCCATGCCGGGCGAGGCGGTCCCGGGCGCGCCGTACCAGAGCGTGTGCAGCCGGGACTCCAGCGGGTTGTCCCGCTCCTCCTCGCCCTCGCGGCGGCCGACCAGGCCCACCGCCAGGGCGACCAGGCCGCAGGCCAGCAGCAGTCCGCACAGCACGTACAGCAGCATCAGTGCATCCCCCCGATCCGCAGCGCGAGCGGAGCGCCCCAACTCCCGTACGGGGAGCCGAGCAGGCCGGCGTCGAAGCCGGCCCGGCGCAGGTCGTCCAGGCAGTGCGGCGGGGTGACCGGGACGGCCCGGACCTCGCCGAGTTCGGGACGCGGCCCGAAGACGGTGTTCATCGCGGGCCGGCCGGACTCGCCGAGGCCGGTCACCTCCAGCACGTGCGACACGAAGCGGTGCCGGCGGCCGCCGACCGCGGTCTCGTCGATCATCGTGACGTGCACGATGAAGTCGACGGCGTTGGCGGTCAGCCGGTAGGCCAGGCTGTCGGTCATGTGCGCGCCGTACTCCAGGCAGAGTTCGGCGATCCGGTCGACCACCATGTGCGGGCCGCGGGCGTGCAGGGTGCACATCGAGCCGCCCTCGCCGTTGGTCATCACCCGCAGCATCGGCACCACCTCGCCGGAGCGGACCTCGCCGACGATGATCCGCGACAGCGTCATGCGCAGCGCCGCCGGGATCAGCTCACCGATCGTCAACTCGCCGGCCATGCGGCCGTCGACGCGTTCGCCGTTGCCCTCGCGGGCCTCCATCGGGACGACCTGCCGCAGGTGGCCGAGGGTGTGCAGCCACAGCTCGAACTCGGACTCCAGGGTGCCGACCCGCTCGTCCGGCGGGATCTCGGCGGCCATCGCGCGCAGCAGGCTGGTCTTGCCGACGCCCTGCGTGCCGGTGATCATCACGTTCTTCCGGGCCCGGATCGCGGCGGCCAGGAACGCGGCCAGGGTGCTGTCCACGGTGCCGAGTTGGATCAGGTCGCGGAGGGTGGCGCTGGCCACCCGGTGGCGGCGGATCGCGACGTACGGGCGGGGCGTGACCTCGGTCATCGCCTGCAGGCGCATGCCGCCCTCAAGGCGCAGCGCCAGCATCGGGCTGGCCGTGGACAGGGTGCGCTCGCCGCCGCCGTGCTGCCGTGCCAGGTCCTGCAGCAGCTCGACCAGTTCGGCGTCCGAGTCGGCCACCGGCGGGACCTGGCGCAGGGGTTGGTGCACCCGCGAGATCCAGACGTCGTCGCAGCCGTTGATCAGGATGTTCTCGATCTCCGGGTCGTCCAGGTACGGCTGCAGCCGGCCGGCCCGGAACAGCAGGTCGTAGACGGCCTCGGCGAGCGCCCGGTCCTGCTCCCGGGTGGGCGGGATGCCGTGGGTCTGCGCGTGGGCGTCGGACCAGCGGGCCACCGCCTCCTCGATCAGCGCCCGGCCGCGCTGGCGCCGGGTGGCCCGGTCCGCCTCGGTGCCGGACTCCGCCAGCCGGGACAGCTGCTGGTGCAGCTCGGCCGCCACCTGCCGCTTCAACTCCCGCGCCACCTGCGGGTCGACGGCCGGCTTGACGCCCACCGGCTGCAACGCGAGCGCCTGCGGCGCGGCGGGCTGCGGCGCCACGGCCTGGGGCACGCCGGACTGCGGGAAGCCGGGCTGGGGCACGCCGGGCTGCGGGGGCTTCGCCCAGGGCAGGCCCGCGGCGTCGGTGGAACCCTGGTACGGGCTAGCGCGCATGGCGGACCTCCCCCCAGCCGTCGCCGTCGTCCTGGCCGGGGAACGGCGCGGGCGCGGGCGGCTGCGGTACGGCGGGCGGGGCGATGTGCGGCGCCGCGTACGAGATCGCCGGCGGGGCCTCCGCCCGCACCGGCCACTCCCCCGTGAACTGACCTCCCGCGCCGTTGAACTGACCGTTCGTGAACTGCCCTCCTGCGCCCGCGAACTGGCCATTCGTGAACTGTCCGTAACCGACCGGCTGTTGGATCTGCGGCGGCACGGGCTGCGGCGGCACCGGCTGCGGTGCGATCACCGGCCCGGGGGTGAACGACGGTGCCTGCGGGGCGAGTTGCGGAGCGGCCTGCGGAGCGGCCTGCGGAGCGGCCTGCGGAGCGGCCTGCGGGGCGAGCCGGCGGCGCCGGGCGGCGATCAGCTGCTGGATCCGGTCGGCGGCGGTGCGGGCGGTGCGCATCAGCTCGGAGCGGATGAACCGCCGGTCGGCGGTGTCGCCACCGTCGGAGAGCACCCGGGCGGTGCGCGGCGCGTAGGCCAGTACGCCGAGCGCGGGCAGCTGGAACTGCCGCGCCACCTCGCCGTCGGGGTAGGGGCCTTCGGCGACCAGCAGCAGTCCGAGGCCGTCGGCGCCGGTTCCGTTGGCGTTCAGGTCCTCGCGCAGGGCGGCCAGCCGCGGCCGGGCGGCGGACAGCCCGCGCAGGGTGGTGCGGACGGTGGCGGCGACCACGTCGGCGCGGCGGGCCAGCACCGCCATCGGGCCGGCGGCACCGGAGCGGCCGAGGTCGAGGATGACGTCGTAGCCCTGCGCCTCCAGGCCGTGCAGCGTCTCCACCAGCGGCTCCCAGGTGTAGGCGAGGCCGGGGGCCTGGGTGGGGTCGGTGAGCCCGGGCAGCAGCAGCCGCTCGCCGGTGCCCTGCGGGGAGACGTCGAGCAGTTGCTCCCACAGGGTCTGGGCGAGCAGGCCGCGGCGGTCGGCGACGGCGAGGTTGCGCAGTCCGTACACCGCCTCGACCCGGCCTTCGAGCGCGCCGGCCAGCACCGCGCCGCCGTCCGGGTCGCACTCGACCAGCAGCACCCGGCGGCCGGGCTGCAGCGGCCAGGCGAGCAGCAGGGCGAGGGCGCTGCTGGTGGCCCCGGGGGCGCCGGGTCCGCCGAGGACGGCCACCACGGCCATCAGGAGCCCCCGCCGGTGCGCGGCGCCAGGATCACCTGGAACTTGCCGCCGGCCACCCAGGAGGCGAGCTTGGGGCCGTCGGTGGGGCCGATCGACACGTCGATGACGGTGGTGCCGTCGGTGTCGGCGCGGCCGACGGCGGTGACCACGGCGCTGAGCGTCTCGGGGGTGCGGGCGGTGCCGTCGTTCTTCTGGTCGGTGGTGTTGACCACCAGGATCTGCAGGCCGGGCTGGAGCCGGGTGGCGGGGAGCTGGGAGCGCTTGGCGGAGATGCCGACGGTCTGCTGGCCGGGCTGCGCCGCCGGGTCGCTGGTCAGGTCGGCCTTGACCAGCAGGGCGCCGCGCTTGAGGTCGGTGGTGGCGCGCAGGCCGACGGTGCGCTGCAGGTCGCGGGCGTCCAGCGGGCGCAGCGCGGGGTCGCCGGCGATGTGCGCGACCACCAGGTCGTCTGCGGTCAGGTTCTGACCCATCGGCACGTCGCGGGCGAGCGCGAGGACGGCGATCCGCTGGCCGCTGCTGTTGTACAGCACGGCGCCGCCGAGGCCGCCGGCGGCGATCAGCGCGACCGCCATGGCGAGCACGGCGGGCCGGCGGCGGCGGGCGCCGAGTCGGCGCGGCGGGGTGTGCGGCGCGGGCCGCGCCGCCGCCTCGGCGGGGTACCCCGCGCCGGCCGGGCTGCTCTGCGTCGGCATGTTTCGGGTCTCCACCGGTCTCCGGGCCTTTCATCCGCAACGGAACGTCAACTGCTCCGGCCTGGCGGCCGGCTGTCGGGGGCTCAGTTCAGGGCCTGGACCTCGGCGACCGGCAGCTGCATCGTGCCGCTGATGGTGGCGGGGGTGTACAGGAAGTTGAAGATCTGGACGCCCGGCAGGTCGGTCCGGTGGGCGGTGACCCGCCAGGTCGGGGAGGCGGTGACGGTGAAGGCCTTGTCGGGCTTGCCCGCGGAGCTCTTGGCGAAGGTGTGCGAGCAGGTGGACTGCGCCCCGGCCGGGGCGTCCTTGTCGTACGGGGTGCCGGGGTCCTTGCAGGCGAACGCCGGGCTGCCGTCGCCGGCGTTCCAGGTCACGTGGTCCAGGGTGAAGGTCACGGTGACGGTGAAGCGCTGGCCCTTGACGGTGTTGGGCCAGGGGCCGGAGGCCTTGGTGCTGCGGTCGTACCAGAGCCATACCGCGGAGCCGACCACCGCGTTGCCCTGCGGCGCGGCGTGCAGGTGCGGCGTGTCCGGGACCATGTCGGCGAAGATGCTGCGGGCCAGGCTGCCGGGGGTCTCGGCCGGGGCCGCGCCGGGCGCCTGGGCCAGGAAGGTCTGCGGCTTGGTGCTCAGCTGGCCGTCCGCGCCGCGGCAGTTGACGTCGTAGACGGCGCCGTCGGCGGAGCTGTGGCCGTTCCAGGCGGGGTCGGTGGCGTCCGGCTGCGGGAAGGCGGTCTGGTAGTAGCAGCCGTCGCTGGAGGAGAACCAGCCGAGGTCGTCGTCCCAGCAGGCGTACGGGATGCCGTTCCAGGAGCAGCTCTGGTCGCCGCCACCGCCACCGCCGCCGCCCGGGGTGCTGGTGCTGCCGGGGGTGCCGGGGTCGTGGACTCCGACGCAGATGTCGTCGGAGGCGCAGGGGTGGATGTCGACGTCGCCGCCGCCGTCCGCGTTCGCGGCGGGCAGCGCGGCGACCGACAGTCCGATTCCGGTCAGTACACAAATGGCGACTCGCCAAGCGGAGTTCAGCATGCCTTTGCCACCTCACGGGTGAAGTCGACGATCAGCCAGCGGTTTCCGGATTTCCGCAGCACGGCGGTGGCCGCATAGCGCGACAGCCGCTGTTGCGGATCCTTGATCTGCTTGGTGGCGGCGTCCGCCTGGTGCCACTCGGTGACGTCGAGGCAGTCCGTGATCGTCGCGGTGGCCGGATTCGCCTGCAGATCAAGTCCTTTGAGCACCGGTGAGGTTCGGGGTTTACCGATCAACACCAGTTTCGCGCGGTGCAGTTGGTCGAGGGTGGCGAGGGTGTCGCCGAGGGCCGTTCCGGTGGCGTAGAGCCGCAGCACGGTTCCGTCCGAATCCGATCGCCCGAAGGTGTCGGCCTGGGCGTCCCACCAGGACTGATAGGTCGTCAGGGCGGCCTGTCCGGCGGCGCCCTCCAGCCCCTCGGAGGGCACCGGGGTACCGCTCGGGGCCGGGGCGGCGGAGCCGGTGGCGGCGGCGGTGGGCAGGTTCGCCGAGGGTGTGCCGAGGCGGTCGGCGGAACCCGCGCCGCCACTGCCGCAACCCGTCAGCAGGAATGCCAGCACCAGCCCGCTGATCCCAACCGCCCCAGGGCGCAACGGAATTCCGTGCTGCCGCATAAGCCCCACCTTGCCGCGGCCGGACGGATCCGGGCGCGGATGTCGTCTGCCGTCCCCTGTGTGCTCGGTGGTCGATTCTTCGCCACCCCACCCCGACACGGCAACACCCGGGGCGTCCTGACCTTACGCGGAAGGCGGATCGGATGGGGCGTTTTCTCGCCACAGAACCGCCAAGAGTCCATCGGAAAGCGGCAATCCGGCCAACGCTCCTCTCACGGCGGCCCGATTGCGCATCAGGAGTCGCCCCCCGTCACGCGGAACCAGCAATCTCGCCTCGCCCGCGGCGGTCGGTTCGCCCCAGCCCAACTGTCCCTCCACGGCGGGCTGGAGCTCCACCGGGCCGACCGCGGCGGGGGCCCCGGGCACGCCGTGCTCCAGCACCCGGCCGAGCGCCCAGCTGAACGAGCCCTCGGCGCCCGGCAGGACGGCGTCCCGGCCGCGCCGACCGCCGCTCCACCGGCCCACCCGGCCCCACAACGGCACCCGGGAGTGGCCGAGCAACTCGCCCGCGCCGTCCTCGCGTTGCAGGGCCGCCCAGGCGTCCCGGTCGGCCACCGCGTCGACGATCAGCAGGGTCTCCTCCTGCGCGCCGTGCACCATCGCGCTGGTCACCCAGTCCCAGGCCAGCCCGCGCCGGTAGGCGTTGTCGGGGGTGGACCCGGCGGTGACCAGGGCGAGCCGGCGCCCGCGCGGGTCGGCGACCAGCTGGCCGAGCAGGCAGACCACCAGCCAGCGGGCGGGCCGCTGGCCGGCCTGCCGGACGGCGGTGAGCAGCGCGTTGGCGTCGGCGTCGGCGGGCGGCCGGCTGACGGTGCTGCCCCGGGTGCCGGCGTCGAAGGTGCGGCCGGGGAGTGCGTCGGCCAGCGCCCGAGCGCCGTCGGCGGCGCGTGCGGAGCCCGCGTGGGCGCGGTCGGGGCCGCCGTCCGCGCCGATCACCACCAGTTCGATGCCACCGCTGACCACGCTGTCGCCCCCTCGCCTGCCGCGCGCTCGGTGCCGCCGCGGCGACCGGTGGGCGCGCGACACCGGCCGTGGCCAAAGCTATCGCCGCCGGGTGTCGGTGCGGGCCGGAATCGGCCCGATGAGCCCCAGCTCAGGGACCATGGGCCCTATCTGCGCCCGCCCGGGAGGAGCACCATCGGCGGTATGGACCGTGACGAGCCCCTGGAGACGCTGAGCGAGGCGGAGTGCCGCCGGCTGCTGGCCAGCGTGCCGCTGGGCCGCGTGGTGTACACCGAGCACGCCCTGCCGGCGGTGCTGCCGGTGGCCTTCCAGGTGGCCGCGGACGGTCGGCTGGTCCTGGCGCTGCGGGCGGGCACCGGGGCGGCCCGGGCGCTGGACGGCACGGTGGCGGCGTTCCAGGTGGACGACTTCGACCCGCACGGCCACAGCGGCTGGAGCGTGTTGGTGCACGGGCGCGCACAGGTGGTGCGCGACGGCGCCGAGCGCGCCGCACTGGAGGCGGGCGGCCTGCTGCCCTGGATCCCGGACCCGAGCCCGCAGTACGTGGCGATCACCCCCGAACTGGTCTCCGGCCGCCGGGTGCGCCCCGCCTCCGCACCGCTCGGCCACCGGTCCTGAGCTGCGCACTCCGGCGGCGGACCCGCCCCGGGCCCTGACAGGTGACCGGCGGGTAGGCATACTCTCCGGAGTCGGCCCTCACGGGCCGGATCCGGCCCGTACGCACCCGTGGAGCGCACCGTGACGATCTTCGCCTCGCTCGCCGACCTGACCGCCGCCGTCGGCACCGAGCTCGGCACCAGCGAGTGGCACACCATCGACCAGGAGCGGGTGAACCTGTTCGCCGAGGCGACCGGCGACCACCAGTGGATCCATGTGGACCCGGCGCGGGCCAAGGAGTCGCCGTTCGGCGGGACGATCGTCCACGGCTACCTGACGCTGTCGCTGATCCCGGTGCTGGCGAAGGAGTGCTACGGCGTCGAGGGCGGCGTCGCGATGGCCCTCAACTACGGCTCGGACAAGGTGCGCTTCCCGGCGCCGCTGCCGGTGGGCACCGCGGTGCGGGCGAGCGCCGTGCTGGTCTCGGCGGAGCCGGTGCCCGGCGGCGTGCAGGTGGTGGTCCGGTTCACCATCAGCAGCGCGGAGAGCGCCAAGCCGCACTGCGTGGCGGACGCCATCACCCGCTTCTACACCGGCTGAGCCGCCCGTCCGGCCCCGAAGCCGAGGACCGTCCCGCAACCCGGGGCGGTCCTTTCTCGTTACGCTGCGGCGCGCCTCACCTGCTCCGGACGGGTTTCATCCGATTCGGCCGGTAATGTCCGGATGCGAGGTCGTCGCACGGACCCGGGCCCCGCGGGCCCGCCCGGGCGTCGCCCTCCGGCCTGCCGTCCCGCGCCCGGGGGCACCCCGCCTCCACGCCCGGCATGCCGCCGTACGGGTGTCCGACCGTGGAGGTGCCGTGTCCCGCCCCGTCTCCTGGCTGTTCCGCGCCGGCGAACTGGCCGCCGAGGCCGGGCTCGCACTGCGCGACGCCAAGCACGCCTACCGGACGCTGCCGCACGACACCTGGCAGCGGATGCGCACCGACGCGTTCGGCGCCGACCCGAGCGGCTACCGCTGGCACCGGGTGCAGAACTCCCCGCACTTCGTCGACGGCGCCTTCCGCAACCCGGTGCCGACCCGCCGCCTCGTCTACGCACACACCCCGATGACGCTGCTGCGCAGCAAGATGGCGATCGACCACACCCGCCGCGCCCCGGCCGCCGCCGTCCCGCTGCACCGCCTGCTGCCCGTCGAACTGGCCACCCCGCCCGCCTCCGGCCTGCGACTGACCTGGCTCGGCCACTCCACCGTGCTGGCCGAACTCGACGGCGTCCGGGTGCTGTTCGACCCGGTGTGGAGCGAGCGCTGCTCCCCGTTCGACTGGATCGGCCCGAAGCGGCTGCACCCCGTGCCGCTGCCGTTGACCGAACTCGGGCCGGTGGACGTGGTGGTGATCTCCCACGACCACTACGACCACCTGGACATGGACACCGTGCGCACCCTCGCCGCCGGCGACGCGGTCTTCGCGGTGCCGCTCGGCATCGGCGCGCACCTCGAGCACTGGGGCGTACCGCCGCGGCTGATCGTCGAACTCGACTGGTGGGAGTCGGCCGAGATCGACGGCCTGCGGCTGACCGCCACCCCGGCCCGGCACTACTGCTCGCGCGGACCGCGCCCGAGCAGCAAGTTCCTGTGGGCGTCCTGGGCGGTGGCGGGCAAACGCCACCGGGTGTTCCACAGCGGCGACAGCGGGTACTTCCCGGGCTTCGCCGACATCGGCCGCCGGCTCGGCCCGTTCGACGCCACGATGCTGCAGGTCGGGGCGTACTCCGAGCAGTGGCCCGAGGTGCACCTGACGCCCGAGGAGGCCGTGCAGGCCCACCGCGACCTGCGCGGCGACCTCATGCTGCCGATCCACTGGTGCACCTTCGACCTGGCCCCGCACCCGTGGGAGGAGCCCGCCGAGCGGGTGGTCGCCGCCGCCCAGGCGGCCGGCACGAACCTCGCCCTGCCGCGCCCCGGCAAGCCCTTCGAACCGGCCGACCCGCCCGCCCTCAAACTGTGGTGGCGCGCGGTGGCGACGATGCCCAGCGGCGCCGGGCTGCTCGTCCCCGACGGCCTCACCCCGCTGCCCGCCGGCGTCCCCGACACCCCGGCCGCGCTCACCGGCCCGAACCGGCCGGACGCCCCGCTGGCCGGTCCGTCGGCCCGCCCGCAGGCGCCACTGGCCGCGCCCGGCGCGGAGGGCGAGCTCCCCCTGGTGTGACGGGGCGGAACTCCTGGTTCGCGAGTCAAACACCGGTAAAGGCCGGGCGTTCCGACATTCCTGACGGCCAATCAAGAATTAACCTCGCTGCAATCCCGGGTGTTCCCGGAAATCCGCACGCAGCATTTTGGAAGAAGCGCCCCCTCGGCCCCGCAAACAGAATCGGTGCGTCCCGAAAGTCCCACACGCCGGAGGGAACCGCCCATGACCGAGGTCGTCTCCACCCCGCCGCGCAGCGAGGTCCTCACGACCCGCGCGCCGCGCCGCCGCGCCTTACTGGTCGTCGGCAGCGCGGTGGCCGCGCTGCTGCTCGCCTACGCCTGGTCCGCGAAGCTCGTGGACACCGAGATCGGGGTGAACACCGCCAACACCCTGCTCGGCCACGACGCGCACAAGACGCCGATCTCCGGCATCGCCGCCGGAGTGGTGTTCGCCCTGGTCTCCGGCCTGGCCGGCTCCTTCACCGCCTGCAACATCGCGGTGTTCGGCGCCGTCGGCCAGCTGGTCGGCGAGGCCGGGACCCGCCGCGAGCGGCTGCTGGTGGTGCTGCGCCCGCTCGGCTGGATGGCCGCCGGCATGCTCCCGGTCTCCGCGCTGTACGGCGCGCTGGTCGGCATCGTCGGCACCCGGATGCCGCAGTTCGCGACCGCCGCCGCGGCCCCCGGCACCATCTCGCCGCGCACCGCCCAGTCGATGATCGCCTTCGGCCTGATCGGCCTGGCCATGACGGTCCTCGGCCTGGCCGCCGCCGGGGTCGTCCCCGACCCGCTCGGCCCGCTCACCCGCCGTTTCCCGAACGCCCGCATGGTGGTCCTCGGCGCCCTGGTCGGCGGCTTCCTGATCGGCCGCCCGTACCCGCTCTTCCGGGACCTGTTCCGGCACGCCGCCAACACCCACAACCCGGGCTACGGCGCGCTCGCCTTCGTCCTCCAGTCGGTGGGCAACATGCTGGTGATGGCCGCGCTCGCGCTGCTGCTCTCGCTGCTCCTCGGCGAGCGCCTGCGCCGCTGGGTCGCCGCCAAGCCGAGCCGGGCCGCCGCCCTCACCGCGGTCGCCTTCATCGTCGCCGGGGTCTTCACCATCATCTACTGGGACATCAAGGTGCTCGGCCGCCTCGGCTACCTCTGGTTCCCCACCGCCCCCTGGAACGCCTGACCCCACGTCAGCCGGCGGACCCCCGCACACCCGCGGGGCCCGCCGCGCGTCTAGACGACCGCGGCCCGGCGCTTGCCGCGCTGGCGGCGCGGGTACGGGAAGAGCCGCGGCGAGCGCTTGGCGGCCACGTCCTCCGCCCAGCCGAAGGTCACCACCAGCAGGACGAGCAGCGGGATCGCCGCCAGCAGCGTGAACCAGGGGCTGGTCAGCAGCCACTGGAGGTGGTCGTAGAAGAACGGCACGCTCCACAGCGGGTCGATCAGCGGGACGGCGGCCACCAGCGCGGTCTGGTGCCAGAGGTAGACGCTGACGGCACGTGAGTTGAGCAGGCTGACCAGGCCGTTCCAGCGTTCCAGCGGCGCCGGCCACTGCTCCCACGACGGGCTGATGTGCAGCAGCAGGGCGACGAAGCCGAAGGACCACACGGCCTGGGCGATCGGCCAGGACTCGATGTCGGTCGCCTGGGCCGGATCGACCGGCCGGGTCTGCAGGTACCAGAAGCCCGCCACCATGACCAGCGGTGCGAGGGACGGCAGGACGTACTGCGGGATCCTCTTGAGCAGCCCTTCCTGGTGGGCCATGCCGAGGATCCAGCAGGAGCCGAAGGTGGCGAAGTCGTTGGCGGTCTCCCAGACCCGGCCGTAGATGAACTCCTGGTCGGCGAAGAACCCGTTCATCACGATCACCATCGCCAGCGGCGCGAGCAGCGTGACCACCGGGAAGCGCCGCAGCGCCCACAGCATCAGCGGCGAGAGCAGCACGTACCAGAGGTAGGCCCGGAGGTACCACAGCGGCACGATGACCTGCGCGGCCCAGCCGGCGTCCACGTGGTGCTGGAAGCCGTGCAGCTGTTCGGCGAACGGCGGGGTGCTCAGCGGCAGGAACCAGAACACCAGCTTGCCCCACCACCAGGCGGGGTGGCCCTCGGAGTTCGGACCCCAGCCGTCGCGTATCTGGAGCGCCAGCATGATGGCGCCGAACAGCCACATCGGCGGCAGCAGTCGGCGCAGTCGGCCGCGGATCACGCCGAGGGCGGGGCGGCTGAGCGAGCGGGTCATCAGCGAGCCCGCCAGCGCGAACATCACGCCCATCGACGGGAAGACGATGGGCAGCCAGAACCAGGCGAAGTTGTGGTAAAGGATCACGCGGACCAGGGCCAGTGCGCGCAGCAGGTCGAGGTAGCGGTCGCGGCCGCCCTTGCGCTTCGGCGCCTCCTCGGCCTGCTCAAGCAGCACGGCCGGGATCCGCAGCTGCATGGTGTCCTGGCTGAGCCCGGAGTCGGTGGATGTGGTCACGGTCAGGCCTCCACGGGTGCGGCGACCTCGCCGGTGCGCCGGAGCTTCTGCCAGCGCAGCCGCCCACCGGTCAGCGCCGTGATCGTGGACTGCAGGAGGACGATGTACATCAGCTGCCGGTAGACCAGTTGCTGGATCGGCAGGCTGATCAGGTGCCAGGGCTTCTCGCGGTCGAGCCGGAAGGCGTACCAGGACAGCGCGCCCTGGAGCAGGATGAAGCCGCCCCAGCTGGTGAGGGTGATCGGGGCGTCCGCGAACAGCACGCCGTACAGCAGGAACATGTCGACCAGCGGCGCCAGCAGCGGGGCGACCACGCCGAACAGCACGACGAGCGGCATCCCGAGCCGGCCGAAGCGTCCGGCCGGGCCGCGGGAGGTCACCGCGCCGCGGTGCTTCCACAGCGCCTGCATGGAGCCGTAGCTCCAGCGGTACCGCTGGGACCAGAGCTGCTGGAGGCTGGCGGGGGCCTCGGTCCAGGCGCGCGCGTGCTCGGCGTAGACGATCCGCCAACCGTCGCAGAGCACCGCGATGGTGATGTCGGTGTCCTCGGCGAGGGTGTCGTCGCTCATCCCGCCGACGTGCTCCAGGGCCTCCTTGCGGAAGGCGCCGACCGCGCCGGGGATGGTCGGGATGACGTTGAGCATGTCGTACATCCGGCGGTCCAGGTTGTGGCCGAGGACGTACTCGATGTGCTGCCAGGCGCCGATCAGGCTGTCCCGGTTGCCGACCTTGGCGTTGCCCGCGACCGCGCCGATCCTCGGGTCGCCGAACGGCTGGACCAGCTCGCGCACGGTGGAGGGCTCGAAGACGGTGTCGCCGTCCATCATCACGATGATCTCGTGCGAGGCGGCCGCGATGCCGGTGTTGAGCGCGCTGGACTTGCCGCCGTTGACCTTGCGGATCAGCCGGACGAACGGCATCGCCATCTCCTCGACGATGTCCGCGGTGCCGTCCGTGGAGCCGTCGTCGATGACGATGACCTCGATCGGATAGTCGCTGGCGGCCAGCGAGTTGAGGGTGTTGGCGATGCACTCGCGCTCGTTGTAGGCCGGGACCAGCACGGTGACCGGCTCGGTGATCGGCGGCCCCCAGGCGTCGCGCCGCTTGGCGCGGCGGGCGTGCAGCGGCGCGAGGACCAGCATCAGCGCGAACCGGCCGAAGTTGAGGAAGCCGACGACGGCCAGCATCCCGACCAGGACCGGCAGGGTCAGCACGGAGAACTTGCTGGCCCAGATGAAGCCCTTGCCCGCCCACAGCTGGAAGCCGTGCACCGGGACGTTGGCGTCGGTGGCGCCGAGCGCGTCGGAGATGGTGGTGAAGCGGTAGCCCTCGCCCTGCAGCTTGGTGATGATCTGTTCGAGCGCGGTGATGGTCTCGGAGCGGTCGCCACCGGCGTCGTGCAGCAGGATCAGCTCGCCCGCGCCGGGCGTGCTGGGCAGCGCGGCCTTGACGATCTCGTCGACACCGGGCTTCTTCCAGTCGTCGGTGTCCTTGTCGATGAACGCGGTGAGGTAGCCGTGCGCGCCCACGTACTTGATGACCGGGTAGTTCCAGTCGTCCAGCGCCGAGGCGTCGGAGGAGTACGGCGGGCGGAACAGCGCGCTGTGGATGCCGGCGACGCCGGCCAGCGCCAGCTGCGTCTGCGCGAGCTCCCAGCTGATCCGGGCGTGCGACTGGTACGCCAGGTCGGGGTGGGTGAAGGTGTGCACGCCGATCTCGTGGCCGCCCGCGACGATCTGCCGGATCAGCTCCGGGTTGCGGGTGGTCATCGCACCGGTCACGAAGAAGTCCGCTTGGATGTCGTGGGCGGCGAGCACCTGGAGGATCTTCGGCGTCCAGTCCGGCGAGGGGCCGTCGTCGAAGCTCAGCACCACGGTCTTCTCGGGGATGCCGTAGCTCACCGGGTGCGCGTTCTTGGAGCCGCGCGCGTCGATGATCGGCCCGCCCTTGAGCAGGTTCTGCGGAACCGTGTCCTTGTCCACCGAGATCGCGATCCGGGTGTCGTGGAACACCTCGTTGGTGGCGAGGCCGCGCAGCACGAGCAGCGCGAGCAGGCAGGCCAGCAGCGACAGCGGCATGAAGAAGCGCAGCGGCGGGGCGGCCAGTCGGCGCGGCCTCAGCAGGGACTGCCGGCGGCGCTGGTGGCGGGACAATGACGCTCCTGGAGATGGGTGGTGCGGACGATCAGGGGTGCTTGCTGGCCTGGCCCGAAGGCGTCGCCGCGTGCGAGGTGGTGGTCGTGGACTTCGCCGTGGCGCCGGAGGTCTTCGCCGAGGGCGTCGCGGAGCGCGTGCCCGTCCGGGGCGAGGACGACGAGGAGGGCGAGGCGGAGGGGGACGGCGACGGCGTGGGTGAGGGCGAGGTGACGGGCGAGCGCGAGGGCTGCACGGGTATGCCCATCGCGGGGGCGTCCGCCTGCACACCGACCAGGCTGCTGCCCATGGCCACCGCGAGGATGGCGCCGGTTACCGAGACCGGCCAGCCCAGGCCGCGCAGCAGCCGGCCGCGCATTCCCGACCGGGAGACGAACACGGGTGTGGGGGCGGGCTCCTCGAAGGAGGCGGGCTCCTCGAAGTCCGACTCGAACATGTCAGGCTGGGCCTGGTGCGCCGATCCGCGTTCGGTGGGGGTGATGACGTTTCGCACCTTGCGAGGCCTTTCAGTGCAGGGTACGTGGACCGCGGAAGCGTAGGGCGCACGCTACGGCACCGGCCTGAAGCGAATGTGACCCGATGTCTGCTTTTGGCCTGATCTGTTCGGGTGTCGTAATCGGATTGGAATACCGGGGCAGGTGTACCCACCCGTAAGCGTGCACGCACGGTTGTCATGCCTGGTCGATGCGGGTCCGGCGGGGCCGGGGCGCAGCACCGCGCGCACCCCTGGGCGGGGGCGGTGGGGCTTGCACGCTTCGTTAGGATGACCCCCCATCTGATCGTCATACGGTCAGTCATCCATTGATCTTCGTGCCACGGGCGGCTCCGGGTACCGCCTCCGCCGCCCCAAGGAGTTCGTGTGAGCCAGCCCCGCCGCACCCGTCGTCACCGCGCGTGGAGCGTGCTCACGCTGCCGACCCTCGCGTGCCTCCTCGCCGCGTGCTCCGGCAGCCCGTCGTCCGACGGGGGTGACACCGCGTCAGCGAAGGGGGCGCCCGCGAAGGGCGCGGCCTCCCCCAGCGCCTCGCCGACGCCGACCGGCCCGCCCGGGACCCTGTTCGACAACTTCCACTACAGCGGCGCCGACGACCCGTCACTCACCGCGCACGGCTGGCAGGTCCGCGAGGGCGGGGGCGGCCCCGGCATCAAGGACACCTGGTCCTCGGCCGGCGCCGGCTTCCCCGCCGACGCCACCGCCCAGGGCGGCCGGGTCCTGCAGCTGCAGGCCTCCACCGACGGCACTCCCAAGGGCACCCGGCAGACCGAGATCCAGAGCACCGGCGCCACCCTCTTCAACGGCACCTTCGCTGCCCGGGTCTATCTCAGCGACAAGCCCGCGAGCGGCCGGAACGGCGACCATGTCGCCCAGTCGTACTTCCCGATCTCCCCCTCGGACTCCTCGCCGAACTACAGCGAGCTCGACTACGAGTACTACCCGAACGGCGGCTGGGGCACGCCCGGCCCGCAGCTCGACACCACCAGCTGGTTCAAGGCCGACCCCGCGGACCGGGTCACCCACCCGCTCAAGCAGCGCCTCGAGGGCTGGCACCTCATGATGATCACCGCCCAGGACGGGAAGGTCACCTACACCCTGGACGGCAAGGAGCTGTCCACCAGCACCGGCAAGTACACCCTGCGGGAGAAGGTGGACGTCCACTTCAGCAACTGGTTCATCGACCTCCCCTCGAGCATCAGCGGCCAGCGCACCTGGAACCTGAAGGTCAACTGGTTCTACTACAAGGCCGACGAGGCGCTCTCCCAGGCGGACGTCCAGAAGACGGTCGACGGCTTCTACAGCGCCGGCACGAACTACGTGAACACCGTCCCGAAGTCCTGACCCCGCCACCAGCCCCGCGGGCCCACCCGCGCAGCGCGCTCTCCACCAGGGCGACGGCGGGCAGGACTCCTCGCTACCCGGTGCACCCCGAGCCGCTGCACCGGATCGTCCACCGAGGCGCCCTCGTTCTCGAACCCGGCCCCGCCCGCCCGCGCCACGGCGGGTGACCCACGCCACGCGAACTCCTGGGTGGAACGTGTTCTAGCATGACGGGCGTGACCGATGCCCCCCTCCCGCAGGACCCCTCCGACACCGGGCCGGACGGCTTCGCCGAGCTCCTCGGCATCGAGGAACTGGAGGAGAACCTGTTCCGGGGCCGCTGCCACGCCGGTGCGCCGCTGCGCGCGTTCGGCGGGCAGGTGGCGGCGCAGGCGCTGACCTCCGCGGGGCGGACCGTGGAGGAGGCCCGCCGGGTGCACAGCCTGCACGGCTACTTCCTGCGCCCGGGCGACCCGCGGCGGCCGATCGTCTACCAGGTCGACCGGGTGCGCACCGGGGCCTCGTACGCGACCCGGCGGGTGACGGCGGTGCAGCGCGGCGAGGCGATCTTCACCATGTCGGCGTCGTTCAAGCGGCCGGAGCCCTCGGGCCAGCGCCAGCGCACCATGCCGCCGGTGCCGGGCCCGGAGGAGCTGCCGGACCCGTTCCTGGCCTGGGAGCGGGACGCCCCGGAGGAGTTCGCCAAGGCCGCGATCTTCCGCGCCCTGCAGATGCGCTTCGTGCCGGCCGACGCCCCGGGGATGCCGCCCGAAGTGCCGGGCGTCCCCCAGCAGTTCGTCTGGCTGCGGACGGGCACCGAGCTGCCCGGCGCGGACCCGCTGCTGCAGACCTGCGCGCTGACCTACCTCTCCGACCTGACGCTGGCCTCCACCACCGCGCTGCACCTGCAGCCGCACCGGGTGCACCGGGTCGAGGAGTCCCGGGTGGCACTGGCCTCGCTGGACCACGCGATGTGGTTCCACCGCCCGTTCCGCGCCGACGAGTGGCTGCTGTTCGCCCAGCGCAGCCCGTCCGCCTCGGACGGCCGGGGCCTGGCGATGGGCGAGTTCTACGACCGGGACGGCCAGTTGGTGGCCTCGGCGGTGCAGGAGACGCTGCTGCGCGAGCTGCGCCCGACCGACCGCTGAGGGCCGCCGGTTCCTGAGGGGTGTTCAGCCGGCCCTCGTCGGCGTCATACCGCGGCGAGGACCCGCCACGTATCATGGTTCGGGTGACCAAGGTTGACCTGTCACCTCGTCCGGTGGAGGCGATGTCCCCCCGTCAGCTCGAACGCCGCGGCTCGCTCCTGTCCGCCGCCCTGGCCCTGGTGACCGAGATCGGCGTGGAACGGCTCCAGATGAAACAGGTGTCGGAGCGTTCGGGAGTCGCGCTCGGCACCGCCTACCGGTACTTCTCGTCCAAGGACCACCTGCTGGCCGCGGCCATAGCGGACTGGCACCGGCTGCTGCTGGCCGACCTGGTCGGCGAGGTGGGGGCGGCCCGCAGCGCCTCGCCCACCGAGCGGGCGGTGCGCTTCGTGCGGCGCGGCATGCGGGCCTACCAGCGGCAGCCCGAACTGGCCCGGCTGCGGGTCGCGGTGGCGACCTCCACCGACCCCTTCGCCAGCGAGGCGCTGCAGGGCCTGGCCCGGGCGGACCGGGCGGCACTGCACGCGGTGATGCCGGAGGTCCCGCCGGCCTCCGCCGAGCTGGTGCGGCACATGGTGGGCCACGCCTGGCAGGGCGAGCTGACGGCCTGGGTGACCGGCCGCACCACGCTGGACGACGCCCGCAGCCGGCTGGAGGAGATGGTCCGGCTGGTGCTCACCCCGTACGAACCGCAGGAGGCGCCCGCCTGAGCCTGCGCACACTCACGATCACGGTCGCCACCTGCGGCGATCCGGTGGTGCCGGTTCCGATGCTGAGATCCCGTCCAGACTTCACCCGCGTTTCGCGACCGCGTAACACCCCGCTGGAATGCTCGGGGACATGAACGCCCGTCCCGTCCTCTCCGTACCCGCGTCGCGCTTCCCCCTGCCGAAGCTGCACCGCCGGATACTGGCCTGCGCCGCCGTCGCGGCCTCCATCGCCCTGGGCAGCCTGGGCGTCGGCGCCACCGTGGAGACGGTCCGGGACCATCGGCCGGCGGTCGCCGCGGCGGCCGCGAGCGGCCGTTGAGCGGACGGGTGGTGGGCGCCGGGGGCCCGGCCGATACTGAGGGTAACCGGCCCGAAGGGAGTCCCACCATGGAGACCGGCACCGTGAAGTGGTTCAACATCCACCACGCCTACGGCTACATCACCCCCGACTCGGGCGGCCCCGAGGTCGCCGTCTACTACGACTCCGTCCTCGCCGACAGCGAGGACCGCATCCTGCACCAGGGCCAGCGGGTGCAGTACCAGGAGACCGTGCAGGAGTTCCGGCCGGTCGCCGAGCAGGTCCGCCCGCTGTGACGCGTCCCGGCGCGGCTCACACCGACTGACGGTCCCGTCCCCGCCCCGGTGCGGGGACGGTCTGCGTCGCGGGCCGGGAGTGCCGGCCGGAGCCGGGGGCGGGCTGGAGTTCGGCCTGCGGGGCGTACCGGGCGGCGGGGGCCCGCAGCACCCAGGCGCGGCCGGCGGGCGCCGCCAGGCCCATCCGGTGCAGCAGGTCGAGCGCGTCCCGGCGGAAGGCGGCCAGGTCGGCGAGGTACCCGGCGTCCCAGCCGGCCCGCAGGCCGTAGTCGTCGGTGATGTCGCCGAGGGCGCCGTCTATCAGCGCGTCGGGGATCAGCACGGCGGGCGGGGCGGTGTCGGCGGTGACCGGGCGGAGCTCCTCGACCAGCCGTTCGGCGAGCAGCAGGGCGGCCTGGGCGAGGGTGCCGGGGCCGGGCAGCGCGAGGTCGGTGAGCTCGTCGGCGGGGTCGAGCAGGGCGACGCCCTCGGCGCGTATCTCGGCGGTCAGGCCGAGGAAGCCGGCGAACCGTTCCGTCTCGGCCCGCCGGGCGCCGTCCAGGTGGGCGCGTTCGGCGGGGGCCAGGTCGTCGAGCAGCACCACCGGGGTCTCGGCGAGCAGCCGGCGCACCGTCAGCTCCGGCCCGGCGGGCGGCAGCCCGGGGCCGTCGAGCATCTGGGCGGCCAGGTCGCGTCCCTCCTGCCCGGCGGGCAGCCGCCAGTCGGCGAGCACGGCGCGCACCTCGGGCCGTTCGGGCTCGGCGCTGTCGCCGTCGGCCAGGGCGGCGAGGGCGGTGACCAGCTCGGCGTAGCCGTCGGGGGTGAGGCCCGGGAGTCCGCGGCCGGGAATGTCCGCTTTGTGCAGCCGGGCGTGGGCGGGGCCGAGGGTGAGCCGGTAGCCGAGCAGGGTGTGGAACTGCTCGGCGAGCGCCTCGGCGTGACGGCGGATCAGCGGCAGCGCGGCGCCGTGCGGGCCGTCGGCGGTGACCAGCGGGTGGGCGAGCAGCAGCCGGGCGGCGGTGCGCCGTTCGGCGGCCGCGGTGCGGTCGCCGCCGCCGGGCGGGAGTTCGGGCTTGCGGTGGCGCCCGCCGCCGGTGGGGGCGGCGGCCGGGGCCGCGGGGGCCTCGCGTCGGACCCGGCGGTAGCCGAGCGGCCGGAACAGCGGGGAGGTGGCGTGGTGGACGCTCGGCCCGTGCCACCAGCTGGTGCCGGGCGCGGGTTCGGCCTGCTCCGGGGCGCCGCCGAGGTGCCGGGCGCCGTACAGCCCGAACCGGGCGGCGAACAGCCGCTGCGCGTCGGCGGGTTCGGCGGCCGCGAACCGCTGCGCCAGTTCCGTCCGGGCACGGCGGAGCTGCTCGTACGCACCGTCAGCGGGTGCGCCGACGCGCACAGGGGCAGCGAGTCGTCCCGCCCCGCCCGTGCGCCCGATCCCCGTGCCCCCGGCCGCGGTGGCGGCGCGGGCGGCTGCTTCGTGCCGCTCCATGTCGCCCCCAAGAGTAGACGGCATACCGAGTGCTACGCGCCGGTAACCACCTCTTCCGCTGGTCGCCGCCGTCCCCTATGGTCTGGGCATGCCTCACCTGCCCGACGTCGTGCTCTGGTCGATACCCGCCTTCGTCCTGCTCACCGTCCTGGAGCTGGTGTCCTTCCGCCTGCACCCGGACGAGGACGAGCAGGGATACGCCGCCAAGGACACCGCGACCAGCCTGACCATGGGTCTGGGCTCGCTGCTGTTCGACGCGGGTTGGAAGATCCCGATCGTGGCGATCTACTCGTTCCTGTACGAGTTGACGCCGCTTCGGGTGCCGGTGCTGTGGTGGACGGTGCCGCTGATGCTGCTCGCCCAGGACTTCTTCTACTACTGGTCGCACCGTGGCCACCACGTGATCCGGATCCTCTGGGCCTGCCACGTGGTGCACCACTCCAGCCGGCACTACAACCTCTCCACCGCGCTGCGCCAGCCCTGGACCAGCGCCACCAGCTGGGTCTTCTACCTGCCGATGATCCTGGCGGGCGTGCACCCGGCGGCGCTGGCGTTCTGCTCCTCGGCCAACCTGGTCTACCAGTTCTGGATCCACACCGAGCGGATCGGCACGCTGCCCCGGCCGATCGAGTACGTGTTCAACACGCCCTCCCACCACCGGGTCCACCACGCCTCGCAGGGCGGCTACCTGGACCGCAACTTCGGCGGCATCCTGATCGTCTTCGACCGGATGTTCGGCAGCTTCGCCGCGGAGGCCGAGCGCCCGGTGTACGGCCTGACCAAGAACATCGGCACCTTCAACCCGCTGAAGGTCGCCACCCACGAGTACCTGTCGATCGCCCGGGACGTCCGCACCGCCACCACCTGGGGCGACCGGCTTCGCCACCTGGCCAAGGGCCCGGGCTGGCAGCCCGCCCCGGCCGCCGACCGCACCGCCGACCGTCCCGCCGCCGGCCCGGAGGGCGCAGCCGCATGACCACCACCGTCCGCGACCCGCGCACCGCGCGGGCCCTGCTGATCGCCTTCGCCGCCGTCTCGGTCGTGCACCTGCTGGCGATCCTCGTCCACCTGACGCTGCTGCAGAACCTCACCAAGCCGCTGCTGATGCCGCTGCTCGCCGCCTGGGTGTGGGCCGGCGCGGCCGCCGCGCCCCGGCTGCTGATCCCCGCGCTGCTGTTCGGCGCGGGCGGCGACATCCTGCTGCAGTTCGGCACCACCCCCGCCTTCCTCGCCGGGATGGGCTCCTTCGCGCTCGGCCACCTCTGCTACGTGACCATGTTCGTGAGGCTCGGCGCGTTCGCCGACCGCCGCCGCGCGCTGCTCACCGCCGCCGGGTACGCGGTCGCCTGGGGGGTGCTGATCAGTCAGCTCTGGCCGGACCTCGGCGACCTGCAGATCGCGGTGGCCGGCTACAGCCTGCTGCTGACCGCCACCGCGGTGAGCTCCGCGGGCATCAACGGGCGGGCCGGCCTCGGCGGGGCGCTGTTCCTGCTCTCCGACACCCTGATCGCCACCGACCTGGCCCACTGGAAGCACCTTCCCGGGCACGGCTTCCTGGTGATGGCCACCTACCTCGCTGGCCAGTACCTGCTCACCACCGGCACCCTGGCCCGCACCGCCGCCGCCACCGCCCCGGCCGGAGCCGCGGTGGCCACCGCCTGACGCGCCGACCGGCCGCAGGCCCCCGCGCACGTGCTGAAGGGCGGCACCCGAGGCTCGGGTGCCGCCCTTCTCGTGCGGCCGCGGGGACGGGCGGCCGGCTTCGTACGGTGGGCGCGTACGGGTGCCGGTCAGGACGTCCCGCCGGCCGCGCCCCCGCGCCGCCGCAGCAGCCAGAAGCCGCCGACACCGGCCGTGACCAGTGCCGCGCCGGCGCCGAGCTGCCGGGCGTCGACGCCGACCGAGCCGCCGAGACCGGTCTCCACCGCGCCGTGCGGGGTCTTGGCGCCCTCCCACTCGGCACTGCCGCCGGTGGCGGCCGCCGCGATGGCGACCGCGCCGACGAAGCCGTCGCCGTTGGGGCACTTGCCGTCGATGCCCCACGAGGAGTCCGTGGTGGTCCGCTTGGCGGCCGCGCTGACCATCTCCTGTTCGGAGATCACCGTCGCGGTGCCGGAGTACTTGCCGTCGGGGCCGACGCTGAGCGTGGTCGAGCCGCCGGCGAAGGCCGCCGAGGTCGCGGTGACGGTCTTCACCGAGCTGGTCTCGCAGGTCACGCTCACCGAGACCGACTGTCCGGGCTGCGCCTGGGCCGGGCTCACCCAGGCGGGTTCGCCGCCCTTGGCGGACGCGGGGGCGGTGCCGGCCAGGCCGAACAGGACGGTGGTGCCGAGCAGAGCGGCGGCGGCCGTGCGCGTTGGGCGCATGCCGTACCTCCAGGGGGTCGGGTCGGGGTAGCGGCAGGCGCTGGCGCCCCGTGGTCGTTCCGCTACCCTCGGTTTCCGACCAGGCTAGGCAGTGCCCCCGTGACCGGCGAACCCGCGAGGCCGTTCGGGTCCGGTCGATGCTCCGGACCCGAACGGCCTCGCCCGTCACTCGTTGCGCGCGGTCTCCGGCCCGGTGATCCGGCGCAGCAGCGGCAGCGTCGCCGCGATGATCCCGAGCGCCGCGGCCAGCCCCGCGACCACCGTCAGGTAGTAGCCCGCGCCGGGGGCGTGCAGCGTGTACTTCAGCTGCGAGCGCAGGAACAGGTCGGCGGCCAGGAAGCCGATGCCGATCGCCACCGCCGACACCAGCAGCAGCGGCACCGCCGACTCCAGCGCCACCACCCCGCGCAGCAGCGGCAGCGGCACCCCGGTCAGCCGCAGCAGGCTGAACGGCCGCTTGCGCTCGCTCAGCCCGCCGGCCACGCTCACCGCCAGGCTGCACCCCGCGATCGGGAAGGTCGCCAGGATCACCACGTTCGCCAGCTGCTGGTAGCCCCTCAGCTCACTGGTCATCATCGTCCGCGACTCGGAGAGCGTCGCGGCCTGCCGGATCGCCGGGTACGCGCTGTCCACCATGGTCCTGGCCTGCTCCACCGCGGCGGGCGAGCCGTCGGTGTCCACCACCACGTTGACCACCGGCAGCGCCGCCAGCTGCTCCACCGTGTACGGCGCGGCGGGCCACTGCCGGGCGCTCAGGTCCTCCCAGCCGGACCACATCACCGGCACGTACGCGCTCTGTGCGCCGGGCTCGCAGTGGCCGTACACCCGGACGGCGTCCAGGCTGCGGCAGTCCACCGCCTCGCTGGCGAAGCGGTCGTAGTCGGCGATCGGCACCGGCTCCGCGAGGGGGTGGACCAGCAGGACCTCCCGCACACCCGGCACGGCGTGCAGCCGATCGGTCAGTCCGGGCAGGGCGGGCGCGCCGGTGCGCGCCGGGCGGCCGTGGTCGTCGTAGCCGCCGGAGAGGTCGTTCAGCATCAGGTTGTCGAACTGCGGGCCGCCGTGCGGGACGCCGCGCTCATCGCTCAACGTGGTGATGATCCCGACCGTCGCGGTGGTCACCAGCAGCGCCAGCACCAGCCCGCTCACCGCACGGAACGCCGCCGTCGGGTTGTCGGCCAGCCGCCGGACCGCGATCAGCGGCGCCGGGCGCTGGGCCCGGCCGGCCAGCAGCCCGGCGCCCACCTTGGTCAGCCACGGGCCGCTCAGCACCACGCCCAGCATGATCAGCAGGAACGCCGACAGGTACGCCTTGATCTGCCCGGGCACCGTCTCCGGGTGCCGCACCAGGAAGAACACCAGCTCCCCCAGCCCCGCCGCCAGCGGCAGCACCCGCCACGCCCGCGGCGGCTTCGGCGTCACCTGCCGGCTCACCCCCAGCGGGGAGATCCGCACCCGGCGCAGCGCGATCCGCGCGGCGACCGCGGCGGCGACCGGGACGCCGAGGCAGACGGCCAGCAGTTGAGGGACCGTCAGCGTCAGGTCGTCCGGGTAGAACGCCGCGCCGGTCAGCGCCATCCCGGCGACCGGGCCGCGCAGCAGCAGGTACGGCAGGAAGCCGAACAGCACTCCTGCCACCGCGGCGACCGTCGACTCCACCGCCGCCACGGCCGAGACCTGCCGGGGCGTCGCGCCGACCAGCCGCATCGCGGCGAAGCGGCGCTCGCGCTGAGTGGCCGTCAGGCGGGTGGCCGTGCCGATCAGGATCAGCACCGGGAACACCAGCGCGCCGGTCGCCACCGTCAGGATCAGGTCCACGCCGTTGGCCTTGAGGCCCACCACGCAGTCCGCGCACTCGTCGGGCGAGGTGTCGGCGATCCGCGACACCTGCCGGGCGCCCGGCAGTGCCGCCATCTCCGCCGGTGTCCGCCCGACCAGGGCCACCAGGCTGTCGGGCGCGGGCAGTGCCGCCGGCCCGAGGATCCCGACCCGGTGGCCCGGGAACCGGTCGCCGAGCTGCGCGGGCGGTGTCGTGTCCACCAGCCGCGCCAGCGCGGGCGACAGGTAGTACTCCCCCGCGCCGGGCATCCGCGACACCCCGGGCGAGACCGGTCCGCCCTCGGCGGTGACGGCGACGTCGACCCGGCCGATCTCCTCCCCGTGGAAGGTGTCCCGCCTGGTCAGCCACCAGAGCGACCGCGCGTCGTTCCCGGTGGCCGACGCACCGTCAGCTCCGGCGTGGCCGTCTGCGCCCAACCCGGTGTTGAACCAGGCGTAGCGGGCGTTCTGGGTGTGCACGGCGTTGACCGCGGCGAGGGTGGTGAGCAGCAGGCCGACGCCGAGGGAGATCGCGGCGGCGGTGATCAGCAGTCGCGCCAGCGCCTCGCGGCCGCCGCTGACGGTGAGTCGGAGGCTGAGTCGGATCATGAGGCGATCCGGCCGGAGAGCGAGGTGGCGCGGCCGTCGCGGACGATGGCCTCGCGGTCGGCGTAGGCGGCGATCCGGGCCTCGTGGGTGACCAGGACGACGGTGGTGCCCTGCGCCCGGGCGGAGTCGACGAGCAGGTCCATCACGTGTTCGCCGGTCAGCGAGTCGAGTGCGCCGGTGGGCTCGTCGGCGAACAGCACGCGCGGCTCGGCGACGAGCCCGCGGGCCAGCGCGACGCGCTGTGCCTGGCCGCCGGACAGCTCGCCGGAGCGGCGGGCCTCCAGCCCGTCCAGGCCGAGCCGGGGGAACCAGGCGCGGGCCCGCTGGAGCGCGGCGTTGCGTCGGACGCCGCCCAGCAGCAGCGGCAGCGCGACGTTCTCCTCGGCGGTCAACTCCGGTACCAGTTGGCCGAACTGGAAGACGAAGCCGAAGGAGTCGCGGCGCAGCGCGCTGCGTTCCTGCTCGCCGAGCCGGTCGATCCGGCGGCCGTCGAAGAGGACCTCGCCGCCGTCGGGGGTGAGGATGCCGGCCAGGCAGTGCAGCAGGGTGGACTTGCCGGAGCCGCTGGGGCCCATCACGGCGAGGATCTCGCCGGCGTCGACGACCAGGTCGGCGCCGCGCAGGGCGGGGGTGTTGCCGAAGGAGAGGGTGACGGAGCGGGCTTCGAGCAGGGCGGGGCCGGTGGTCATCGGCGGGTCACCTCCGCGGCGAGGGCGTCGAGTCGGGCGGTGGTCAGGTCGATCCAGCGCAGGTCGGATTCCAGGTGGAACAGGCCGTGGTCGGCGAGCAGCGCGTCGACCAGGCTGCCGGCCCGCTTGATCTCGGTGAGTTCGCGCATCCGCTGCAGGTGCGCGCTGCGCTGGGTGTCCAGGTACGCCTCGGCGTTGCGGCCGAGCATCAGGGCCAGCACGACCTTGCTGAACAGCACGGTCTGCAGGTGCGGTTCGGCGGCGACCGGCTCGGTCAGCCACTCCTCGAACTCGGTGGCTCCGGCGTCGGTGATCACGTACCGCTTGCGGTCCGGCCCGTCCCCGGCCTCCGGTTCCCCGACCACCACCTTCCCGTCCCGGGCGAGCCGCCCGAGCGTCGCGTACACCTGCCCGAAGGGGAGCGGTTTGCCGCGGCTGAAGAAGGCGTCGTAGTCGCGCTTGAGGTCATAGCCGTGGCTCGGCTCACGTTCGAGCAGGCCCAGCAGGGTGAGAGGAACGCTCATGCCGCGACCCTACGCTGCGGGTGTACTCCGCGTCTATACACTCAGAGAATAGTGGGGTCGAAAACACCGCCGACCGGGCCTTCCGGACCGATCGGCGGTGCGGGGACGGTGCCCTGACGACCGGTCAGACGTCCAGGTCGACCACGACCGGGGCGTGGTCGGAGGTGCCCTTGCCCTTGCGGGCCTCGCGGTCGACGTAGCTGTCGGTGACGGCGTCGGCGAACGGCTTGTTGGCGTAGGTGAGGTCGATGCGCATGCCGCGGTTCTTCGGGAACGCGAGCTGGCGGTAGTCCCAGTAGGTGTAGGGGCGGTCGTACTTGAGGGGGCGGGGCACGACGTCCTGCAGCCCGATCTCCTGGAGGGCGGTGAGGGCGGCGCGCTCGGGCGCGGTGACGTGGGTCTGGCCCTCGAAGGCCGCGACGTCGAAGACGTCCTCGTCGGCGGGGGCGATGTTGAAGTCGCCGAGCACGGCGAACGGGCGGGCGCCGGCGGCGTCCTCCCGGGTGGCGTCGCGCAGCGCGGTCAGCCACTCCAGCTTGTACCGGTAGTGAGCGTGGTCGACCTCGCGGCCGTTGGGCACGTACACCGACCAGACCCGGACCGGGCCGCAGGTGGCGGCGACGGCGCGGGGCTCCACGACGGGCAGCATCGCGTCGTCGGCGAGGAAGCCGGGCTGGCCGGGCAGGTCGCGGACCACGTCCTCCAACCCGATCCGGGAGAGCACCGCGACGCCGTTCCACCGCCCGGTGCCGTGCGCCGCGGACTCGTAGCCGAGTTCGCCGACCGCCTCGGCGGGGAACGCCTCGGTGCTGCACTTGAGTTCCTGCAGACAGAGCACGTCCGGCTTGGCGGACTCCAGCCACTCCAGCAGCTTCGGCAGCCGGGCGGTGACGGAGTTGATGTTCCAGGTGGCGATGCGGACGGTCACGGCGGCCTTCCCTAGGCGAGCGGACGGACGGGGCCCCGCGGGCGGGCACCCCGTCCGAACATACCGCCCGTCGCCGACAGCACCGGGCAGGTCGCGCTCACCCGGACGTCCGCCCGGGCCCCGGTGTTCAGCGCGAGGGCCGCACCACCGCCGCCGCTCCCCCGCCGCGCCGGACCGGTTCGGCCGCGGCCAGCCACCGCCCGTCCGGCAGCCGCTCGACGCCGGTGGCCGCGCCGATCTCCGGGACGGTCGCGAAGACGTGGCCCATCGCCTGCAGCCGGGCCGCCTCGGGCGAGGCCAGGAACGCCGGTTCGGCCTGGGTCGCGGCGGTGTTGCGCTGGCTGGCGCGCGGCGCGGCGATCGCCTGTTCCAGCGTCAGACCGCGGTCGATCCGGCCGGTGAGCACCTGCAGCACCGTGGTGATGATGGTCGCGCCGCCGGGCGAGCCGGCCGCGAAGTACGGCTGCCCGTCGCGCAGCACGATGGTCGGGGAGATCGACGAGCGCGGCCGCTTGCCCGGCCCGGGCAGGTTCGGGTCCGGGACACCCGGGGTGAGCGGGGTGAAGTTGAAGTCGGTCAGCTCGTTGTTGAGCAGGAAGCCCCGGCCGGGAACGGTGATGCCGCTGCCGCCGGTCTGCTCGATGGTCAGCGTGTAGGCCACCACGTTGCCCCACCGGTCGGCGACCGTCAGGTGGGTGGTCGACTGCCCCTCGTACGGTTCGGCCGCGGGCTGCCCGCTGCTCGCGCAGGCCGCCGGGTGGTACGGGTCGCCCGGGGCGAGCGGGCTGGTCAGCGCGTGGTCGGGGTCGATCAGGCAGGCGCGGCTCGCCGCGTAGCCGGGATCGAGGAGTTGACGGGTCGGCACCTGCTGGGCCCGCGGGTCGCCGACCCACCGGTTGCGGTCGGCGAACGCGATCCGGCTCGCCTCCAGGAACCGGTGGTCGTACCGCACCGGATCGGCGAGGCTCCCCCGGTCGGCCCCCGCCATGACGTTCAGCGCCTCACCGACGGTCGTCCCGCCCGAGGAGGACGGCGCGATGCCGTAGACGTCCAGCCCCCGGTAGCTCACGTGCGTCGGCTCCTGCTCGCGCACCTGGTACCCCGCCAGGTCCCCGGCGTCGATCCGCCCCGGCCGGGCGTTGCGACCTGACGCCGGATCGACCGGCGGGTGCTGCACGGTCCGGACGACGTCCGTACCGATCGCCCCGCGGTACAGCGCGGCGGTGCCCTCCCGCCCCAACTGCCGGTAGGTCGCCGCCAGATCCGGGTTGCGCAGGGCGCTGCCCACGACCGGGAGCTGACCGCCCGGCAGGAACAGCTCCCGCGTCGCCGGGAAGTCCTTGAACCGCGCCTGGTTGGCCGCGGTCTGGTCCTGGAAGGTCTGGTCGACGGTGAACCCGCGGTCGGCGATCCGCTCCGCGGGCTTCAACGCCTCCCCCAACGAACGGGTCCCCCACCGCCGCAACGCCTGCTCCCAGGTCGCCGCGGTACCCGGAACGCCGACCGACAGCCCGCTGGTCACCGCGTCGTTGAACGGCAGCGGTACGCCGTTCTCCAGGAACAGCGAGGAATCCGCCGTCCGCGAGGCGACCTCCCGGCCGTCCAGCGTGGACACCCGGTGCGTCCTGGCGTCGTAGTACACGAAGTACCCGCCCCCGCCGATACCCGCCGAATACGGCTCGGTGACCCCGAGCGCGGCAGCCGTGGCCACGGCCGCGTCCACCGCGTTGCCGCCCCGCCGCAACACCTCGATCCCGGCAGCCGTGGCATCCGCATCCACACTGGCCACCGCCCCGCCCCACCCCACCGCCTCGGGCGACTTCTCTGGCACGACCTGATCGGCGACGGCGGGCCCCGCGGCAGTGGCCAGCAATCCGGTGACGAGCACGAGTGCGGGAACGAGACGGGCAACGGGTCCCATACGGCCTCCCTGAAACGGCGTCAGTAACCCGTTGTCCCATACATGCCGCACCCCCAGCAAGGGTCCCTCCGGGACCCGTTAGGGGCCCGGGGAACGGCGGGAGTGCGTGGCGGTCGGGGTTCGGGGGCGCTGCAAGGTCTGGGCGCATGGACGTCTCCGAAGACCGTCAGCCGAGTTCAGACCGCACCGCCACCCGCCCCGCAGTTCCGCCCCCAGCCCCAAGGGGGGCCGGGAGGTACCCCCAGAGCCCCTGGACGTTTGCCACTACAGGCCGCGTTCGACCCTTCTGCGCTTGATCGTCCGGAACCGCCGCGCGACCTGCCGCGCCAGGTCCGCCGCGCCGACCAACCCCGCCTCGTTGCCGAGCGCGGCGTGGACGATCGTGGCCTCCGGCCGGAACCCGCGGCCGGTGAGGGTGCGGCGGAAGGCGTCCGTCGCGGGGCCGAGCAGCAGCTCGCCGGCCTCGCTGACGCCGCCGCCCACCACGAACCGGCCGGGGTCGAGCGCGGCGGCCAGATTCGCGATCCCGACCCCGAGCCAGCGCCCGACCTCGTAGAGCAGTTCGACGGCCACCGCGTCGCCGTCCCTCGCGGCCTCGGTGACCAGCGGCCCGCTGATGCCGAGCGGGCTGCCGCCGGCCCGGGCGAGTAGCGGCTGGACCACCGGGGACTCCTCGGCCACCAGCTCGCGGGCCTCGCGGACCAGCGCGTTGCCGGAGGAGTACTGCTCCCAGCAGCCGCGGTTGCCGCACGGGCACCGGTGGCCGCCGGGCACCACCTGCATGTGGCCGAACTCGCCGGCCAGACCGTGCTTGCCACGGTCGACGAAACCGTCCCGGACCACCGCGCCGCCGATCCCGGTGCCCAGGGTGATCATCACCATGTGGTCCTCGCCGCGGCCGGCGCCGAAGCGCCATTCGGCCCAGGCTGCGGCGTTGGCGTCGTTCTCGACCACCACGGGGAAGCGCAGCCGGGAGCTGAGGGCTTCCTGCAGCGGTTCGTTGCGCCAGTTCAGGTGGGGGGCGAAGAGCACCCGGGAGCGGTCGGCGTCCACCCAGCCGGCCGCGCCGACGCCGACCGCGTGCACGTCGTGCTTGTCGGCGAGCTGCAGGACCAGCTCGACGATGACGTCCTCGACGACCTTGGGGCTCTTGCTCTTGTCCGGCGTCTCGGTGCGCAGCCGGTCGATCACCCGGCCCTCGCCGTCGACCACACCGGCCACCACCTTGGTGCCGCCGATGTCCACGCCGATGGTGGGCAGCCGCAGCACGCTGGCCGGGAGGGCGCGGCGGCGGCGTTCGGCACGGGGGCCCAGACCGAGCAGATTCGGCAGGACGGCTGGGCGGTTGGGGCCGCTGGGACTGGTCACGGGGGCTGATGCTCCTCTGTTTGGTAAAGGGCTGCGACCTGGGGCGGGGGGTTCTCAGCGAAGTGGCAGACTTGGGCGGCGAACACACAGCGGATTCTCGAGAAAACGTGATGTTCCTCTCAGGTTTCTACGCCGTTCGGGGGCAACTGATCGTGTGTTCCACGCAGTCTGACAAGTGTGAAGCGCGAACCGGGGGACCATGCCCCGGACGGCCGGACGACCTGATACGAGAGACCCGATGCAGCTGACAGGCACCCCTTTCCTCATCGTCACGATCATTCTCGTGCCGATCTCCGTCACGGCGGCACTGCTGCTGTGGGGGCGGGTGCGCGGTCCGCGACCCCTTCAGGTGCTGTCCAGGATCGCCATGCTGCTGTTCTGTCAGCTCACGGCCGTCACCATGGTGTTCGTCATGGTGAACAACGCCAACCTGATCTACGGCAGCTGGGACGACCTGCTGGGCACCGGCAACCACATCCGCGCGGTGCCGAACGTGCAGGCGGAGACGGGCGGGGCGAGCGGGGCGCCGGCGAACGACGCCAAGCACCCGAAGGTGATCCAGCAGTTCAAGCCGGTCGGCGACCCCAAGGTGCCGAACGACGTACAGACCACCGACCTGAAGGGCGCGGTGTCGGGCGTCGACGGCGAGGTGCTGGTCTGGCTGCCGCCGCAGTACAACGACCCGGCGTTCAAGGACAAGACCTTCCCCGTGGTGGAACTGCTGCCGGGCTGGCCGGGCTCCTCGAAGACCTGGTTCGGCACCCTGAAGGTGTCCGAGCAGTTGAAGCCGATGATGCAGAGCGGGCAGGTCGCGCCGTTCATCCTGGTCTCGCCGCGCACCAACCTGCTGGGCGACACCGTCGACACCGGCTGCGCCGACGTGGCGGGCAAGGTCAACGCCGACGCCTGGCTGTCCCGGGACGTCCCCCAGATGGTGCTGGACAACTTCCGCGCCGACCCGTCCGCCGACCGCTGGGCGGTGGCCGGCTACTCGGCGGGCGCGCACTGCGCGGCCAAGCTGTCCCTGGAGCACCCGAACCGCTACCGGGCCGGCGTCAGCCTCTCGGGCTACAGCGACCCGGCCGCCGAGCCCGCGTCGCTGACCGCCAAGGACCCGCACCTGCGGGAGGTCTCCAACCCGCTGAACATCCTCAAGTCCGCCGCCCAGCCCCCCAAGGTCGCCCTCTACGTCAGCGGCAACAAGGGTGACGGCCTGGAGGCCGGCGAGGCCCTGAAGGCCGCCGCCAAGACCCCCACCACCGTCAACGTGGTGGAGACCACCGGCGCCCACAGCAGCGACGTCTGGAAGCCCATGGTCCCCGGCGTCTTCACCTGGCTGACCTCGATCATCCCCGTCCAGCACTGACCCCGTCCCACCCCCGAAGGGCCCGGCCACCAGGCAGGGCCCTTCGGCGTGTTGACGGCCCGTCAGGCGAGTTCCAGGGCGAGGTAGAAGTCGACCCGGTCCTCCAGGCGGGAGAGGTCGCGGCCGGTGAGTTCCTCGATGCGGCCGATGCGGTAGCGGAGGGTGTTGACGTGGACGTGGAGCTGGGCGGCGCAGCGGGTCCAGGAGCCGTCGGAGCGGAGGAAGGCCTCGAGGGTGCGGACCAGGTCGGCCTGGTGTTCCAGGTCGTAGGCGATGACCCGGTCGAGGAGGCGGCTGCGGAAGGCTCGGCGGACCTCGTCGGGGACGGCGGCCAGCAGCAGGACGTGGGAGGCGAGCTCCTCGGGGCCGGCCACGCAGACCCGGCCGACCCGGGCGGCGGCGATCCGGCGGGCGTGCCGGGCCTCCTCCAGGGCGCCGCGCAGGCCGGCCGACTCGGCGGCGGGCGCGCAGACGCCGAGGGTGATCCGGCCTTCGGAGCCGAGGCCGGCCTCCAGCGGGGCGAGCAGGGTGCGGATCGCGTCGGCCGGCACCGGCACGTCGAGCGCGGGCAGGACGACCACCGCGCCGGTCGCACCGTGGGCGGCGACCAGGGCCCGGTCGGTGGCGCCGGCCAGGGCCTCCTCGAGGATCGGCCGTAGCGCGCCGTCGGGCAGGCCGGTGGATTCGGCGCTGAGCACCAGCCACTGCGCGCTGTCGTCGCTGTCGCCGGCGCCCTCGTAGCGGGTGGCCATGGTGCTGGAGGCGTGCAGGGCGCGGCCGATCTCGCCGGGGTCGGCGTCGCGCTGAAGGAGCGTCAGGACCTCGTCGGCGATCCGGCGGCGCAGCCGTCGGCCCTCGTCGCGGCGGGTGCGCTCGGCGGCGACCAGCCGGGCGAGGTTCTCGGCGAGCTGCTGCCGCTTGGGCGTCCATTCGGTGACGTCGCCGGCCACCACCAGGAGCCAGTCGGCGAGCGGGGCCTCGTCGGCGGGGTCGACGGCGGCGGGCAGCAGGGAGTAGGCGCCGCCGGCCAGCCGGGCGCGGTGCGGGGGTCTGCGGCGCTGGCGCTGGGCGGCGAGGTGGGCGCGGGCGAGCTGGTCGCGGTCGGTGGGGGTGAGCCGGTCGGTGGGTCCGGCGACCACCCGGCCGGTCGGGGTGAGCACCCAGCAGTCGAGGTCGAGGTCGCCGCCGAGCAGGTCGAGGACGGCGTCGAGGCCGCCGCCGCCGGCCGCGGAGACCAGCAGGCGGTGCCGGTCGACCAGCGCGGCGAGGTCGGCGGCCCGGTCGGCGGAGACCTGCCGGCCGACGTACTCGGTGACGGTGCCGAAAGCGATGTCGTCGGGGACGACGAGCAGCGGGATGCGGTGCCGGCGGCAGGCCTCGGTGAGGTCGTCCGGGACGGGGCCGACCTCGGCCTCGCCCGCGCCGAGGGCCGCGGCGCCGCCGGCCACGACGGTGCGCACGAAGCGTTCGGAGTCGGCGGGGGCGGTGCGCCAGAGCATGCCGGTGAGGACCAGTTCGCCGCCGTGCAGGTACCGCCCGGGGTCCTGGAGGTCGGTGGTCATCACTCCGGTGACCTGCCGGTCGAGCTCGTCCTCGCCGGCGAGCAGGCGCAGCCGGGGTGCGCCGGGGGCGAGCAGGTCACGGACGCGCATGGGCGCCTCCCAGGGGGTGCGAGGGGGTGAGGGTGGGGTGCTGCTGATGGGGTGCCGGGGGGTGGATCAGGCTGGGACAAGGGGATGAAAAGAGTGGGTGGGTTGGCCCAGTGTGCACGAGGTGAGCTGGGCGATCGTCCACCTTAGAGGAACGTACAGGACGGTACTGCGGCACGCCGCCGGGCCTCATGCCATCGGTGACTGCCAGTGGGCCCCGTCACAGCGGTTCACTGGCCACATCCCGCCGGACACACCGCGGTGACCGGGACTCAACGCCGTGGCAACACGGCGGTTGCACAGTCCGGAACACCGGCCAGGGCGCAGTGCCCACGTCCGGTTGGCGACGACTTGAGGAGACACCCGCATGGAGTTCCTTCGGCCCGCTACCTGGGACGAGGCACTCGCGGCGAAGGCTGAGCACCCCACCGCGCTGCCGATCTCGGGCGGCACGGACGTCATGGTCGAGATGAACTTCGACGTGCACCGGCCATCCGCGATTCTCGACCTGAACCGCATCACCGAGCTCACCGAATGGAGCACCGACGGCGCCACCGTGCGCCTGGGCGCCTCGGTGCCGTACGCCCGGATCATCGACGAGCTGTCGACCGAGCTGCCGGGCCTGGCGCTGGCGGCGCACACCGTCGGTTCGCCGCAGATCCGCAACCGCGGCAGCGTCGGCGGCAACCTGGGTGCGGCCTCGCCCGCCGGTGACTCGCACCCGGCGCTGCTGGCGGCCGGCCGGGACGTGTTCGTGGAGGCGCACTCGGTGCGCGGCGTGCGGCTGATCCCGATCGACGAGTTCTACGTCGGCGTGAAGCGCAACAGCCTGGCCGCGGACGAGCTGATCGGCGCGGTGCACATCCCGGTCGCCGACGGCCCGCAGCAGTTCTCCAAGATCGGCACCCGCAACGCGATGGTGATCGCGGTGTGCGCGTTCGGTTTCGCGCTGCACCCGAAGAACGGCACCGTCGGCACCGGCATCGGCTCGGCCGCCCCCACGCCGCGGCGTGCCGTGGAGGCCGAGGAGTACCTGCAGGGCGTGCTCGCCGAGCGCGGCCTGTGGGAGACCGGGGAGCTGCTGGGCGCGGAGGTGATCCAGCGCTTCGGCGAGCTGGTGCGCGCCGCCGCCTCCCCGATCGACGACGTCCGGGGCACCGCCGACTACCGGCGGCACGCGCTCGCGGTGATGGCGCGACGCACCCTGACCTGGACCTGGAACGACTACCGCAAGCAGATCAGGAGCGCGGCATGAGGGTCACGTTCACCGCCAACGGCAAGCCGGTCGAGGCCGACGACGTGTGGGAGGGCGAGTCCCTGCTGTACGTCCTGCGCGAGCGGGTCGGCCTGCCCGGTTCGAAGAACGCCTGTGAGCAGGGCGAGTGCGGCTCCTGCACGGTCTACCTGGACGGGGTGCCGGTCTGCTCCTGTCTGGTCGCGGCCGGCCAGGTCCAGGACCGCGAGGTCCGCACCGTCGAGGGCCTGGCCGAGGAGAACGGCGAGCTGGGCCTGGTCCAGCAGGCGTTCGTGGACGCGGGCGCCGTGCAGTGCGGCTTCTGCACCCCGGGCCTGCTGGTGCAGACCGACGCGCTGCTGGAGAAGGACTCGCAGCCCAGCGACACCGACATCCGCGAGGCGCTGTCGGGCAACCTGTGCCGCTGCACCGGCTACGAGAAGATCATGGACGCGGTGCGGCTGGCCTCGGCCCGCAAGTGCGCCGGCGAGGGGGCCGTGAAGTGAGCACCCGTACCATCCAGGGCCAGAAGAACCTGCAGAACATCAACCAGGCGTCGAAGGACGGCATCGGCGGCTCCCCGCTGCGCCCCGACGGCACCCTGAAGGTCAAGGGCGAGTTCGCCTACTCCTCGGACATGTGGCACGAGGACATGCTGTGGGGCATGGCGCTGCGCTCGCCCCACCCGCGCGCCAACATCCTCTCGGTGGACATCTCCGAGGCGCTGAAGGTGCCCGGCGTGTACGCGGTCCTCACCCACCAGGACATCCCGGGCGAGAAGTACTACGGCCTGGAGATCGCCGACCAGCCGGCCCTGGCGATCGACAAGGTCCGCTACCACGGCGAGGCGATCGCCCTGGTCGCCGCGGACCACCCGGAGACGGCTCGCCGCGCGGTGAAGAAGATCAAGGTCGAGTACGAGGTGCTCACCCCGATCACCACCGAGGAGCAGTGCCTCGACCCGGAGACCCACGGCTACGTGCACGAGCCGCACGAGTACAAGTCGCACGGGTACGGCAACATCTGCCACGAGCAGAAGCTGGTCTACGGCCTGGGCGTGACCGACGAGGTGCGGGCGCTGGCGGACGTGATCGTCTCCGGCGAGTACGAGGTCGGCATGCAGGACCAGGCGTTCCTGGGCCCGGAGTCCGGCCTGGCGGTGCCCGCCGAGGACGGCGGTGTCGACCTGTACATCGCCACCCAGTGGCTGCACGTGGACCGCCAGCAGATGGCGCCCGTCCTCGGCCTGCCGCAGGAGAAGGTGCGGCTGACCCTGGCCGGCGTCGGCGGCGCGTTCGGCGGGCGCGAGGACCTGTCGATGCAGATCCACGCCTGCCTGCTGGCGCTGCACACCGGCAAGCCCGTCAAGATCGTCTACGCCCGCGACGAGTCGTTCTTCGGCCACGTCCACCGCCACCCGGCGAAGATGCACTACGAGCACGGCGCCACCCGCGACGGCAAGCTGGTCTTCGCGGACTGCCGGATCGTGCTGGACGGCGGCGCGTACGCCTCCGCCTCGCCCGCGGTGGTCGGCAACGCCGCCTCGCTCGGCCACGGCCCGTACGTGATCCCGAACGTGAAGATGCACGCCATCGCCCTGTACTCCAACAACCCGTCCTGCGGCGCGATGCGCGGCTTCGGCGCGGTGCAGGCGGCGTTCGGCTACGAGTCGCAGATGGACAAGCTTGCCGCCGAGCTGGGCATGGACCCGGTGGAGCTGCGGCAGCTGAACGCCGTCACCCAGGGCGACCTGATGCCCACCGGCCAGGAGATCGACGCGCCCGCGCCGGTCGCCGAGCTGCTGCAGCGGGTCAAGGACATGCCGCTGCCGCCGCCGCTGGACCTGGAGCACCTGGACGTGCGCACCCTGCCGGGCGCGCTGTCCAACACCACCCACGGCGAGGGCGTCGTACGCGGCGTCGGCTACTCGGTCGGCATCAAGAACGTCGGCTTCTCCGAGGGCTTCGACGACTACTCCACCGCCAAGGTCCGCCTGGAGGTGATCGGCGGCGAGCCGGTCGCCATGGTGCACACCGCGATGGCCGAGGTCGGGCAGGGCGGCGTCACCGTGCACGCCCAGATCGCCCGCACCGAGCTGGGCGTCGAGCAGGTCACCATCCACCCGGCCAACACCGAGGTCGGCTCGGCCGGCTCCACCTCCGCCTCCCGGCAGACGTACATGACGGGCGGCGCGGTGAAGCTCGCCGCCGAGGCGGTGCGCCACGCGCTGATCGAGAAGGGCCGCCGGCGCTACGGCTGGACCCAGAACGACATCGTGCTGATCGGCGGCAAGGTGGTCTCCGAGTCGGCGGGCGTGCTGGTGTCGATGGTCGACCTGCTCGGCGACGACGCCATCGTGCAGACCCGCGAGCACCACCACCGGCCCACCGTTCCCTTCGACAAGGAGACCGGCCAGGGCTTCGGCCACGTCCAGTACACCTTCTGCGCCAACCGCGCGGTGGTCGACGTGGACGTCGAGCTGGGCCTGGTGAAGGTGGTCGAGCTGACCGCCGTCCAGGACGTCGGCAAGGCGCTGAACCCGCTCTCCGTGGTCGGCCAGATCCAGGGCGGCTGCACCCAGGCGCTCGGCCTCGCGGTGATGGAGGAGATCGTGGTCAAGGACGGGAAGGTGCGCAACGCGTCCTTCACCGACTACCTGATCCCGACCATCCTGGACACCCCGCCGATCCCGGTGGAGATCCTGGAGCGCCCGGACCCGAACGCCCCGTACGGACTGCGCGGCGTCGGCGAGGCCCCCACCGTCTCGGCCACCCCGTCGATCGTGGCGGCGATCCGCAACGCGACCGGCAAGGCGCTGAACCGGATCCCGGTCCGTCCCGAGCACCTCACCGACACGCTCTGACGGACCCTCAGACGTCCCCGGGGCGGGGTTCCCGTCTTCCCGCCTCCGCCCCGGGGCCCCTGCCGACAGCCACGCCGGGCCCGGCAGAGCGCACCACCCCCACGTGAGTCGAACAGTCCCCCTGCGCCCTCCCTATGACAGGCAATCAGGTCGGCTCGCCCACCCCAACCCCCTTTGAACCTTGGGAGTGGACATGACCCGGACCTCCACGGAGCCCGGCCCCACCGAAGCGGCCCCCACCGCGCCTGCAACTCCGCCACGCAACGCCCTTGACGCCTACTTCAAGATCTCGGCGCGCGGCTCCACCCTGGGCAACGAGCTCCGCGGTGGTCTCACCACCTTCATGGCGATGGCCTACATCGTCCTGCTCAACCCGATCATCCTGAGCGGTGCGGACGTCACCGGCGCCAAGCTGAGCCACGCCCAGCTGACCACCGCGACCGCGCTGGCCGCCGCGGTGACCACCATCCTGATGGGCGTGGTCGGCAACGTGCCGCTCGCGGTCGCGGCCGGCCTGTCGGTCTCCGGCGCGATATCCGCGCTGGTGGCACCGCACACCACCTGGGCCCAGGCGATGGGCCTGTGCGTGATCTACGGTCTGCTGATCGTGCTGCTGGTGGTCTCCGGCATGCGCGAGAAGATCATGAACGGCATCCCGCTGCCGCTCAAGCACGCCATCACCATCGGCATCGGCCTGTTCGTGGCGATCATCGGCTTCTACAAGGCCGGGTTCGTGCACACCGGAGGGCCCACCCCGCTCTCCCTCGGCCCGTTCGGCGAACTGCAGGGCTGGCCCGTCCTGATCTTCTCCGTCACCCTGCTGACCATCTTCGTGCTGCTGGCCCGCGGGGTGCGCGGCGCGATCCTGATCGGCATCGCGGCGGGCACCGTGGTCGCGCTGGTCGTCAACCAGGCGGCCGGGCTGACCGCGAAGGACTGGGGCGGCTCCGCCCCGACCTGGCCGGGCTCCCCGGTCTCCGCGCCCGACTTCGGGCTCTTCGGCCACGTCGACCTGTTCGGCGCGTTCGGCTCGCACGGCCTGGGCGCGATCAGCGCCACCGTCGCGGTCTTCACCCTGGTGCTGGCCGGCTTCTTCGACGCGATGGCCACCATCATCGGCGTCGGCACCGAGGCCGGACTGGCCGACTCCAAGGGCCGGATGCCCGGCCTGTCGAAGGCGCTGTTCATCGACGGAGCGGGCGGCGCGATCGGCGGTGTGGCCGGCGCGTCCGGGCAGACCGTGTTCGTGGAGTCCGCCACCGGCGTCGGCGACGGCGCGCGCACCGGCCTGGCCTCCACCGTCACCGGCGGCATGTTCGCCCTGATGCTGTTCTTCTCCCCGGTCGCCGCCGTGGTGCCGGTCCAGGTCGCCTCCGCCGCACTGGTGGTGATCGGCTCGATGATGATGAGCCAGGCCCGGCACATCGACTGGTCCGACCGCGAGATCGCCATCCCGGCGTTCCTCACCTGCGTCCTGATGCCTTTCACCTACAGCATCACCGCCGGTGTCGCCGCGGGCGTCATCTCGTACACCGTCATCAAGGCCGGCACCGGCAAGTGGCGCGAGCCCGGCCCGCTGATGTGGATCCTGACCGCGGTCTTCGTGGTCTATTTCGCCCTCGTCCCGATCAAGTCGTGGCTGGGCGTGCACTGATCACCACCCGCCGCCCCACCGGAGCGATCCGGTGGGGCGGCACCTCCCGTTGCACACTGGACTGGTACCGCAAGGAGCACCTCGTGCAGGACATCGCCGCGCAGCTTCAGGCCTGGCACGCCGCCGGGCGCCCCTTCGCCGTGGCCACCGTGGTCGGCGTCTCCGGCAGCGCACCGCGCGACCCGGGCGCGGCGCTGGCCGTGGACGCCGACGGCGAGGCGGTCGGCTCGGTCTCCGGCGGGTGCGTCGAGGGCGCGGTGTACGCGCTCTGCGAGACCGCCCTGCAGACCGGCGAGCCCGTCCTGGAACGCTTCGGGTACAGCGACGAGGACGCCTTCGCGGTCGGCCTGACCTGCGGCGGACTGCTCGACGTCTTCGTCCAGCCGATCACGCCCGGCGCCGACCCCGGCCTCGACGCCGGCGTCGCCTACATCGCCTCCGGCACGCCGGTCGCCCTGGCCCGGATCATCGACGGGCCGCCCGCGATGCTCGGCGCCACCGTCGCGGTCACCGCCGACGCCCACCACGGCACCCTCTCCTCCTTCCCGCTGGAGCGCGCCGTGGTCGCCGAGGCCCGCGCGATGCTCGGCGCCGGCCGCACCGGCCGCCTGGTCCTCGGTCTGGACGGCCGGCCCTGCGACTCCGACTCCTCCGGTACCGTCACCGTCTTCGTCGAGGCGTACGTCCCCGCACCCCGCATGATCGTCTTCGGGGCCATCGACTTCGCCTCCGCGGTCGTCAAGATCGGCAAGTTCCTCGGCTACCACGTCACCGTCTGCGACGCCCGGCCGGTCTTCGCCACCCGCCGGCGCTTCCCCGAGGCCGACGAGATCGTCGTCGACTGGCCGCACCGCTACCTCGACACCCAGCTGGACCGCCTCGACGGCCGCACCGTCCTGTGCGTCCTCACCCACGACGCCAAGTTCGACATCCCGCTACTGGAACGCGCCCTACGCCTGCCCGTCGCCTACGTCGGCGCCATGGGCTCCCGCCGCACGCACCGCGACCGCAACACCCGCCTGCGCGAAGTCGGCCTCACCGAGCCCGAGTTGGCCCGCCTCCACTCCCCCATCGGCCTCGACCTCGGTGCCCGCACCCCCGAAGAAACCGCCGTCTCCATCGCCGCCGAACTCATCACCCTCACCCGCGGCGGCTCCTGCCTCCCCCTCTCCGCCACCACGGGCCCCATCCACCACGACCTGGCCCCGACGTCCCCTGACGCCACGTCACACGCGGCCTGACACGACCTCACCATTCCCAGGACGGCTGCGTATCGGGCAAGCCGCCTTGTCCGGCTTGTCGAAGGTCGCTCCGAACGTCGCCACGGCTGCCACGCTGTGAGAGCCGGGGGAAGGTTTCGATCATGGAGTCCAATGGGATCTCGCCCCGAGGAAGAACTGTCCGCGACCAAGCGGCGTGTTGCCGCCGCCGCGCCGGGGCCATGGGTCGGCTGGATGGAGAGTCGGCACGGGATCGGCGGCACAACGAGATCAGACGGCTCCGGGCCACTCTTGAGCGATCACAGCCGGCCGACTGACGAGTGCGCCGGGCGTGTCTCAGCCGGACATGGCGAGAGTGTGTAGCCATGCGACGCCGAGCGCGGCGTGGTGCACCCGGGCTCCGTGCAGGTGGCAGTCGCGGAGGTTTTCCAGTTCTTCATCCGCAACAAGACATGCTCGACCCGCGCGCGAGCCCTGCGGTGGACGGCGTTGTCGGCGTCCTGTCCGGCTGTGAGGTGCTCTCGTCCGCGACGGCGCCGGTGCGCGCGGGTCTACGTCGGACTCGGCGAAGGCCCGGCAGTCATTGCGGTTGAAGACCGCCCTGCTGATGCGCCGGACTCTGCCCCCCGCTGCGTGTCCCGCGGGTGCTCGGCGTCGACGACTTCGCCCTCAAGCGCCGGCATCGCTACGCGACCGTGATCATCGACGGCGAGACCGGCGAGCGGATCGACGTCCTGCCCGGCCGCACCGCCCAGACCCTGACGGGCTGGCTGCGCGAGCACCCAGGGATCGAGCACGTCTGCCGGGACGGCTCGGGCTGCTACGCCGAGGCAACCCGCCAGACGCTGCCCGACGCGGTGCAGGTCCGACAGGTGGCTCCTCTGGTCCAACCTGTGCGGCATGGTCCTCGCCGAGATCCGCTCCCACGCCGCCTACTGAGCCGCTGCCGTGAACCCCGTCCGACCCGGAGACGTACGCGGGCCGGGGTGTGCCACGGCGCGGCGCCGGCCCACTGCCCGATCGCCGCATAGGAACGGGCCCCGGCCAGCACCGCCGACGCCGCGATCAGCAGCACGCCCACCAACGGGTGACGCCATCCGCGCCGGTGACGCGGATCCGACAGCATCCCCAGCCGCTCCACCAGCCCGACACGAGAAGAGAGTTGACGTCTCGGCGGCTTGACGAGGCAGACGGTGGCAGACTGACGGCACATCGAGGCTCCGGTTCAGGGCGACTTCGCAAGGTCACCCCTTCACCGGAGCCTCGACGCATGCGTGACGGGCCACCCGGAGACCTACGCACCGCCGCGACTTGCAGGCTCACGTGCTCACCCGGACTTTGAGACGCTCCTGATCAACGAGCCCGGAACCTTACCGTTTCGAGTCAATAGCGTTTCGGGTCAATATGGACAGGCACCAGACATCCGAAAGGGGCCTGCTGCTCGACGCGACAGGCCCCTAATGGTGCAGCGAAATCAGGTGTGCAACCAGATCCTGCAGGACGGCCCAGTTTGGCGCACCATGACGGTCACTTCTCGGTGACCGCTGTCCTTCGCTCTTACGAAGTACATGTCCTGCTCGCCGCCGGTATGCGTCCAGCCATGCTCCCCGGCGAACACCCTCACCCCCGCGATATCACCTTCGGAGTCGCTTACCGGAACCTCGTGGAGCCCGCTATCTTTGGCGAATCCCGGCACCGCATCACACGGGGTGGAGAACACCGCAGCCATCGGATATTCGCCGTCATGCGACCACGCATAATACCCGACGTCCTCCACCGTGGTCGGCATGCTTATGGAGAAATCCCGAAATGCCTGCGCGATAGTTACGTCGGTGTTCGAGCTCGGAAAGGCGTTGGGGAAGCTCGAAGCCCCCGGCTTGTCGAGCCAGCCGCAGCCGGCAACACTGAACGCTGCGGCTGCAAGAGCAGCGCACACTAGTGCCGGCGCAGCCCACCGTGTCCTGGTCCTGCGAATCTTCATGCTAACCGCCGACCGTATAGGTGTAACGTCCCCAGACGTTGTAGTCCCTGGCCATTCCATCAGAGGTTCGGTCTTCGTCACCAAGCGCCGCTTCCCGCACGCCGACGAGATCGTCGTCGACCGGCCGCACCGCTACCTCGACGCCCAGCTGGACCGCCTCGACGGCCGCACCGTCCTGTGCGTCCTCGCCCACGACGCCAAGTACGACATCCCGCTGCTGGAACCGCCCTGCGCCTGCCCGTCGCCTACGTCGGCGCCATGGGATCGCGTCGCGACATCCCCTGACGCCGCGTCACACGCGGCATGAGCGTAACGCCCGGACTTCCCCCGGAGTGCGAGGAGTACATCACGGGGCAACAGACACGGGCGCACGACCCAGTCGTGACCTTCCGTACGCGGGCGCGGAAAAACAGTCGGGCGGGGGGCACAGGGGGAACGCGCGGCAGGGAGAGGTAGACAAAAAGGGAGGGCCCCGAGAGCACCGGGCGGGGGGGAGAGGG